>JBOHZR010000096.1:0-41943 GCA_050738595.1 Steroidobacteraceae bacterium | reverse complement strand
GTCGCGCGGACAAAGACGATAGAGATCAAGATCGAAGAGAAAGAGACGAACGCCGGCAAGGGCTGCTCAGATCAAGAAGCGCACCCCAATCCCCGGAATCAGGCGGTTCCTGACCACCGTTCACACTTCCACAAGGCGGTCGTTGTGGACGGTGGTGAGGTAACAAGCCGCCCCGCGCCGAGAGGCGGCGTTCTATGCTGGCGTTCCCGCTCTCATTGCGCGGAAAATGTCAGCAATGCGCTGCGGAGCGTGCGGGCGCGCGTACATGTGCTCGACGTACGAGCGCAGAGCCGGGCACTCGCCAAGCAGCTGCATCTCGCCGGCCACATCGAGAGTGTATGCGACAATGAAGTCGGCCGCGGTCACGCGGTCGCCGACCACGTAATTGCGGCCCTGCATGTGCTTCTCGAGCACGGCCGCCATGGGCAGGAAGTCGCGGCGGGCAAGGACCACGTCGGCCGGCAGACGGTCCTGCTCCGGGTACAAGTTGGTGTGCTTGGCGATCCGCCACCACGGCTGCTCAAGCTCCGTGACTGCGAACAGAATCCAGCGGTAGAAATCCGCGCGCTGCCCCAAGTCGGCAGGAATGAACCCGCGGTCAGGGTACTTCTCGGCGAGGTACAGGACGATGGCGACGGACTCGGTCAAGACGAGCTCGCCGTCAACCAGGACTGGGACCTTTCCCGCAGGATTGAGGTCCAGAAACTCGGGACTGCTGTGCTCGCGCGCTGGCAGATTGACACTGGCGGTCTCGAATTCTACGGCCAGCTCCTGGAGTATCCAGCGAGCCCGGATCGATCGGGTGGGGCCGAATTCGTAAAGCTTCATGGCGAGCCTCCGGCGAGGCCGGCAAGGCGCCGGCGCTACGTCCTATAGCCGGGCGAACCCATCTGTTTTCGACAGCAGGCGCCACGAGGCGCCGGCGGTGTTCGGTTCAAGCCTGGCGCTCGAGCTTTGCCCACAGCGTTCCCCGGCGCGGTCACCCCGGCGGGCTCCGCTCATTGCTGCTGCGAACGGCCCCAGCAGCAAGGATCACACGGCACGGCGCTGCGTCACGACGGCCAGCCACGTCCGGTACATTCTGCCGGTCTGGGTCAGACCAACCTAAGCGGCCCGGAGCGCGGGCAGGGTGTATTATCGCCGCCGCAATTGCGTGCCGTAGGCGCTCCGATGAGTAATACCGAACCAATCGAACTCAAGGCGTTCGTGCCGGCGAAGGACTTCGAACTCTCGAAGCAGTTCTATCAGGACTTGGGATTCACATTGTGCTGGGGAACCGAGGGTGATCTTGCCTATTTCCACTATGGCGATCACGGTAGCCACGGAAAAGTCGGCTTTCTGCTTCAGCGCTTCTACGTGAAGGAACTCGCTGAGAACTTCATGATGCATCTGCTGGTGAAGGATGTGAATGCGTGGTGGGCCAGCATCCAGGACAAGAAGATCATCGAGAAGTACGGCGTGCATGCAGAGCCGCCCGATGATAGACCCTGGCACATGCGCGACTTTATTCTCTCCGATCCTTCGGGGGTTCTCTGGCGCATCGCGCAGGACCTGCCCCGAAATGGCGAACCCGCAATAGATCCCGACTGACGCATCGACGCGCCAGTCGCCTTCCGGGCCTTGGGGAGCGGCCACTGAGCTTCGAGCCCGGAGTCTCGCAAATGCCGCCCTGCGGAGATGCCCAGGTCCAGCATTCCCATGGTGGTGATCGGTCTGGTCCTCGTGTGGTCTGGCCACCCCCGCGGTAAGCCCAGTGGGAACCAGTGGACCGTGATGGCGGAACCGTTGCGATGAAACGTCATGTGCCGAGGACGCGACCGAGGCCCACGCGCTTGAGGACTCGATAGGGTGACTGGCAGGCTTTCAGTGGTGGCATTGGGTGGCTACCTGCTGGCGGCCGCGATCTTGCCGGCGGCGACCGCGGAGACGGCACGCAATCCGGCTCACCGAGTTCTCATGGCGTATTGGTCCGACAATACGTCCCGATACGCGGGGTATCCCATGCCCGGGAGCTTTGCTCCGGATGGCACCACACAAGCAAACGCGGATATGCGTCGGCAGCTGGATGCCATCAACGTCATGGCCTATGCTTTTTTGAAGGTCGGGGGCACCGGCAGCGTGTACTTCGACCGCCCGGCGGTCGACCTGTCCTCGAGCGACGTGCGGCAGTTCTGCCGCCAACAGCCGAGCGCTTGCCCACATGCCGCTTCCGCCATGGCCGGCAGCTTCTCGGCCTTTGCGCGTTTGAATAACCGGTATCATACGTTGCAGAAGGTCCTCTCCGTAGGCGGCGCCGGGAGCCAGTCCTCCCTCGACAACGCCGTCAACCAGCCCGCGGCGTTTGTCCGGTCCGCGGTATCGCTCATCGAGGCGTACCATCTCGATGGAATCGATCTCGACTTCGAGCCTGATGCGTTTTTCGGCCCTGGGCAGGGAGAGCGTTACGCGCAACTGGTCGTTTCTCTGCGACAAGCACTCGGCGGCCGAGCGTTCATCAGCATCGAGGTTCCGGGAGATTGGGAGACCCTGCGCAGTATCGACTGTCCCCTCGATACACACTGCCGAGGCAACCTCGGGCTCATTGCCGCCAATGCCTATGTTTCGCTCATGGGTTACGACTACCATGGCCCTGACTACCCGGGCAAGGTCACCGGAAACGACTCCAATCTATACAGCGATCCGGACGAGCCCTTGCTGCCCGGGTTCTATCACGGAAGCGACAATCAGGCGATCGAGTATTTGACGTTTAGGGGCGTACCTTCCGGAAGGATCCTGCTGGGATTTCCGGCGTACTTCGTGTCCTACGGCGGAGTCGAGGCGCTGCCGGGCAGCGACGGACTCTATGAACCATTCGACCGCTCCCATACCCCCACCTACGATCTCGGCTTGAGAGGCGTCGGTTCCGATCGGGTCGCACAACGGCTGCTGAAGTCCGGCTTCACTCCACATCGGCTGCTGATCGGCGGCAAGCTCAGCGCCGTTTACGCCCATAACGCGGCCCTGCGGCAGTGGATTAGCTACGACGACCCGGCCTCGATAGCCGCCAAGGCCGACTATGTTATGGCCAGACATCTCGCTGGCATGATGATGTGGGAGATCGGTGAGGACGTCCCCGCGGACAGCCCGCACTCCGTGCTGGCAAGTGCCCACCGAGTGTTGTTTGGAACAAGGCCTTGACCGCAGCTTAAAGTGCGTCGGAGCGCCGCGGCGTTGACGACACCGTTGTTCTCCGCTACCGCGCCGCCGGTCGGCCACGAGCGGTCGGTCGTATGGGGAGATTCGCGGCCCGGTAGCTGCCGTTCTCACCTGGTAGGGAGAGCGCCGAATTGGTGCGCCAATAAGACGGATCGAACTCGGGAGGCCGCCGAGACGCTCGGCTGACCGCGTCCGGCACAGGCGGTGTTACAGGCTCACGAGCGCCGGGAGTGCCGAGGCGCGGCCGGCTTCGAGGTCTTTTTCGCGCCCACGAATTGCACGGCTTGCTCGAGGAGCTTACGCAATTCGGAATGGCCAACATTCGTCAGACTGGGAGGCGTCTGGATTGTGCTGGTTGGCGCACTCGTTCAACGCGCCCGCACCGGGGACCATATTGCTTTTCACGCCAACCCGGAGATCCTTGAGGCTACCGTTGCCAAACTTCAAACGATGGGGCGCGAGTTCATAGGGGCGCGTTCCAATAAAGCTTTGTACGTCTTCGATTGCGACGACCGCGTGCTCGAATTGGATACGGAGGATATTGATAACGAGCTTGGTGGATAAGAGGCGTGTGATTTTTCACGCGTCGCGGCAGCTTGATCGAGCGTGTGTACGGCCGCATTCTAGAGGCGCAGGACGTTCTCACGATTGTGGCCGGAATGTCTGCGAAGGTCGGGAAGGCGAAGCCGGCGAGAGGCGGCCAGAACGAGACACGCAGTGCCCGAGCCATGCTTCCCGATAGCGGCCGTTTAACAATGTGCCCGATGCTATTCATGGTTCGGCCTTCCTCACTTCGTAGCGAAGTGCCACCATGCCGCTGTTGTACGCCGTTGCTTCTAGTAGATGCAGGGCGACGTCCCGATCGAGCCCCTGGAAAAACGAAAGGCCGCTGCCAATCACGATCGGCAGGATCGAATAGCGCACCTCGTCGGCTAGTCCGAGGCGCAGGCAGGAGGCGGATACCTCACCACCGCCAACAAACCAGATGCTGCGGAAGCGCGGTCTCAATCTTTCGTTCACCAGTGCCCCGAGATCACCTGCATAGAACTCGACTGTGCTCCTAGTCTTGCGCAGTGCGCGATGGGTGAGGACAAAGGTCGGCTTGTCGCCGTAAGACCAGCCCAGCCCCTTCGCCTCGAAATCGAGTGCCGTCTCATATGTTCGCGAACCCATGACGTAGCAGTCGATCGTCCTGAGGAACCCCTCGACGAATTCCGGGGTCATGGTGTCCCCGCGTTCATAGGTGTCCGAGGTCTCGAGCCAGTCGACCCGTCCGTCTCGCCTTGCAATGAAGCCATCGAGACTCGCGGCCATGTGGATCGTGACTCGCGACGGTTCGCTCTGCATAATCGCACCTCTCTGTTTCGCTAAAACTAAACACGTGTTTAGATAGTGTCAAGCGCTATGAGTCCACGACCACGAAAGGCAGAAGACATCGACGTGTTCGCGGCGCTGGTGCGAGTCATGCTGCGCCGAGGTCCCGCCGAGCTGACGCTGCGCGAGATCGCCGCCGAGGCAGGCGTCACCGCCGGCGCGCTGGTGCAGCGTTTCGGCTCCAAGCGTGCGCTGCTGCTGGCGCACGCCCGTCATGCGGCGGCCACGGGCGACACGGGTCTGGCCATTCCGCAACGGACGTCATCGCCCCTAGACACGTTGCGGTCCGTCAGCGCGATGTACGCCGAACTGGCTGACTCACCACGCGCCGCTGTCAGAAATCTTGCCTATCTGCTCAACGATCTGGGAGATCCGGCGCTTCGTCGTCATGTGCTGCGGCTGTCCCGAACCGCACGGGGATGGTACGAACAGCTGCTCACCGAGGCGATCGCCGCCGGTGAGTTGCACCGCGAAACCGACGTTCGGTTGCTGTCCCGGTTGATCGAAGCCACGCTTCGTGGGTCGTTTCTAGGCTGGTCGTTGTATCGAGAAGGCGCAGCAGCCGACTGGCTTCGCGCGGACCTCGATGCGACGCTGCGGCCTTATCTGGCTCGTAGTGACCGCCGTCGGCGGTGATGGACATGACCTCCACACGCTGCGTTGTCAGTGCGGCCGGTCACGCAGGTCGCCGCCTACCGGCGGGCGCTCGTCGATGCGCATCCCGCCTCTATGCGCAGCAGGTGCTCGACCTCAAGCCGGGTCCTGCCATGGATCGGAAGATCTTGACTTCGCTCGCCGAGGCGCGCACCGCGCGCTATCGCAACGCTCTGGTCGCGCGCGTTCGCGGCCAGATCGGGGTGACCAGCCAGCGATTCGCCCACGTGTTCCGGATTTCAGGTGCGACTTCACGATCTATCTGACGGATTCGCTCGGACAATTCGACGGGGCCGGCCGGGCGGTCGACGGCCGCCCGGCGCTGGTGATCGGCGTGCCGCAGCTGGAACGCAAGCGCGCCTCGGTGTCGCTGCCGGGTAGGTCTGCACGCTTGCATCGGGGTCGAGCATGCTGTGCGGTCCGCCCGTTTGCGGTACGATCAGCCACGCGTTCAGGAGTGAAATGAGAACGACAGGCGTGGTTCACGGGCTCACAGTTGCGGGGAAGTTCGTCCTGCTCGCGGTTGTTCTGAAGGTCGTCCTGGTGCTCCTGCTGCTGCCGCTTTTGCTGTTCGACAGACGAGGTGCGCCTCGGTACTGGTGGTCTGTCTTCCGTCGCCCGCTCGTCTGACACCCTGCCGCCTCCCGGGCATCGTCTCGCTCGATCACAGAGCAGTCATGAACACCTCATTGCGCGATCAATTGCTCAAGGCCGGGCTTGTGAGCGAAAACAAGATCAGGCAGGCGAACCGGGAGGATGAGCAGCGGCGGCGGCAGCTCAAGAACCAGCCCAAGTCAGCCGCGAACCCGGCTCCGCAGAATGCCGCCCGGCAGGCGCGGGCTGAGAAGGTTGCGCGCGACCAGGAGCTTAGCCGGCGCCAGCACGAGAAGACGCAAAGAAGAGCACTTCAGGTGCAGATCGACCAGCTGATCGAGCAGACGCGCCTCCCGCGGCTCGAGAGCAATGATTTCTATGGCTTCGTCGACGGAGGGAAGATCCGGCGCGTTGCGGTCGATGCGCGGCGGCGCGAGGCAATCAGCCGCGGCGACCTTGCAATCGTCAGATATCAAGATCGTCACGAAGTCGTGCCTGCAGAGACCGCTCGACGCATTCGCGAGCGCGATGTACAAGCGGTAATTGCGATCAACGATCAGAAGGAGACCGCAGCTCCGGACGACCCTTATAAGGATTTCGTGGTTCCCGACGACTTGAAGTGGTGAGGAGTTCGGCGCAATCGGTCCGTCTTGCTCTGAACTGTTCGCGGGGCCGTCTACGGGTTTCGAACGTGGCGCGCGGCTGTTCTGCATTTCGGCACATCCTGCACTGAGGCGGAGAGGCTGGCGACGCAACCTCCGCGACTCTGGTGACCTCAAGGGCGTTGAGCTGGTGAGAATCGGCGATTTGCCTGCCGAAGCCCCAGCGCTTCGAGGCTGGTGGCACGACCAGCATCTCGGCCCGAGGTCGCGCGCGGAAGGCGGCTCCCTCGCCGCACCCGTTCCTGCTAACAATGCAGACCACGCTGCGGTTCATCCGGTCTGCCGCGCCTGCAACGTATGTGTGCGTGTTCATATCGTTGCGATCGGCTCCTCGTGATAGCTTTCCGCGCGCATTCGGGGCGGCGCATCGCCTCGTTCCAGGCGCGAGAAGCAAGACGATGCACGGAAACCACGCGGCATTTCTAACGATCATCTCGCTGGTCTCGGCAGTCGCTCAGGCGGCGGACTCCGACCCCACGTCCACGAATACCCTCCAAGAAGTCGTGATCCAGACCTCGAGGGACAAGGGTGACTACCGGGTACAGACCCTCGATTCGATGGGTCCGCTCGGCAACGTTCCCATCGTGGACACGCCTTACTCGGTCTCCGTGCTGCCCTCGGACTTGATCGAGAACACGCAGGCGGTCAATTTCAAAGAGGTCTCCAAGTACATGCCGCTGGTGTCATTCCAGGAGCAGCAGGGTCCGGACATCCTGCGTCCCATGACGCGCGGCTACCAGGGCAGCAACTTCGAGAACACGAAGATTGACGGCATGACGATCTTCATGACCGGCGTGACCTCGATGGAACAGTTCGATCAGATCGAAGTCGTGAGCGGCGCCGCGTCCTCGCTGTACGGGCCGGTTCCCCCCTCTGGTGAATTCAATATGGTTACCAAACGGCCCACCGACTACGACCTGCGTGAGTTCACTGCCGGCTATGCCAGCGATAGCATCGGCACCGCCAAAGTCGATCTGGGTGGCAAGCTCGATCGCAATGGCATCATCGGCTACCGTCTCAACGCCTTGTACGGCGATGGCCAAGGCTATGTGGCCGATAGCCACGAACGGCGTACGCTCGTCGATTTGGGCGTGGACGTGCGCCCATGGGAGCACACCGTTCTGGAGCTGAATTACAGTAGCAACACACTGCTCACCCAGGGCTTCCAAGGTTGGTTCATCTACCCGGACGCTCAGCAGAAGAACGGCAGTTACATCAAGCTGCCGCCGGCGCCGGATCCGCAGCAGGAAGGCATCGGCCAGCCTTTCGCCGGCGTGTACGTGCGCACTGACATGGAGGAGGCGCGCATCAAACAGGACTTCGGCAGCAACTGGCACCTGGTGGGCGGCATCCTGAATGAGACCGTCGAGCGCAACATCAATACCGCCATCAATAATCTCACCGCGAATTCAGGCGACTACAGCACCAATTACGCCAGCGGGTTCGCGCCCCGATTTGCGATCACCAGCGACGTTGCCTACCTGAACGGCAGCTTCGATACCTTCGGCATCGGCCATGACATCACCATCGGTTCGGCCGGTTACCGCGCTTCGTCCTATTCGGTCATCACTGCGGCTAACACCTCCTGCCCGCCAAGCGCAACGAGCACCTGTCTGGGAAGCGCCGATCTGGCCGACCCGGTGCTCTTCGCGCAGCCCGTGCAGGGGCCGCCGCAGGTCGCTCGTGGCTTTATCTACGGCTCCTCGGATCAGTATCAACAGGGTGTCAATATCAATGACACCCTGAAGTTCACCGATCATTGGATGCTGCACCTGGGCGCTAGCCAGGACTGGTTCCGCACCATCAACTTCAACAACAAGAGCGTGCAGACCAAAGAGTTCAGCGGCCATGGTATCAGCCCGAGCGGCAGTATCATCTTCAAGCCCACGAGCAACTCTACGCTATATGCCACCTACGTGAGCAGCCTGCAGGCCGACGCGGATACGGCACCCGCCTCGACGGGGAGTGTCACGGTGGTGAATGCCGGCGAGGGCCTCTCGCCCTATCGGAGCAAGGAGTACGAGGTCGGGTACAAGATCAACTTCGAGAGGACCTACTTCACCGCGGCGCTGTTCGATATGGATCGTCCGTTTGCCAACACCTTCCCGGTCAATGGCAATCCGAACACGGTGATTTATGAGATCGTGGGCGACCAGATCAACAAGGGTCTGGAGCTCTCTGCGGTGGGTCAACTCATCGGCGGACTGACGGTGTACGGGGGTATCACGCTGCTGAACTCCACGATGCAGAACACTCCACTGGCCTCAACGGACAACCAGCCGTATGTCGGCACGGCCAAGGTCAAGGGCAACGTGCTGCTCGAGTATCACGTTCCGACCATTCCAGGTCTGGTGGCGACCTTCGACTACCAGTTCTCCGGCCCGCGGCCGGGAGATGACACCGGCCAGTTCTCGGTCGCAGGCTATAACCTGTTGGATATCGGCGGACGATACACACTTCGGATGTGGGGGGCGCCGGTCGCTTGGCGTCTGGCGGTCGAAAATGTAACTGATCGGCACTACTGGTCGACGATCGGCCCGAGCAATATTACGGGATCCGATACGGGCAACCTCGTGGCTCACATCGGCGCACCGCGCACGCTCCAGGCGTCCGTCACCGTCAGGTTCTGACCTGGAGCGGGCATTCACGTGAAGTTGGGCTCAGTCGCGCACCGCGTGCCGGCGGGGCGCGCTGCGCGCCGCCACCAGGGAAGAGCCTCCTCGATCTTCAGCAGGCCTCCGGCGCCTGAAGCCGGCTGATAGCCGGGCAACTTCGCGAGGATCTCGCGCCACCGATCTCCACGTAGCGCCGCACGCAAGCGGGTTACTGCGGGGGAGTCGACATTCTGATTGTGGCATGCGAGGAAGTAGTTCTCTTCGACCACAGGTATGAAGTGCAAGCCGAACTCCAACGCCGCGGCCTCGACGCCCATGCCGGCATCCGCGACGCCGCTTGCGATGCACAGCGCCACGGCGACATGCGTGTGTTCAACGTGATCCTTCGCGCCGCGCAGGTCCGCGGCGGATATCGAGCATTCCTCCAGCAGGTGATCCGCCAGCATGCGGGTTCCCGAACCGGGCTGTCGATGCACGAAGCGCAGCTGCGCGCGCACAACGTCAGGGAAAGTCCGAACGAGTGCGGCGTGCTCCTTGCGGAGCATCAATCCCTGGATGCGCCGCGAGCAGGCGATCAGTTTGTGCTGCTTTGGCCGCAGAAGCGGCTTCAGGGCCCTGGAGAATATCGGCGCGGCGCCCCGCAAAGCCGGAACGTGAAATCCAGCCAAGATACAGTGGCGGTCGTTCAGCGCCCGCAGGGCTTCGACACTTCCTCGGAAGCCGATATCGAGATGCAGGCTGGCGCTCTCCGCGAGGTGCTGCTGCAGTACCGGCAGCGCCAGATCGTGGCTTGCGCGGACGGTCAGCAGCTGAAAATGCTCATCGCGCGCTTCGATGAACACTCGCGCGAGACTCGAGCGCAGCGCCTCGATATGTGGCTGCATGCGGGTGCGCGCACGGCGCTCTGCCCACAGGAGTCTTTCGGCGAACTCGGTCGGACGGGCTTTGCGCCCCTGCGACCAGGTGATGAGTGGTTCGCCGAGCAACGCCTCCCACTTCTTGAGGGAACCCCAGACGTAACGGTACGAGACACCGAGGGCCTGTGCCGCATGCCGGATCGAGCCGCCCTCCCTGACCGCTGACAGCAACCGGAAGAAATGACTGTCGAGCTCCGCACCGCGCTGCTTGCCGCTTTGGAACTCGTAGCGCAGATGCGGTCGCACCTCAGTGTCGCGGGGCGAGCGATGCGCATGAGAAGCGGTGTCCGAAATCTCGATCGGCTCCCGCGCTGAATCGCCTCCTGTCCGTTGCACGCCGATAATCTAGCGCGTTCGCGGCGCCTTCGATAGTCGCAGAGCGGCTTCGAGCTCGGAGCGAGACCTGGACACAGCCGCCGCCCGCGGCTCGCGCTACCATACGAGGTCCGTCGAGCGCGGGCGCTCGTCTGTAAGAGGATTCGCGCAAATGTTTCAAGTGCGGCTTGAATGGGGCTGGATGCTCGTTCTCCTCCTGAGCGTCGCGCCGCTCAGTGCAACAGCGGCGCAAGCAGAGCCGGTCGAGATCTATGCCGCCGGCTCTCTGCGGCGTATTGAGTGATCTCACGCGTGAGGCACGCGCGAAGCTCAATATCGAAGTCAGGGCAAGCTTCGGGGGCTCCGGGGCCCTGCGCGTGCGAATCGAGAAAGGCGCATCTCCCGACCTCTTTCTGTCTGCTGATCTCGCCTCTCCGCGAAGGCTTGCCGCGCGCGGCCGCGCAGTGTTGCCCGCCATTGCGTTCGCGCGCAATCGCATGTGCATCGTCTCGCGGCGCGAGATCGGGCTTACGAGCGCCAATCTCATCGACAGACTGATGGAGAAAGGCGTACGCATCAAAACCTCGATGCCGGTCGCGGACCCCTCGGGCGATTATGCGTGGGCGCTCTTCGATCGTATGGAGCGCCTGCGTCCCGGCTCTGCGGCGATCTTGACGGGCAAGGCGCGGGCATCCATGGCGCTCAAACCAGTACCTACCCCGCGGGCGCAAAGTACCACGGCAGCGCTCTTCGCCGCGAATCAGGTGGATGTATCGATCACTACTGCAGCGGGAGTGCGCGCCTCGAGCGCGAGTTGCCGGACCTCACCAGTCTCGTGGTTCCAGCAGCGCTTGATCCGCATCCGCTTTACGGACTGGCGGTTCTGTCGGACAACCCGGCGGCGCTGCGCCTCGCGCTCTATCTGCTCTCCGATCAGGGGCAGGCGATCATCGACAAAGGGGGACTCTTACCCCTGAGGGACGCCGCCGACGTGTCGCCCCAATTATGCAGGCGCGCATCGCGCCTGATCGGCGGCAAATGAGACCGGCGAGTCGCGGTTGTCAGCGCGCTGCCCTGGCGGCCAGCACGAGTACGGGGCGAGGACGGAACATGCTTGGAAACAGGCGTTTGAGATCCGCGATCTTCGGCAGATCGTTATAGACGATGTAGGGGCTGTCTGGATTGTGCACCAGATAGTCTTGGTGGTACTCCTCCGCCGGAAAGAACACCTTGTCGGGCTGGACGAGCGTGACGATCGTCCCGTCGAATACGCGCGCACGATCGAGCTGCGTGATGTAGCGCTTCGCGATGCGTGCCTGTTCTGGCGAGAGCGGGAAGATGGCCGAGCGATACTGTGTCCCCACATCCGGACCCTGCCGGTTGAGCTCGGTAGGGTCGTGCACGACCGAGAAGAAGATCTGGAGGATCTGTGGATAGCTGATTTGGTGCGGATCGAACGTGATCTGAACGGATTCGGCGTGGCCCGTCCTGCCCGTGCTCACCGTCTCATATTGCGCAGTGGCCCGGCTGCCGCCCGTGTAACCCGACACCGCGCGGAGCACGCCCTTCACGTGCTCGTAAACGCCCTGCACGCCCCAAAAACAGCCGCCGGCGAGGACGGCGATCTCACGATCGCTCGAGAGCGATTCTCCTGCGCCGGCGTAGGGTGGAATCGGCCGGGCGGGCTCCGCGGACCAGGAGGGCGCCACGGCGAAGCCGATCAGCAGGATCAATAGACCGTACGGAGCGCGGGCTCCTGCCGGCCGCAAACGGGGGCGCGAGAACATGGCCTCTCCTATGTCGATTCAGCCGAAGGTGAATGAGTAGACCTGCATGCCGGGGTCGAGGAAGCGGATCTCGAACCTGCGGTTGGTGGCGTCGCCCAGGCGCGCACGTACGGCGGGGCGCGCAGGCAATTGATGCACGAGTAGTTCCAGAAATCAATCAATACCACTTGCCGCGTAGCCCCTGGAGGGCAGCCGGTGCCGAGTTGAACCGGGGCCCGGCATTCGCGAGGGAGTGCGAGGTCGAGGGAGGTGACCGCGCCCAGGGCGCCCAGAGCCGTCCCGTCGCGACACCGAGCAGGACCGATGAGCCGATGCCGGGCGCTTGCCGCCGCTGCTCGCCGGTGGCGCTCGGCAGACCGTTGCTTACGAACGGGCGGTCGGAGCGGGCGAATACGAGCGGCAGGACCGGCAGAATGCACGGGCTGACCATGGCGCAGCCACGGTCGTGAATACGGGTCAAAGTAGCCTTTCCCGGACCGAGGGCGCAGTCTGCATTCGCCGCTCGAAGTGAGTACACTCGCGCGTCATGAGCACGCGGGATATCAATGGCGAAATAACGAGGGTCCGAAGGTTCGCGCATCCGGGCAGCGGACGCTCGAGGGCCCGGCCGGTGCCCAAGGGCCGTCAAGTCGAACTGCGCGCCAAGGCGGAAATCGAGGGCCTGCTCGCGGACAAATCCCGCGAGCGGCACATGCTGATCGAATACTTGCATCTCGTTCAAGACACCTTTGGCCAGATCTCGGCGGCTCATCTGGCCGCGCTCGCCGATGAAATGCGCCTCGCGCTTACGGAGGTGTTCGAAACCGCAACCTTCTACGCCCATTTCGATGTCGTGAAGGAGGGCGACAGGGACATCCCGGCACTGACGGTACGCGTCTGCGACAGCCTGACGTGCGCCATGTTCGGCTCCGAGCGACTCCTGGATGTTCTGCGGAACGAGCTGGGGCAGGGCGTGCGCGTGGTGCGCGCGCCATGTGTCGGTCTGTGCGACCAGGCGCCCGCAGTGGAGGTCGGCCACCACTTCCTCACGCATGCGAACGTCGAGAACGTCAGCAGAGCAGTCTCGCATCGGGACATCCACCCCCATATCCCCGACTACATCGATCTCGAGGCATACCGAGCCGCCGGCGGATACTCGACTCTGAAGAGGGTCCGCGCCGGCGCTCTTGCCGTCGCCGACGTGCTCAAGGTTCTTGATGACAGTTCCCTGCGAGGCTTGGGGGGCGCCGGATTCCCGGCGGGGCGGAAATGGCGCTCCGTCATGGGCGAGCCCGGTCCACGACTGATGGCGGTCAATGGCGACGAAGGGGAGCCTGGAACGTTCAAGGACCAGTATTTCCTCAACACCGACCCGCACCGGTTCCTGGAGGGAATGCTGATCGGCGCCCACGTCGTCGAGGCGACCGACGTCTACGTCTATATCCGCGACGAGTATCCGATCTCGCGCAGGATTCTCGAGAACGAGATCGCGAAGCTTCCCGGCGACGGACCGCGCATTCACCTGCGACGCGGCGCGGGTGCCTACATCTGCGGTGAAGAGTCGTCGTTGATGGAATCGATCGAAGGCAAGCGCGGATTGCCCCGCCACAAGCCGCCGTTTCCGTTCCAGGTCGGCCTGTTTGGTCGCCCGACGCTCATCAACAACGTGGAAACTCTGTACTGGGTACGTGATTTGATCGAAAAGGGCGCGGACTGGTGGAAGAGCCACGGGCGCAACGGCCGATACGGCCTGCGTGCTTACTCCGTGTCCGGACGTGTGCAGAGTCCCGGCGTGAAGCTTGCGCCGGCGGGCGTAACGGTGCAGGAACTGATCGATGAGTTCTGTGGCGGCATGTGCGAAGGCCATACTTTCGCGGCGTATCTGCCGGGCGGCGCTTCGGGCGGCATCCTTCCAGCCTCGATGAACGACATTCCGCTCGACTTCGGTACTCTCGAGAAATACGGCTGTTTCATTGGTTCCGCCGCCGTGATCGTGCTGTCAGACCGGGACGATGTGCGCGGCGCGGCGCTCAACCTGATGCGGTTTTTCGAGGACGAGTCCTGTGGCCAATGCACGCCCTGCCGCTCCGGAACCGAGAAGGCCCGTATGCTGATGCAACGGAGCGTGTGGGATACGGAGCTGCTCGGAGAGCTCTCCCAGTGCATGCGGGACGCCTCGATCTGTGGCCTCGGCCAGGCCGCCTCGAATCCGCTGACGAGCGTCATTCGCTTCTTTCCTCAACTCTTTCCGGCGCCGAAGGCCGAGCCTTCGAAATAGCGCGACACGCACTTGATCAAACCGTGAACGCAAAACCTGAAAGTCCTGATGGCGCGCCGGGTGCGCGCGACCGCTCGAGCTTGCCGGCCTCGCCCCGCGCCCTGTCCGCCGTGCCCTTCGAACTCGATGGGCAACTGGTCGAGGCGCAACCCGGTGAGACGATCTGGGCGGTGGCGAAGCGCATGGGAACCGACATTCCGTACCTTTGCCATAGGCCCGAACCTGGGTATCGCCCGGATGGAAATTGCCGCGCCTGCATGGTGGAGATCGAAGGCGAGCGTGTACTGGCTGCTTCATGCAAACGGGCTCCCGCAGTGGGCATGAAGGTGAAGACCGCCACGGAGCGCGCGAGCAGGGCGCGCGCCATGGTGATCGAGCTGCTGGTCGCGGACCAGCCCGCTCGCGCCACATCGCATGATCCGACGTCGCACTTCTGGAAGCAGGCGGATTTCACTGAGATTTCACGGAGTCGCTTCCCCGCGACCGCACGCTGGGCCCCGGACGCGAGCCATCCGGCGATGCGAGTCAATCTCGATGCGTGTATCCAGTGCAATCTGTGCGTTCGGGCCTGCCGTGAAGTACAGGTGAACGATGTGATCGGGATGGCCTATCGGTCGCACGGGTCGAAGATCGTCTTCGATTTCGACGATCCGATGGGGCAGTCGACCTGCGTCGGCTGCGGTGAATGCGTCCAGGCGTGCCCGACCGGTGCGCTCATGCCGGCCGTCTATCTCGACGAGAATCAGCGGCGCGTGGTCTATCCCGATCGTGAAGTGAGCTCACTGTGTCCGTATTGCGGTGTGGGCTGCCAGGTGACCTATAAGGTCAAGGACGGAAAAGTGATCTACGCCGAGGGTCGCAACGGACCGGCGAATCACAACCGACTGTGCGTCAAGGGACGGTTCGGCTTCGACTATATCCATCACCCGCACAGGCTGACGAAGCCGCTCGTTCGTCTCGAGCATGTGGCCAAGGACGCCAACGATCAGGTCGATCCGGCCAATCCGTGGACGCATTTTCGCGAGGCGACCTGGGAGGAGGCTCTGGACCGCGCCGCCCGCGGATTTGAGGCGATCCGCGATACCCAAGGCAAGCAGGCACTGGCGGGCTTCGGGTCAGCCAAGGGCTCAAACGAGGAGGCCTATCTGTTTCAGAAGCTCGTACGCACGGGCTTCGGATCGAACAATGTCGATCATTGCACCCGACTGTGCCACGCCTCCTCGGTTGCGGCATTGATGGAGGGTCTCGCATCCGGGGCGGTTTCGGCTCCCTTCGAGGCTGCACTCGATGCAGAAGTGATCATCGTCATCGGAGCCAATCCATCCATCAATCATCCGGTAGCGGCGACCTTCATCAAGAACGCGGTGAAGGAGCGCGGTGCCAAGCTCATCGTGATAGACCCGCGCCGGCAGGCGCTGTCGCGCCACGCGTACAAGCATCTGGCGTTCAAGCCCGGCTCGGATGTCGCGCTGCTCAACGCCATGCTGAACGTCATCATCGGCGAGAAACTCTACGATGAGCGCTACATTGCAGCCCACACCGAGAACTTCGAGGCGCTGCGCACGAACATCGTCGGCTTCACCCCGGAGAACATGGCGCCGGTTTGCGGGATCGATGCAGAAACGCTGCGCGAGGTCGCGCGCCTTTACGCGCGGGCGAAGGGCGCGATCATCTTTTGGGGCATGGGCATCAGCCAGCACGTTCACGGGACCGATAACTCCCGGTGCCTGATCGCCCTTGCGCTCATCACGGGCCAGATCGGCAAGAGGGGAAGCGGACTGCATCCCCTTCGCGGGCAAAACAACGTGCAGGGTGCATCGGACTCAGGGCTCATCCCGATGGTGTATCCGGACTACCAGTCCGTCGAGAAGCCCGAAGTGCGCATGCTCTTCGAGAGATTCTGGAATCAGGAGCTCGATCCGAAGACCGGGCTCACGGTCGTCGAGATCATGCGGGCCATTCATGCCGGCCAGATTCGCGGCATGTACATCGAAGGGGAGAATCCCGCGATGTCGGACCCGGATCTCAATCACGCCCGCCACGCTCTGGCGATGCTCGATCATCTGGTGGTCCAGGATCTGTTTTTGACGGAGACGGCGTTCCATGCGGATGTGGTGCTGCCGGCATCTGCCTGCGCCGAGAAGGAAGGCACCTTCACGAATACCGACAGGCGCGTCCAGATCGGCAGGCCCGTAATCGCACCGCCCGGGGATGCGCGCCAGGACTGGTGGATCATCCAAGAGATTGCCAAGCGGCTCGGCCTGGGCTGGAGTTATTCGGGGCCTGCGGACATCTTCGCCGAGATGGCCGCAACCATGCCCTCGATGAACAACATCACGTGGGAGCGATTGGAGCGCGAGGGGGCAGTCACCTATCCGGTCGATTCACCGGATTTGCCGGGCAACGACATCATCTTCACGAACGGATTCCCGACGGCAAGCGGGCGCGCCAAGATCGTGCCGGCGAACATTCGGCCACCTGACGAGCTTCCCGATATGGAATATCCGATGGTGTTGTCGACGGGCCGCGTCCTCGAACACTGGCACACGGGCGCCATGACCCGACGCGCAGGCGTTCTCGATGAGCTGGAGCCTGAAGCCGTGGCATTCCTCTCTCCACGCGAATTGCATCGGCTCGACATCCAACCGGGGGATCGGATACGACTCGAGACTCGCCGCGGCGCGGTCGAAGTCGGCGTACGCGCGGATCGCGATGTCCCGGCGGGTATGGTCTTCATGCCGTTCTGTTATGCGGAAGCGGCCGTGAATCTGTTGACCAATCCCGCGCTGGACCCGTCGGGAAAAATTCCCGAATTCAAGTTCTGCGCCGCCAGAGTGACGCCACTGCGCGAGCCCGCAACGGCCGAATAGCTCTCTTCACGCGCGCGAGGCATCGAGGCTCGCGAGGACCGCCGCGACCGGCTGCGCTTTCGAGAGCACCAGCTCTGCGGCGGCTGAGATGTCGTCGAGCTGCACGCAAGGGATGCCGATACCGCAGAGGCGCTGGTCGCTCGCCACCCCGACAATCGATTTGTCCGATGGATATAGCGGTGTCTTACCGACGGATGCCCGGAAGACTTCGATCTTCGGCTGGCGCGTGCTCTTGAACCCCTCCACGAGCACGATATCGCAGGGCGACACTCTCGCCAGTAACTCGGCAAGCGTCGCCTCCGCGCCGGCGCCGATCTCGTGCATCTGCACCCAGCGCCGGGCCGAGGATACGATCACTTCCGTCGCGCCGGATTTGCGGTGCTCGTAGGAGTCCTTGCCGGGCTGGTCCACGTCGAAGGCGTGATGGGCGTGCTTCAGGGTGGCTACACGCAGCCCGCGGCCCACGAGAAGCGGTATCAGCTTGACGAGCAACGTCGTCTTGCCAGAGCCGCTCCAGCCGACGATTCCGAGCACTTTCGCGTCGTTCATGAAGATAGGGTCCGATTTTTCGAAGCCTATCAGGCCTGACCGCGGACGCCTTCGCAAGCGCAGGCGTTGCTCCGCGCGACACGGCCTATGGTTATATTAGACTGTATCCTACGAGGTTGCGCGTTATGGATCCAAACACCTCAACCGTTGCTCTCGGCACGAGCAGCTTGCCGGTCGCGGGCGTGGTCATCGCGGGCGGCCGGTCGGTGAGGTTCGGCGGCGAGAAAGCAGCTGCGATACTCACCGCCGTTCCCTTGCTCGTGTGGGCAGTGCGACGATTGCAGCGCACGTGCAGTGCGGTTGCAGTCAATGCGCGTCCCGGAACGCAAGCCGAGGCGCTCGCTCGCGCCGGCGGATTGCCGGTCCTGCACGACGAGGAAGGCGACCCACAGGGGCCGCTCGCTGGCGTGAAGGTCGGCCTCAAGTGGGCCCGCGATATCAACGCTCGTGCGTTGGCGGTCAGTCCCTGCGATGTGCCCATGCTGCCGGACGACTTGTATCCGCGGCTTATCGAGGCGGCCAGAGAAGGCGCGGCGATGGCCGAGACTGCCGAAGGCCATCAACCTCTCTGCGCGGTGTGGCCCGTGAGCGCGTTGCCGAGCGTGATCGAGGCGCTCAAGGACGGTCATCACCCTGCAACGTGGATGTTGCTGACGAAGTTGGGCGCTCAGCGCGTGCACTTCAGCTCCCCCGAAGCCTTCGCGAATATCAATACCCCCGGGGAGCTCGCGAGTCTCTCGAGCCGCCTGGACGTGGAGGCGGCTCGGCGCGCGCGATGAACGCCTGTGCCCTACCAGCGATGGAAGTCCGCCACGAATCCCTGCGCAAACGGCTCGGATTGTGGCGGCAGCTCGACGAACCCGTGCGATTCGGTCAGCGACAGGAAGTCACCCGGCCCGTTCGGCGACTTCGCAATCGCAACAGGGCGACCGAGCGAGTCTGGCGCGACGGAGACGGGCAGAAAACAGGTGGCTGGACGCTCGAATCGAAATTCAGAGGCGAGCGAAACGCGCATCGGGGGGTCCGGCCGTGTAGCCATTGCGATATGCAGCGCGGGGACGACGTAGCGCACGAGGCAGATGAGTGTCGAGACGGGGTTTCCAGGCAATCCGAATACCGCCTGGCCGCGCGCTCCGATTCCGAACCACATCGGCATGCCGGGCCGCTGCGCCACCTTGTAGAAAATCTCCCGAATGCCGAGATGGGTGAGAGCTTTCGGCACGAAGTCGAATTTCCCCTTGGATACCCCGCCGCTCAGCACGAGCAAGTCGTTCGATGCGAGGTGTTGTGCCAGACGTTCCCGCAGCAGCGCTTCGTCATCGCGGATATGGTCGTGTCGCGCCTGTTCGAAGCCTCTCATTCGCAGTGCGGCGAGAACGGCGTACGCATTCGAGCGCCGAATTTGATGCTCCGCGATCGGCTCGCCGGGCTCGACGAGCTCGTCTCCGGTGGAGATCACGGCGACGTTCGGCTGTCGGCTGACATGAACTCGACCGAGCCCCGCCGAGGCTACGACGGCGATTTCGGGAGCGCCGAGGCGGATGCCGGGCGTGAGCATGGGAATGCCCAGCTCGCTGTCCTCCCCGCGGCGCTGAACGTTGCGAAACGGCGCTCCGGAGACTTTCTCCGCCAGCATCGCCACACCCTCCACGAGATCGTATTCCTCGAGGGGTATCACGCAGTCCGTGCCTCGCGGCAGTACCGCGCCCGTCATGACCTCGACCGCCAAGTCGGCGCCAGCCAGTGTGACGGGTGGGGTGCCGGCGGACTGGGTCGCCTGGACTTTGAAGCGGCGCACTCCGCGGTTGAGGGTCTCGCTCCATATGGCGATTCCATCCATGCATACGCGATCGAAGGGCGGATTGTCCCGTTCCGCGAATATGTCCTGGCGCAGCGTTTGCCCGATCGACTGCTCGAGCGGGCGAAGTACCGCGGATAGCGGGGCAACGTGCGTGCGTATGGCGGCGTCCGCCATTTGGGGTGTGATGGGCGTAAAGCCTCGCGCTGTTTAACTGCTGTGGCATTTTACCCGGGTGCGGCAATGACGGCATATCGGGCTGCCGGACCGGCGTATGGCCAGGCTGCGAAGGGAACTACGTGATGTCAGTAGTCAGCACGAACTCCGCGATTGCGGATATCCCACTGCATCGGGAGCCGTCAGCAGGTCCGAATGAGCCACCTGCCGTGATCGTGCAACCGCTTGCCCGTGAGTTCATGCCGCTGCCTGGAGCGCCTCGACTCAGTGCTGCCTCCGGCCAAGCGCTGCGCGCGCTCGAAGTCATGGACGAGTCTGGCGAGCATCGTACGATCCAGCTTCCTCTCGAGCGTCCGTTGCTCGTCCGGCTCGATGGCCGAGCCGTGGCAAAGCTCTGGACGCTCGGTGCGCGCCCGGAGTGGTTGGTCCTCGGTTACCTGCGCAACCGGTGCCGGATGAGCGATGTGACGCACCTGGAAACAATCACGGTCGACTGGGCTGCCGGGGTCGCGAACGTCATGACCCGTGCGGAATTCCGCGGCGAAGCGGACCCATCGAGCGCGATGGACGATTTTCCGCCCATGTGCCGCGGTCAGGCGCGCATCTCACGCAGCAGGCTGCGAGTACTCCTCGCGAGCACCGAATCGAGCGGGGCGATCTACCGTGCGGCAGGCTCCGTGCAGGGATGCGCGTTATTTCAGGCGAGTAATCTCTGGTTGAGCGTCGAGGATGTGAGCCGGCGCAACAGCTTCGACATCATCACTGGGTGGATGGCGCTTCACGGAGTCTCCGGCGGCGATAAGGTGCTGTTTACGACCGGTCGCCTGACCGCTGAGGTCGTGATGAAAGCCGCCTTTAACGGGATCCCGATTGTCGTCTGCGGCAAAGGGCTCACGGCGACCTGCGTGGACCTTGCGAAAACCCTCGGAATGACTCTGATCGGTCACACCGCGCGTGGCAGATATATCTGCTACGCGGGCGCAGAACGATTCGACGCCGACCACTGAGGCGTGACTGCAAGGCAAGCCATCCAACCGGCAGAGCGCCCCGTCGCAGGCCGCTCGGTTGCGCCGAGCTGTGTATGGGCTATGCTCACGCACGGGAGAAGTTCGAGCCGCGTCTATGGCTCGTGGCGTACCGTGGGGGCATCCGATGATCGCTCGTTCATGCCGCGTATTCGCGTCGCTCGGCTGCGTGCTCGCGGTGATCGGTCTAGGCCTCACGGCCGCCGACGCAGCACAGAAGGCGAGTGCGCCGGATTGCAACCGCCGCTGCCTCCTCGAGTTCCTCCAGACCTATACAGAAGGCCTGCTCGACGATGACACCTCGCGCATCAAGGTCGCGCCCGGCGTCCGCGTGACCTCGAACGGAGTCGACGTTCAGCTCGGCAAGGGGGAGGTCTGGGGGCTGGCCAAGCGCATGCCCTACCGTCAGGCATTCGTCGATCCTGTTACTGGGGCGGCGATATTCATGGGTACGGTCACCAACGCTCCCACGAACCAGGGGGAGCGATGGTGGTTCTACATGGTGCGCCTGAAGGTCGTCGCGAAGCGGCTGACGGAGGTCGAGGAGATCTCCTACGACGGCATGCTGAGGAGAACGCCGGCTTCCAAGCTCACCCAGGCCGATCGGATTTACGACGCCGTGCTGCCGAAGGACGAGCAGGTTCCGCGCGCGCAGCTCATCGCGACGGCAAATAAGTATTTCGACGTGGTTTCAGGAACGCTCGACTACCACGACGCGCCGTGGCATCCGGAATGCTCGCGGCTCGAGGACGCTGTCCTGACGGTCAATCAGCCGGAATCGGCGGGCAGCTGTGCCGGTGAATTCAAGAACCCGCGCGTCAAATGGATCGTGAAGAACCGCCGCGTCTACGTCGCCGACGTCGAGCGCGGGATCGTAGTCGCGGTCGCCAACTTCACCTCCCCGCCCGAGTATCCGAACAACAACGCCTCGGTCGTCTTCGAGGCGTTCAAGATTCAGGATGGGCTGATCCGCCACATCGAGGCGATGTTCCGCGGCGATAGCTCGATGAAGGCCTCCAGCTGGCCCGATCTGCCCGCGGAGGCGCCGGTCAAGGGACGGCTGACCGGACGGTGAGCAGCTACGTTCGAATCGGGTCGCGCCCGTCCCAATTGATACTGTCTGTCTGCAGGCTCGCCCAGCGCGACTCGATCGACGGCGGCATGTCCATGATCTCGAGCATCGCAGAGAGCGTCGCCAGCGTGTCGAAGTATGCGACTCGCAGACCCCCCTCGGCGGCGGCCTCGAACACGGGCTCGTAGCCCATTGCGCGGTACTTGGCGCAGTCGCCCTCGAAGTCGCGCGTCGACACTGCAAGATGATGCAGCCCGTATCCACGCCGGGCCACGACCTCCTGAAATACCGATGGCACGTCGTCGTGCTGCTGAATCAGCTCGAACATCATGGAACCGGAAAAGCTGATCGCTATCGAAGCGTCGAGCTCGGTCGGTTGGCCACGATACTTCTGCCATGTCGGCGCGAAATGCTCGAGCAATAGCCAAGGGCCGATGCGCAATCGCCTGGCGTGCTCGCGGATCGCAGCGCGGATGTCCTGCACCACGTATGCAATCTGGAAGATGGCGCCCAATTCTTGTCCGAATGCGAGTTTCATGTCGTTCCTGCGGCTGCGGCGGCGAACTGCCGTCGGTATAGCTCGGCGTACAATCCAGCGTTCGCCGCCAGCGATGCGTGGGTCCCTCTCTCCACGATGCGACCGTCCTGCAGAACGAGGATCTGATCGGCCCTGACCACGGTGGAGAGCCGATGGGCTATCACGATCGACGTACGGCCGGTGAGCGCCTGCTCCAAAGCACGTTGAACGGCCGCCTCGGATGCCGAATCGAGGTGAGCAGTCGCTTCATCGAGGATGACCAGATCCGGCGCCTTCAGCAGCAGCCGCGCGATAGCCAGACGCTGCTTCTCGCCACCGGAGAATCGGTAGCCGCGCTCGCCGACCATCGTATCGAGGCCATCGGGTAGCGCGTCCACCACATCGAGCACCTGGGCGTCGCGTAGAGCTGCGCGCATCTGCTCATCGCTTGCGTCCGGTCGCGCGTAGCGGAGGTTCGCACGAAGTGTATCGTGAAACAGATGTGCATCCTGGGTCACCACCCCGATGCGTGCGCGGAGCGTCTCGAGCGTCGTATCACGAATGTCCATGCCGTTCAGGCGCACGGTCCCGCTCTGAGGATCGTAGAGCCGTGGAATGAGGTGGGTGAGAGTCGTCTTTCCAGAACCCGAAGGGCCAACGAGTGCCACCAGCTGCCCCGGCTCCGCGGTGAAGCCGATGTCATGAAGGACGGTTCGCTTCGCACGCTTTTCGGGGATGGCGATCGATTCCAGGGAAGCCAGCGAAACCTCAGCGGCCGATGGATAGTGAAAGGAGACGTTCTCGAAGCTCAGCCGAATCGGGCCTCGGGGGATCGCGGCGGCGCTGGGGCGCTCCCGAATCATGGGTTCGAGATCGAGAACCTCGAAGATCCTCTCGAACGCCACGAGCGTCGTCATGACGCTCACCTGTATGTTTGAAAGCCCCATCAGTGGGGCGTACAGGCGGCTGAGCAGCGAGCCGATCGCCACGACCGTCCCCACATCGAGTACGTGCCGGGTCGCGAGCACACCTCCCCATCCGTATGCGAGAGCGGTCGCGAAGGTCGCGGTGAGAATCAATACCGTGGCGAAGATGCGCCCGTATAGCCGCGCTCTGATTCCGGTTCGCGACAAGACTTGCGCCTTGTCCTCAAAGGCGCGCAGGTCTTCCGCGGGGCGGCCGAACAGCTTGCTGAGGAGAGCGCCGGCCACATTGAAGCGTTCCACCATCGTGCTCGACATGGCAGCCCCTGCGTCATAGGCTTCGCGGGTGACCTCGCGAATTCGGCGGCCCCAGTACCGCGCAGGAAGCACGAAAACCGGCAGGAGCACCACGACAATGAGCGTAATTCGCCACGACAACGCAAACAGAGCTCCGAAAATCAGAACTACGATGACCGAATTGCCGCCGGCATTGGACAGAACGTCGGTGAAGGCGCTGCGGGCGCCCCTGGCATCGCTCATGAGTCGATTGACGAGGGCTCCGGTCTGTGTCCGGGAGAAGAATGCGAGAGGCATCCGCTGGACGTGCTCGAACAATTTCGTTCGCAGCGACAAGACGACGTCGGCCCCGACGCGCGCCGCAAGATACGTCTGAGCGAGGCCGAGCGCGGCGTCGAATACGCCGAGCCCGGCGATGAGGACGGCCATGCGTATGATGAGGGCCGGGTGCTCCTTCAGGATGCCCTCATTGATGATCACTCGGTAGATGAGCGGATATGAGGTCTGAATAGAGGAGCTGACGATCACCACCGCGAAGAACAGGAGCAGCATGCGGGCGTGCGGCGCGGCGAGCGCCACGGTCCGGCGGACGGTGGCCCACTTGATCTTCTGCTGCCCGGGGACAGCAGTGCTTCCCCGCAATGAGCTCGGCGGGCTCGTCAATACCCTCATGAAGCCCCCCATCGCCTAGTTTCGTAGCTCCCAGACATATCGCACGACCTCGGCTTTGGGGTCAATGGGAGGTCGCGTTGATCCCCGCGCTTCGAGACTGCCTCGCACGGTGCTGATTATCCGGCCGTCAGGGAGCTGCGCGTTCCAGAATCCGCTCGGCCACCATGCGCCCGATGGGCAAGGCGGCGGTCGCAGCGGGGGAAGGCGCGTTGAGGACGTGCACCATCCGATCGCTCTCGGCAAGCAGAAAGTCGTGCACCAACGTGCCGTCCGGGAGCACCGCCTGGGCACGGATGCCGCAGGGGTGAGGTCCGAGATCCCCTAGCGTGAGCTCGGGACAGTACTTCCGGCACTGCTCGAGGTACCGAGACTTCCACAGCGATGCGGCGAGCTCGGCCAGGGCCGATCGCCAGTGCGTGGCCAGCAAGCGCCAGAGGCCGCCGTAGCCGAGCGTCGCGGCGGCATCCCGCAGATCGAGACTTCTGCGTGCGTAGCGCTCGCGAGCGAGCGCCAGTACGGCGTTCGGGCCGACCGCGATGCCGCCGTCGATCATTCGCGTCAAGTGCACCCCGAGAAAGGGCAGGGCTGGATCAGGAACAGGATAGATCAGATGAGAGACGAGGTTCGAGCTCTGCGGGGGCAGCCGGAAGTACTCGCCCCGGAACGGGATGATGCGCGCCTGCGGGTCGAGGCCCGCGAGTCGTGCCAGCCGGTCCGACTGCAGGCCGGCGCAGGCAATGAGACGCGCGGCCCGCACCGTCTCGCCGCAGGAGGAGACGATCGCAATGTGCCGGCTCGACTCGCGGATCGAGCGCACCTCGAAGCCGAAGCGAATGGCAATGCCTCGGCGCTTCAGCTCCGTCGCGAGAGCCGTGCAGACCCGGCGGTAATCGACGATTCCCGTCTGGGGAAAGCGCAGCGCGGCGACCCCGCGGATGTGGGGTTCGATCGTGCGCAGCTGCTCGCCGGTCAGCTCCTCGAAGCTGAGCTGATTCGCACGGCAGCGATCGCGCAGTCCCGCGAGACGCTCGGCCTCGAGCGCCGAAGTGGCGACGACGAGTTTTCCGCACACCTCGAATGGCACGCCGTGCTGCTCGCAAAAGCGCCGCGTCGCCTCGTTGCCCTCCTTGCACAGCCGTGCCTTGAGCGATCCGGGCGCGTAATACACCCCGGCGTGGATGACGCCGCTGTTATGCCCGCTCTGATGGCGCGCGACCTCGCGCTCCTTCTCGAGCACGAGGACGGCAGCGCCAGGCCGGCGCTCGATGAGAGCCAGCGCCGTCGCGAGGCCGACGATACCGGCGCCGATCACGGCGTATTCGAAATCGACGCCGAGGTCCGGGGCCGCGTTGCTCAACTCTGTGTGCTCAGGCTCGCTGGGGCTTCGAGACCTCGCCCGAGCGCGCGACGCTGATCCGCGAGATCCTGCCGTCGGTGAGCTCGTAATGCACGAATACCGGCACGCGGACGAACTCGCCCTTCGCGAGCGGGGCGACGACGAACTCGGGCGCATCCTCGATGGCCGTGAATTGGGACGTGATGTCCGCCGCGATCCCGGTGTCGTCCGCGATCAGATGGTGCAGCGTCAGCGTCTCCCGTACGCGCTTGAACATCTCGCGATAGAACTCGACGATGCTGTCCTTGCCGCGCAGCACGATGCCCCTCGTGAGCGTGCAGGTCACATCGTCCGTGTAGTACCGGCTGAAGCGCTCGAACTCGGCGTTGCTGAAGGCCCGCGTGTACTCCATGAACGCCTGCCGCTGCTCGAGAGTGCTTCCGAGACGGACCGCCGGCTGGGTCACGCCGACGTTTGCAGGCCACTTGGCGGCCTTCAGATGCGCAATCTTCCCATCGCGAAGCAGATATAGCACGAAGAACTTGACCGTCAGGAACTCGCCCTTCGCGAGCGCTCCGAACAGGAAATCGGGCCTGTCGCGGCTCGCATGAAAATCCATGTCGATCTCCGCGAAGAGGCGATTCGCGTCCTGGAGCACCGTCTGCGCACGGATGATCTCGCGGACGCCGTCGTGCGCCCAGTGGAGGAATTCGAGCAGCTCGTCCCGCCCGCGAAGAAGCCGTGGCCCGCTCTGGAAGATGCAGTCCTCCGTAAACCACTCGTGCACGAGCTGCGCATCGTCGCCGGAGTTGAACGCCTGCATGTATCGCTCGTAGTCCACACGGGCTCCTCTTGCGGTCGCGGCCGGGTGATCGGCCTCTTCGCGAGCCTCGAGTGCTGTGACGCGCCGCACTTCGGGATGGGACTCGTGCTCCTGGGCGCGCGCGAGCACGTTGCCGAGGGCTGTCAGCAGCGCGTCGTCTTCTGCGGTGCTCGAGCCACTGTGTATAAGGGAGCCCGATACTGATTGCAAGCGCAGTGTCGCAGGCGCTGCGGTACGGTACGCGGTGCCCATCCAGCCGCTCAGCGCTACAATGGCCTGGTTATGATCGCAGCGGTCGATGATCCCGCCGTTTGGACGAGCCACACCCTCGGAGGCAAGGAAGGGCTCGTGCGCCGAGTCGGACCCGCGCATCTGCAGGGCTTGCTCGAGCTGCTCGAGGCGAGTCGACACCTCGCGCCGGAGGACATCCGGCGCGCCGACTTCGACCATCTGGCCGTGAACGAGCTCATGTCCGGCGTACGGCGCGAGCTCACGAGCGGGCGCGGGGCTGCGATCCTCGCAGGGGTCGACGTGGCGCGATTCACGGCAGACGAGTACCGGCGCATTTGCTGGGGACTCGGCACGCATCTTGGCATCGCGGCGCCGCAGAGCTACCGGCGTGACCGCCTGGGACTGGTGCAGAAGGAGGAGAACAATCCGACAGGCCGCGGCTATCTGATGGACGTCGAGCTGCGTTCCCATACCGATTTCCACGAGGTGCTCTGCCTCGCGTGCGTCCGTCGTGCCGCGAGCGGTGGGGAGAGCGGACGTGCGAGCAGCCTCGCCGTGCACAACGCGCTGCTCGAGAGCCGCCCCGATCTGCTGTCCGAGCTCTACGCGGGCTTCTATCAGGAATGGGCGGGCGAGCAGCGGGTCTCCACCGGGAAGATTCCAATCTTTTGTCGCATCGAGCAGAAGACCAGCTGCTATTACCACCCGCTGGCACTGCACAATGCCGCGAAGGAGCTCGGCGTGGCGCTCCCTCCCGCGCTCGCGGAGGCGATGCAGGTATTCAGCGCCGCCGCCGACAGCGCGCAGCTCAAAGCCGAGTTCATGCTGGAGCCCGGCGAGATCATGTTCTGGCACAACTTCCTCGTCCTGCACTCGCGGCGCGCGTTTCAGGACGAGGGCGGGCAGACGCGGCTGCTGCTGCGGCTCTGGCTCAATGTGCCGGGCGGCAGGCCCATGCATCCGGCCTTCACGGGCCGGGCGCGCGCGATGGACTTCGAGCACGCGAACGGCCGGCCGGCGATCGATTACACGCAGTACGGCACCTTCAGGCCGGCCGACCGATGCGCGCGGACGTGAATGCTTGCGCGGCGCCGCGCCGCGCAATGGACCCGGCTGAGGAGTGCGAGCTCCTCGATGCCGTCGAGCGCTGGGTGGAACGGGAGGTCGCGCCGCGTGTGCTCGAGTACGACCACGCCGACCGCTACCCGCACGAGCTCGTCGAGCAGATGAAGGAGCTCGGATTATTCGGGGCGACCATCGGCACCGAATACGGCGGACTGGGTCTGCCGGCTGCTACCTACTCGCGCATCGTCATGGCGATCTCGTCGGTGTGGATGGCGATCACCGGCATATTCAACTCGCACCTGATGCTCGCGCTCGCCATCGAGCGTTTCGGCACCGAGCGCCAGAGGCGCGAATGGCTGCCGAAGCTCGCAAGCGGCGAGATCCGCGGGGGAATTGCGCTCACCGAGCCGGACGCGGGCACGGACCTGCAGGGCATCCGCATGACGGCGCGTCGCGCGGGCGACAGCTATGTGATCGACGGTGCGAAGACCTGGATCTCCAATGCAGTCGAGGGCTCCTGCTTCGCCCTCCTCGTGAAGACCGATCGAGAGGCCGAGCCGCGGCACAAAGGCATGAGTCTGTTCATTGCGCCGAAGCAGGACGGGCTGCGGGTGGGCCGCAAGCTCGAGAAGCTCGGATACAAGTGCATCGATTCGGCCGAGCTCGTCTTCGAGGGTTATCGCGTCCCGGCGGAATATCTGATCGGAGAACAGGAGGGGCAAGGCTTCTATCAGGCGACGCGCGGACTGGAGCTCGGCCGCATCAATGTCGCGGCGCGGGGGGTCGGGATCGCCGAGGGGGCGCTCGCGCTCGCGACCCGTTACTCGCAGGGGCGCAAGACTTTCGGCAAGCCGATCTGCGATCACCAGGCGATCCAGCTGAAGCTCGCCGACATGGCGACCCGAGCGCGCGCCGCGCGGCTTCTCACGCTCGATGCAGCCGAGGCGTTCGACCGCGGCGAGCGCTGCGATCTCGAGGCGGGCATGGCGAAGCTCTTCGCCTCCGAGGCGGCCCTCGAGAATGCGACGGAGTCGATGCGCATCCACGGCGCGTACGGCTATTCAAAGGAGTACCACATCGAACGGCTGTACCGTGACGCGCCGCTCACGTGCATCGGGGAAGGCACGAACGAGATGCAGCGCATCATCATCGCGCGCCAGTGGGTGAAGCGGCATCCGGTGACATGAGCGCCAGCAAACCTCTCGCGGGCTTCCGCATCCTCTCCGTCGAGCAATTCGCCGCTGGGCCTTACGGAACGATGTTTCTCGCCGATCTCGGCGCGGAGGTGATCAAGATCGAGAACCCGGCGGTCGGAGGCGACCCGGCGCGCTACGGCGGACCCTTCATGCTCGGCGAAGCCGACAGCGAGTATTTCCAGACCTGGAACCTCAACAAGCACAGCATCGCGATCGATCTGAAATCGCCGGCCGGGCGCGCAGCCTTCGATGAGCTCGCCGCGCGCGCGGATGCGGTGGTCGACAATCTGCGCGGCGATCTCCCGGCGAAGCTCGGCCTCGACTATCGGGCGCTTTCGAAGCTCAGGCCGAGCATCGTGTGCGTGCACATCTCGGCGTACGGTCGGGACACCTCGCGCGCGGCGTGGCCGGGCTACGACTACCTCATGCAGGCCGAATCGGGACTGATGCATCTCACGGGCGAGCCGGAAGGGCCGCCGGCGCGTTTCGGCGCGCCGTCCATGATCGATCACATGACCGGGATGACCGCGATGGTCGGACTGCTGGCAGCGCTGCTGCGCGCGCGGGAGAGCGGTCGCGGGTGCGACGTCGATGTGAGCCTGCTCGATGTGGCGTTGCACCAGCTCGGTTATGCAGCGATCTGGTATCTCAACGAGGGCGTCTGCTCGAGCCGCCAGCCGCGCAGCGCGCACTTCTCGGTCGGGCCCGTGCAGACGCTGCGTACCCAGGACGGCTGGATATTCCTCATGTGCATGACGGAGAAGTTCTGGCGGGAGCTCGTCGATATCCTCGCGCGGCCGGACCTCGAGGGGGATCCCCGCTTCGCGACACCCGGCTCGCGCGGCACGCATCGTCAGGCGCTCACGCAGATACTCGATGAGGAGCTGAGCCGGCAGCCGATGCGCCACTGGCTCGATGCTTTCAAAGGCCGTCTCCCCGCCGCACCCGTGCTCGACGTCGCGACGGCGCTCGAGAGCGATTTCGTCGCGGAAGCGGGCATGATTCGCCCGGTCCCGCATCCGAGCCGGCCCGATTTTCGGGTGCTCAGCAATCCGCTGAAGATCGACGGCGAGCGTCTCGATCTGCGTGTGTGCTCACCGCTCGGGGCCGACGGGATTGATGCGCTCGCGGACGATGCGCTCGCGGACGATGCGCCCGCGGATGGTGCGCCTGCGGGTGATGGATGGTCGTGAAATCCCAGTCGGGCGGCGGCGCGCGCCATCGCGAGAGCTTCGGGCGCTGCTACGAGGACTTCGTCGTGGGCGATGTCTACGAGCACCGGCCGGGCCGCACCATCACGGAGACGGACAACACCTGGTTCACGCTGCTCACCATGAACACCCATCCACTGCACTTCGACAGCGCGTACGCTGCGAAGAGCGAATTCGGCCGGCCGCTCGTCAACAGCTGCCTCACGCTCTCGATCGTGGTCGGTATGAGCGTGTCCGACGTGAGCCGGAAGGCGATCGGCAATCTCGGCTGGAACGACATTCGACTGACCGCGCCGGTGTTCGCCGGCGACACGATCTACGCCGAATCGGAGGTGCTCTCGAAACGCGAGTCGGCCTCGCGTCCGACGCAGGGCATCGTCACGGTGAGGACGACCGGGAAGAAGGCGGACGGCACGGCTTTCATGACATTCGAGCGTACGGTGCTCGTGCCGAAGCGCGGTCACGAGATTCAATACTGAGAGGGGCAGGTGCGGAATGGCTCGAGAGGATGCGCAAACGCTCATCGCGCGTGCGAAAGCCCTCGTTCCCCTGCTGCGCGAGCAGCAGGACGAGGCGGATCGGCGCGGCCACTACTGCGATGCCGTGCACCAGGAGCTTCTGAAGGCGGGACTCTACCGGATACTTCAACCGAAAATGTTCGGCGGACACGAGCACGACATCGGGACTCTGCTCGCCGTGGTGACCGAGATCTCGCGCGGCCATCCCTCGAGCGGCTGGTGTTTCACGCTCGCGAGCTCTCATTCTTTGATTCTCGCGTCCCACTGGGGGGAGCAGGCGCAGCGCGAGCTGTTCGGTCCGGCAGGGGAGTTCCGGGCGGCTCACCGCTCCGTGCCGGCGGGAAAGTTCAAGCGGGTGGATGGCGGCTATCTGATCGAGAGCGGCAGCTGGTCCTACTCCTCCGGCATGCCGGTCGCGACCCATTTCGGCGGAGGAACGCTGCTGCCCGACAAGAGCGGCAATCCAGTCAGCGTCAATTTCTTCGTGCGTCGCGAGCAGGTGGCGATCTTGCCGGACTGGGGCGCAGATCAAAGCCTCGGAATGCAGGGCAGCGGCTCCAACACGGTCCGGATCGAGAACGTCTTCGTTCCAGATCACCACATCTCGTGGGGTAATTTCCTGCTCGAGCAGACCGACCCGCAGGGCACGCCCGGGACGCGGCTGCACGGCAATCCGATGTATCTCGGGGTCGTCGGCGGTCCGTACCACCTGACGTTCAGCGCCATGATGCTCGGTACCGCACGCGCGGCGATCGAGGAATTCGAGCAGCTGATCCGCACGCGCAAGGTGATCGGCAACCCGAACCTCTACATCTATCAGCAGACGGATGTGCAGGCCGCCCTCGGCGAGGCGATGGTGCTCGCGGACTCGGCCGAGGCGATCATGCGCTCGGCTGCGGATCTCTATCGTGAATATTGCGAGCGCTGGGTGCGCAACGGAACGCCGATCAGCCCGGCCGATACGATGAAGATGTGGGCGATGGCGCGGCAGAGCTGTCTCATGTCCTGCAACGCGGTCGAGGGTGTGTTCCGGCGAGGCACCCCGACGGTGACCGCGCGCGGTCAGAGGCTTCAGCGTTACTTCCGCGACATCCAGATGTATCTGGTGCATCCTGCCTCGCAACCCTGGGTGCCGCGGGGCAGGGCGCAGTCACCTCTGGGCCTCGGAGTCGAGTACTTCTCCGCGAGGAAGTGAGGCCACACTGATGACGCCCGAGGCCGGTGAGCTCGCCTTCACGAGGCTCGAGAAGGTCATCTTCGGACCGGGCCGGATCGAGAGACTCAGGGAGGAGCTCGAGCGAAGGCGCATCGAGCGGGCGCTTCTGGTCACGACGCGAAGTCTTGGCCGCTCGGCGCTGCTCGATCGGGTCGCGGGCGCAGCAGCACGCCGCTGCGCGGGCATCTTCGCGGGAACGGCCCAGCATGCGCCGAGCCAGACGGTGCGCGCGCTCACCGAGGAGCTGCGGCGCGTCGACGCCGACGCGATCGTCAGTTTTGGTGGCGGAAGCGCCATCGACAGCGCGAAGGTGGCCGCCGCCTGCATCATGAACGGCCGGGACATGATCGCGGAGGCGCGCGGGTTGACACTATCCGATGCGTTCGGCGCGCCGGGCGGCGGCCGGCAGCTGCTGCACATCGCCGTCCCGACGACGTTGTCCGCGGCGGAGATGACGCCCGCGGGCGGCGTGACGGATGAGCGTACGCGTGTCAAGCACGGCGTCGTGGACCCGCGCCTGCAGCCGCAGGTCGTGATCTACGATCCCGAGCTCACCCGCGACACACCGGACTGGCTGTGGGCCGCGACGGGCATGCGCGCGCTCGACCATGGCATCGAGGCGGCCTATTCGGCCCGGCGCCAGAGCTTCACCGATGCGCTCGCCGCCAAGGCGATCCAGCTGCTCGTGGGACATTTGAAGCCTGGGCTGCAGGGGGAGTGGGACGAGGCGCGCCTGGCTCACCGCGGCCACTGCCAGATCGGGGCCTGGTGCTCCCTCTACGCCGGTTTCAATACCGGTCTCGGCCTCTCGCATGCGATGGGACATCAGATCGGGCCGATGTGGAACGTCCCGCACGGGATCACCTCGTGCATCACGCTGCCGCACGCGATGCGCCTCATGGCGGGCGTGGCGCCGGAGCGGTTCGAGCCGATTGCGCTCGCGCTCGGCATCGCATTCGATTCCCGCCACCCTGCGCCGGGCGCGCAGGCGTGCGCGCAGCGCATCACGGAATTCATCGCGCAATTCGAGGTGCCGCACTCGTTGCGCGAAGCCGGCGTTCCGCGTGCGCAGATGTCGAGGGTGGCCGCGGCGATCCTCGAGGAGATCGAGCAACTCGGCACGGTCGGCCGGCCGTTGAGCCGCGATGAGGTCGTCGGGCTGCTCGAGGCGGCTTACGAGCGGCCGTGAGAGGCCGACTGAGAGGCTGTTCGAGGGATCGACGGATCGCGCTCGGGTCCCGCGACGATCCCCGCATCGTGCAGACGGCCCACTGCGGCGCAATCGAGACCGAGCACGCCCTCGAGCACCTCGTCGGTGTGCTGCCCGAGGAGCGGCGCCGGTCGTGTCGCCCCCCGGACCTGCGCGGCGGCGCGCACCGGCGTGCCGGCCGCACGATGTCTCCCGACCCCGGGCGTATCGATGAGCTCGAAGAGGCTCTGAGCCGGCGCATCGGGCACGGCGACCCTTGGATCATGCGCTACGAGATCACGTACGGTGCGGTACAGACCCCAGCAGACCCGGTGCTCGTCGAACAGACGCGCGATGTCCGCGAGTCGATGCGCAGCGCACCAGCCGGCGATGATCGCAGCGATCTCCTCGCGCGCTTGGTAGCGGTCGGCCTCACGCATGAAGTCGAGCCCCAGGCGCGACTGCAGGAGGCCCATCTGAGCATCGAGCCGAGCGGCACGCAGCAGCGCCTTCCATTGCCCCGCGGAGATGCCGACGATCATGATGCGCCTGGCATCCGCGGTGGCGAAATCGCGGCCGAAGGTGCCATAGACGTGGTTGCCGAGCGAGGGCCGCTCCTCCTCGAGCAACTCCGCTTCCGCAATCATCCCCAGATGCGACAGCGCCGCAAAGGCGACATCCGATAGAGCCAGCCGCAGCTCGGCACCCTTGCCGCTGCGCCGGCGCCGATCGAAGGCGGCGAGCAGCGCGAATGCCGCCTGATACGCACAGGCGAGATCCCACGCCGGGACCACGTTGTTGATGGGCGCATCGATCGTGCCCCCGCCGGTGATCGCGGGGAAACCGGTCGCGCAGTTGACGGTGTAATCGACGGCCGTGCTGCCGTCCGCATTGCCGCAAATCGTGCAAGTGATCATGTCGGGCCGGCGTGCTGCAAGCGCGGCATGCGAGAGCCAGTCAAACGCGAGGTTGGTGAGCAGCAGCCCTCCGTTCTCGCCGGCAGAAACGGCGAGCGCCTGAACGAGCTCGCGTCCCTCCGGCCGGCGCAGATCGACGGCGATGGAGCGCTTGCCTTTGTTGAGCCCCGTCCAGTAAAGACTTCGGCCGCCCGGCTCGACCGGCAGGCGCCCGTAATCGATGCCGCCGCCGATAGGGTCGACGCGAATCACGTCCGCTCCGTACTGCGCGAGCGTCATGCCGGCGAGCCGCGCCGCGATGAAGGCGGAGCTCTCGAGGACGTGCATCGGGCGGAGCCAGTCGTAGTTCATTCTTCGTACTCGCTCGCACGCCGAGGCGCGTCAGGTGCGGGCCTTCGCCCTATCGCATCACGCTGAATGCGAGGAGAGCATCGCCTCCGCGCCCGACTACTCAGCTCGAGCGGTGCAAGCGTTGCGCGGCAGGGGTTGGGATGCAGCCGCGGAGCATCAGCCGACGCGCCCGCCGTCACGAAGGCGGCGATCGCGCCTGCATCGGCGCGCGACATTCCCGAGGCTTGCGGACGCATGGCGCCGGTCAGCAACGTCATGACGATATTGCTGGGCGGCCGACTCGCCAGGGCTTCGCGTGAGGGGACGTGTCCCGCAGCATGATCATGGCATTTCGCGCAGCGCTGGGCGTAGAGCGCGGCGCCATCCGGTGCCGGCGCGCCGCGACTGACCGGCGCAGCGGCGAGGAGACCCAGTACGACAGCGGCCGCCGGAGCGGCCTGCGACACTCTCATAGGCCGCTATCTTGCGGTGGCCTGCGCGCTGACCTGATTGATTCTCTCGGTCTCGGCGCGTGTCGAGGCGGGGCCTGTGTTTCGTGCGGCGAGCCCGCCCATCGGTGGCGCTTTGCTGAACGGCTCGGGATCGCCGGGCCGCCGTTTCAATCCAAAGAGCGTGTGCATCCCCGGGTGCCGGCCGAGCCCACCATAGAGGTCGAATCCGCGCTCGAGCCAGTCGCGCAGCGGATCATCCTCGCTGAGCGGGGGGGTGGTTGCGACGGAGGCCGTCCAGAGGAATACCGCAAGGGCGCGGTAGTCGGCGTAGCTCGGCCGGCTGCCCCCGAGCCATTTGCTCTCCTTGAAGAGCTGCCGGAACGGCTCGAGCGTCGGCGGCACCTGCGGCAGGCGATCCTCGCGCCCGGCCTGAACTTCTTCGAGCTTGCGGTTGCCGAGCATGGTCTCGCGGGTACGCGTGACGTACTCGTGATCCTGAGGCAGTGACAGATCGCGGTAATCCTTGATGTAGCAACTGAACCATGGCCGGATCGCGGTCGCCCAAAGCCAGCTCTCGATGAAGCGACTCAGCACCTTCATGCTTTCGCCCTCGAACAGCATCGGGCGGTCGGGGTACTGCTGGTCGAGGTATTCCGCAATGAGCCAGCTGTCGAGCACCCACCGGCCATCGTCGCGGATCACCGGGAGACGCTCGGAGCGGCCGCCGGTGCGCTCCATGATGCCGGTGAAGCCGCCGGGGACGATCTCGATGTCGAAACCCTTGTGCTTGAGGGCGTACTTGGTTGCCCAGACGAACGGGCTGATGGTGCAGCCGGATGCGAGCTGCAGATCATAGAGAACGATCATGTTGTCTTTGGCCACGGGATTACCTCTCAGCCGATCGTCACTGAGTTCTCGCCCGGAGGAACGCGTCGATGCGAGCGTTCGCGCCGGTGGCATGCGGATGGCCGATGATGTTGAAGCCGTGCGGGGCGCCGGGATAAACCGCGAGCTCCGCCTCGTTCCCTGCCGCGATCCAGCGTGCGTATACGAAGAGCGAGTCGTCGAGGAACGGATCGAGCGTGCCGACGGAGAAGAGCGCCGGCGGCATGTGCGAGAGCTGCGCGTAGAGCGGGGACATGTCCGGATTGCGGCGCTGAGAGACATCGGGCGCATAAGCCGTGGAGCACTGCCTGATGTCCTCGGTTCCGATGAGATAGCGGTTCGCGCCGACCCAGTGCTGGCTCGGCGTCATGGACGTGTCGTAGTTGCCATAGCTCAAATTTGCAGCGCGGAACCCGGTGAATCCGTGCTTGTCCCGCAGCCGAACGAGCACCGGGACGGCGAGAGTGGCGCCCGCGGATTCTCCGCCGATCGCGAGAGCCGCGCCGCCGAGCTCGGATTCGACGTTCTTCGCGAGCCACACGGCGGCTGCTTCGCAGTCGTCCCATGCGGCCGGGTAGGGGTGTGCCGGGGCGAGGCGATATTCGACGCTCACCGCAGCGAGTCCCGTCGCGTTCGCGATGCGCGCGAGCAATCCATCGTCCTGATCAGCCGAGCCGAACACCAGCCCGCCGCCGTGCAAGTGCAGATACGCGCCGTGCGGGGAGCCGCGCGCGGGCGCAATGATGCGCGCCTCGACCTCGCGACCGCCCGGTGCGGGGACCTTGCGCACGCGAGCCCGGGGTGATTTGGGCACTTGAGGAAACGGGCTCGGCGCCGCGGCGTCCCGGCCTTCGCGGCTGCGGTTCGTGGGACTCGGCAGCCCGGCCATGCGCGTGAGAAACGCTTCGTTGAATGCCCGCACCTCGGTCGGGATCGCCTCGCGGCGGAAGAGCTGCGGGTCGAAGGGATTCTGACTCATCGGGACTCCTCGAAATCGTTCAGCCGGCGGGCGGCCTGCCGCCGTCGAGAGCTGCTTCCCGGGCCGCGGTATCAGGCCGCGCGCGCGATCGGACCGTCGATCGTGGACGGCGCGCCGGTCCAGCTCTTCAATTCATTCAGGCATTTGCTCCCGAAGAGCCGGATGGATCGCACGCACTCCTCGCACGGCATGCCGCCGGTGTACAGATGCGGGAACATGCCCTGGGGCTGACGCATGCGCTGGACTTCCTCGAGCTGCTCGAGCACCTCGCGCGGAGTGCCGGCAATGGAGCTCTGGTGCGCATTGCGGATGGCCTCTTCGGCTTGCTCCGGCGTCATGCGCAGCCGGCTGTAGGCCTCGTAGCCCTTGATGGTGCCGTGATGCTCGGAGGTCATCTCGTAGTTCTTCACGGCCGCTGCGAACGTCCTGCCCGTGTACAGGCGTGCGAGCTCCCGGGCGCGGTCGCCGCTCTCGTCGACGAAGACGAGATTCGAGACGAACGGGGGCACCGGCTCCTCCTCGGGATGCGCCTCGTGCCAGGCATCGAGCCACGCATCCGAGGCTTCGTCGCCGCTGCCGGTGAGTCGGCCGAGGCGCGGCTTCGCTTCGCTGTGTCCAGCAATCATCGGCTGGCCGAGATACAGACGGCCGAGGCCGAGCTTCGCCGCGGAAATCATGGATGCGGGTGATCCCGCTGCGCAGAACGCGCGCCCTCTCAGTGTGCGCAGCGGGCGCGGCCGGATCTCGCGCCGCGGCTGCTTGAAGAGCTCGCCTCCCTCGATGAAGCCCGTATCCACCGCCCGCATGATCATGGCGACCGACTCGTCGAAGCGCTCGCGCGCCTGCGCCTGATCGACACGCAGACCCTCGTATTCCCTGCGCGCGAGGCCGCGGCCGAATCCAAGAAGCGCGCGGCCGCCCGACACGTGATCGAGCAGCACGATCTCCTCGCACAGGCGCACCGGGTCATGCCAGGGGACCACGGTCACCTGCGTGCCGAGGCGCACGCGCGGGTTGCGACCCGCGAGATGTGCGAGATACATGAGCGGATTGGGGCTGATCGAGTAGTCGCTGAAGTGATGCTCGGTGATCCAGATCGACTCGAAGCCGAGCTCGGCGGCGAGCTCGAGCTGCATCAGCTCCTCGCGGACGAACTGCCTGTCGTCTATCTTGGAGTGATTCGCGAATCCGCTGGCGATTCCGACGTGCATGAGTGCTCCGCTCCATCGACAGGGCGAGGCCGGCGGGGGCCGTCGGCTCGGGTATTCGGCTCGGGTATAAGGAACCCTGCCACGAAATGCAAGCGCAGGCCCGCCGGGGAGCCGTCCGAGCGGTCGCCCGCTTTGGCCGCTGTTGCCAAATCATCGGAAAAGCCGGAATTGAGTGGCTTGCAGGCCGGCGCGGGGCCCTTGCGCTATCATCGGCTCAGGGCCGGCGCCCCACCGAACGGCCTCGTCAATATGTGAGGTCGAGCTGTGTCCGGGCGGACGAGGGCCTCCGCCGGACCGGAGATTCGCATGAACAGAAAGCCTGAATCGAGGGGATTCCCGCTGCCGAGCTCGCTCAAGGTCGCCCCGGGGACCGAGCGGGCACAGGCGGCCTATCCGTATTTCATCCAGTTCACCAAGGCCGACGACGAGCGCTTCTGGTTCTACAACTCGATGCACTTTCCGGAGCCGATGTCGGCATTCGACATGGTGACGGCGGAGGCCGCCTATTGTGCGCTCGGCTCGGCAAATACGCGGGTCCACTGCCTGCCCACGACGCTCGGCATCGATCACCGCATCCTCAACGGGCGCGTGTACATCGGCGGCAACGCGGTGACGGACCCGACCGAGATCGCGCGCCGCACCGAGGAGTTCCAGAAGCGGGCCTTCTACTATTACGAGAACTGGGAGCGCCTTTACGCGCAGTGGCGCGCGAAGATGCTCGAGCTCATTCGTGGCGCACAGGCGCTGTCGAAGCTCGAGCTGCCGGAGTTCGAGCCGCTCGAGAACGTGCACGCCGGCCGCGGAATCGCCTCGAACCACTGGCTGCTCGACACGTACCAGAAGACGCTCGAAGGCTACTTCCGGATGTGGCATCACCACTTCGAGTTCCTGCTGCTCGGATACGGGGCGTACATGACGTTCTTCGCCTTCTGCAAGAAGGCGTTCCCGGAAATCAGCGATCAGACCGTCGCGCGCATGGTCGCGGGGATCGAGGCGGAGATCTTCCGTCCGGATGAGGAAGTGAGAAGGCTGGCGCGCCGCGCAGTCGAGCTCGGCGTCGATGCAAAGTTCCGCGACGGCATGACGGCCGAGGCGATCATTGCTTCCCTCGAGAAGGCGGGTCCGCCCGGGCGAGAGTGGCTCAAGGAGCTCGAGACTTCCCGCGATCCGTGGTTCAACGTCAATGTCGGGGACGGCTTCTATCATTATCACCGCTCGTGGAACGACGATCTGTCCATGCCTTTCGCAGCGCTTCCCGGATACATCGGCCGCGTGAAGGCGGGAGAGTCGCTGCTCAGGGACCATGCGAAGCTCAAGAGAGAGCGCGAGCACCTGATCGCCGACTACCGGGAGCTGCTCGGCACCGATGAGGAGCGCGCCGCTTACGATCAGATGATCATGCTCGCCCATCGCGTGTTCCCGTACGTCGAGGGTCACAAGTTCTACTGCGAGCATTGGTACACGAACCTCTTCTTCAACAAGATCCGCGAGTTCGGCGCCCTGCTCGCGCAGCACGGCTTCTTCGCGAAGGAGGAGGACGTCTTTCATTTGAATCACTACGAGCTCGAGTCGGCGATCATCGATCTGATGAGCTCCTGGTCGAACGGCTCCGCGCCGCGTGGGCCGGATCACTGGCCGCAGATCGTCGCCGAGCGGCGCGCCGCGCTCGCGGTTTGGGCGAAGCAGGAGATGCCGCCCGCGCTCGGCCCGGTTCCGGAGGTGATCGACGATCCGGCGATCGTCATGTTGTGGGGCATCACGCGCGAGAACCTCGACAAATGGCTCGCGGCAGACACGCAGAGCACCGGTAACGAGCTTCGCGGGTTCGCTGCATGCAATGGGGTGGTCGAAGGGACGGCGCGCGTGGTCAAGTCGGTGGAGGAGATCTCGCGGATCGAGAAGGGCGACATTCTGGTCTGCCAGATCACCAATCCGTCCTGGGCGCCGCTCTTTCAGAAGATCTCCGCGGCCGTCTCGGATATCGGGGGCTCCATGAGCCACATGGCGATCGTAGCGCGAGAGTTCGGGTTGCCGGCGGTGGTGGGGACGGGCAGTGCCACCACGCGCATTCGCGACGGTCAGCGCATCCGCGTCGACGGCGGGCGCGGCGTCGTGACGCTCCTGCAGTAGGCGCATGAGCCCAGCGACTCACATCAGCTGGTTCGAGCACGTTGGCCTCGATGATCGCGCGCATGTCGGCGGCAAGGGTGGAAGCCTGGGAGAGCTCGAGCGCGCCGGCATTGCCGTTCCACCGGGGTTCGTCGTCAGGACCGGCGCGTTCGAGCGATTCGTCGAGGGGCTCGAGCGCGGCTCGCCGGTGCGCGCGCGGGTGGAGGCACTCGATTGCGAGGACCTCGAGGCGGTCATGGCCTGCTCGCGGGCGCTGCGTACCAGGCTCGAGGAGACGCCCCTGCCCGCGGAAGTGCTCGATGAGCTCACATCCGCGCACGCGCAGCTCTGCCGTGATGAGCCCGGCTCGGCAGTCGCCGTGAGATCCTCGGCCACGACGGAGGATGCGATCGACGCGAGCTTCGCGGGGCTTCAGGACACCTATCTCTGGGTGCTCGGCGCCGAGGCGATGCTGCAGCGGGTGCGCAGCTGCTGGGCGAGCCTTTATTCTGCCGAGTCGATCAGCTACCGCCGCACGCGCCGCTTCCCAGAGTCGGGCGTCGCGATGGCCGTCGTCGTTCAGCGAATGGTGGACGCGCGCACGGCCGGCGTGATGTTCACGCGCAGTCCGACCACGGGCGATCGCTCGGTCGTCACCATCGAGGGGGCCTGGGGACTCGGCTCCGCCGTCGTGGGCGGCGAAGTCACGCCGGATCGATGGGTGGTGGGCAAGATCACCGGCGAGATCTCCGTGCGCGATATCTCCGACAAGGCCATCCAGCACGCGCCTGCGGGCACCGAGGCAGTGCGCGGAACCGCCGGCGGCCACGCGGGCAGCAGCGCGCTCGCTGGCGAGGCGCGCCAGGGCGGCGGCATCGAGACAGTGTCCGTTGCGCAAGAGCTGCGCCGCTCGCCTTGTCTGAGCGATGCGGAGATTCAGGCTCTGCGTGAGATCGCGCGGCAGGTCGAGCGCCATTACGGTCGCGCACAGGACATCGAGTGGGCCATCGACCGCAGAACCGGCGAGATCCTGCTGCTGCAGAGCCGACCCGAGACCGTCTGGTCGGTGAGGGAGAGCGCCCCTGCGGCGCGGCCCGCGGAGAATCCGCTCGCCCACCTGATGTCCGTTTTCGGAGGGCGGCGGTGACGCTCACGGCGAAGGACGTAGCGGAAATCACCCGGCTCCTGGAACAATCGAGTTTCGACGAACTGTATTTGGAGCTCGATGGCGTCAAGCTCAGCCTCCGGCGCGGCGGCGGGGGCACGGCAGGCGGGACGGCGGCTGCTGGCGTGGCATCGGTGCATGCTCCGGCCGAGGCGTCCCCGGCTCGAGCGCCCGCGGCATCCGGCAACTCGAACCTCCGCGAGGTGCCCGCACCGCTCCTCGGCACGTTCTATCGTGCGCCGAAGCCGGGCGCACCCGCCTTCGTCGAGGTGGGCTCGAGCGTCGATGAGCAGACGATCGTCGGCATCATCGAGGTCATGAAGCTGATGAACACGGTCCGCGCCGGCGTGCGCGGCCGCGTCGCCGAAATCCTCGCCCGCGACGGCGTTCTCGTCGAATACGGCGAGGCGCTCATGCGGGTGGATCAGACGGGCTGAGCGTGGGTGCAATTCGCCGAATTCTCATCGCCAACCGGGGGGAGATCGCAGCGAGAATCATCCGGACCTGCCGCGCGCTCGGCATCGAGACCGTGCTCGCGGCATCCGATGCGGACCGGGATTCCATGCCCGCGAGGCTTGCGGATCGCACGGTGTGCATCGGACCTGCGCGCCCCGCCGAGAGCTACTTGAGGATCGAGACGATCGTTCAGGCTGCCCTCGGTGTGCAGGCGCAGGCGATTCACCCCGGGTACGGATTTCTATCGGAGAGGGCAGCGCTCGCACAGCTCTGCGAGGAACAGGGGGTCATCTTCATCGGTCCCACGGCCGCGCAAATCGAGGCCGTCGGCGACAAGCTCCGAGCCCGCGCGGAGGCGCAGGCGGCCGACGTGCCGGTCGTCCC
>JBOHZR010000095.1:0-11303 GCA_050738595.1 Steroidobacteraceae bacterium | reverse complement strand
AGCTCATAGACCGAACGGAAATCGAGGTCCCGCGCCACGAGCACCTGGATACGGTCCCCCTGATTCTTGACCACCGTCGGGGGAATGCGCAGCGTGTCGGTCAAAACCCCGCTCACGACGTTCTGCGAGGCCGTTGGACTGTAGATGACTGTGCCGCTCCCCGAGGTCGCCGCAACCTGCGCCCCGGCGTCGATGATCGAGATGAGCAACGCCGCGCCGAAGCGCTGGAGGAAGTGCCGGTTCACCGTGCCCGGCAGACCCGACCGGCCGAGCTCATCCGTGCCCGGTGAGGCGAGCGGAATCACGACGCCGGTGGGCGTGCGCGCCTCCGTCCACACGACGAAGATGCGGGAGCTGCCCTGCTCGACTTCGCCGCGTGTCTCGCCCACGAGCTTTGAGCCCCGCTCGAGCAGGACGACCTTGCCATCCGCGCCAAACGTGTCCGTCGCCGTGATGCACGTCGTCATGCCCGGAAGCGTCGAATCGATGGCCGTCTCCAGCGTGCAATCGATGAACGCGCCCTTCGGCAGAAGCAGCGTTCGCGTCGGGAGCACCTGCGCTGCGACGGCTGGGGTGACTGCAGGTACGAGGAACTTCGCGAGCTCTCCCGCAGCCCCCCCCGCTGCCTCCGCAGAAGGCGCTCCCCTACGCGACGATTCCGCGACAGTCGAGGCTTCCGCGACGAGCGGCGACTCCATGGCAGACGCCGCTTCCGCGCCGGGCGGCGCGGGGCTGGCCTCGTCCGCCGCAGCGCCGCTGCCGCTTCGCGTGGCGAACGCGGGCCCGGCAAGGCGCCGCTCGAGCGCGCTGCCGTGCGAATTCTTATTGGGGGAGTGGCGCGCGCTCGCCGATGGCGCAAATGCCCTGAGCCATGGTGAAAGCGTCGTCGGTACTCCGGCTGCAGAACTCGCTGCATTCACATCCAGCAATGGGCTCGACTGCGCCGGAGCGCTTGCCGGGGCGCCCGTCGGCCCGGGCGGGCTCGAGGGCTTCGGCCGTGTGGCCGGCGCAATCGGGAGCAGCGGCGGTAAGGGCATTTCCGCCTGCGCGCGGCTCGCCGCGAGCCCGCGCGCCACCTCGGCAGCGTGCGCAGGACGCTCGAGTGCCGCGCCGTAGTACCACGCGAGCAGTCCGGCCCCAAGGATGCACACCACGCCCAGCGAGAGAAACCCGCCCGCGCGAGACTCGAACGAGCGGGCGCGATAGGCAGCGGCAATCCCGCGCTCGATGAAACCTGGCGGCGAGCTTGCGCCATGCGCGCTCCCGCTCTTGCGCTCGCTCTCGCGCTCAGGAGGCTCCTCTTCACCCGGCGTGGGCGCGCTCATGGCTCGGCTCCCTTGCGAATCCGGCGTATCTCAGGCGACACCGTGCCCGATTCGAGCCGCTCTCCCGAACCGCCGTAACCTCGATTGACGATGCAGCCCGCGAGCGCTCCGCGACGCAGAATGAAGCGCCGGGCGACGCGATGGATGACGATCTCACCGCCCTCGACGTCGAAATTCAGCAGCGACTCGCTCCCGTCGTCGTTCGCGACGAAAAGCGCCGGCAGCTCCGACTGTGCTCCAAATCTCAAATACGTGTGCACCCCGTCATCCCACGCGGACACCGGCCTGAGCGTCGGCGCGCCGCAGTACCAGTAGTTGAGATTGTGGGGACGCTCGGCAGGCGCGGATCGCAATGCGCGACCGATGGCGCGTGCTGTCGCATCCGCCGAGGAGCCTGACGCTGTCGCATACTCGAATCTCAAAACATAGATCAGATCCGGGTCGGTCTCCCCCACGGGCGCGGACGACACCGAGTAATCGAGCTGGTATTCGCGGCGTGTCGTGACCACCGTGAGGTTCGTCTCCACCGAGACCGCGTGAGGCTTGAAAAACAGATGATTGGCCTCGGCGACGAACGAGAGCCCCTCGATGTCGCCAGCCGCCAGCCCGACGAAGACCTCCCCGGGTGCGAACTGCAGATCGATCTGATAGCCGACGAAGCCGTGTATCCGGTATACCTCGTCGGCGTCGTAGCGCGCGGTACGGATGCGTGCATCGCCGCGACCTCTCGCGGGATGGACCTCGGCGTTGAGGTGCGGCGCCCAGGTGGTGAGCGCAAGCGCACAGAACAGCAAAGCCGCCGAGGATCGGAGCCCACCGCGCTGCGCGGCATCGCGAACGCAATCGATCATCATCGCCCTCCCCCGCCTTGCGGGGCGGCCTCGACTCGCCCCGGGCCGCCCTGCGGCGTGCTGCCGCCGATCACTTCCGGTTCCGGCCTGAAGTCGAGCACCTTGAATCCCAGGGGATTGAGGCTGCGCGTCCTCACGTCCTTCGAGGGGCTCGCGTAGGCGTACTGGATCGTTGCGATCCAGTGCGTCGCTTCCTCTGCGCCGCCCGAGGCGCGGCGCAGATGCTTGACGTAGCGCACCTGTGCGAGATCGGCAAGACCGCTCGCGCGCCTGAAGAAGCTCACCGAGACCACGCTCGCCCGCACGGTCGAGCCGTCCTTGTAGAGGTTGAGCGGCGAGGCCGGATTCGCGGGATTCCAGCGCGCATACCAGGCCTGATTGAGTTGCGCGGTTTGGAACGCCCCGCACTCGGCGTAGTCACTCTCCGCGCTCGCCGCGTCGAAGCGCTCGCATACGGTCACATAGTGCGTGAGAAAGTAGCGCGTGACCGCCTGGCCCGGATCGACGGCAGCGGCCATCATCGGCACCACGTCCACGATTCCCGTGGAGTTGTCGACACGCACGAGAAAAGGAGCGATCCGCACGAGTGGGAAGAGCAGCACGAGCGCCGCCGCACTGAGGGCCGTGCAGAGCGTCGCCGCCCCGGCGATGCGCCAGGCGCGCCGCTCCCCACGGCGCAGGGCTTCGATCCGATCGAGGTCCCAGGCGGCCGCCTCGCGCCAGTACGCCTCGAGTGTCGGATCGGTGCTCATGGGCCGACGCTGCGCAATGAGACGCCTGGCTGTGGCGCGTTGATTCGCGTCAAATGCCCGTCACAGCGAACACGGACGGCATGCGGTGCTGCGCATCCGGCCGCCATGAACGTGATCAGAATCAGAAGAAACAATCCCCTCACGTACCGCCCTCCCCCAGCGCGCGCGGCCGCGCCGCGCGCTCCGTCGACGCCGCACCCACCGCGACGTCCGCTGCGAGCGCCATGCCTCGGCCAGCGAATGCGCGCCCTCTGCCCATGCCCCAGCCGACTGCGCGGCTCACGGCGCCGAACGTGCTCGGCGCGATTCCGCCTGCGAGTCCCCCCGCTATCGGCATGATCTGCCGCAGCAGCAGGAACACGATCATCGCCGCGAGCACCATGTCGAGCGCATCGACCGTGGCGATCGCCGCGCCGCGCGCTGCGGTTTGCGCCGCGTACGAGCTCACGAGCTGCAGCAGCAGCGCTCCGACGAGCACCGTCAGAATGTTGATGAACGCGTAGGTTGCAAGCTGCGCGAGCCACCCCTCGAAATAGCGCCGTGTCGCATCGAACAGCAGCATCACGATGAACAGCGGCCCGAGTGCGAGCAGGATCGCGGAGGCGATGCTCGAGAGTGCGATCAGGAACATCGTGTACACGCACAGCAGTCCCATCAGCAGCCACACGACCACACCCGCGAGATAGAAGCCGAAATCCCCGCTCAGTACGCCGCCGCGGTTCCACAGCTCATCGGCCACCTGCCCACCGCTGGCCCAGATGGCATCGACGGTCGCGACGGGATCCGCGCTCCCGACCACCGCCGCCGAAACGGCTGCGGGTGCGCGGTAAAACGTGTCCACGATGACCGCATCGTAGAGCCACAGGTGCAGAGCGCCGCCGAGAACCACGACGAGCACGACGATGCGACGCAGTCCTGCCGTCACCGGCTCCTGCAGCTGGCCCGAGAGCTGCAGATATCCCCAGAGCATCACGTATATCGTGGCGAGAGCGACGATCGCGGGCTCGAGCGCCGAGGCGAGGCGAGCCGTGTTGTCTCCGATGTACGTCACGAGCTCGCCATCGAGCCAGCTCCAGAACGTCTCGAAGAACCCCATCTCGGTCGCCTCTCGCTATGCGCGGCCCGGCTGCCTCAGGGAGCCGGCTCGAAGCGACTGTCGAACCGGCCGTGCAGCGCCACGATCTCCTCGCGCTCACGCAACCCATCCGACCAGCGCTGCGACTGCACCGCGCGCTGCAGGACCGCGAGCTTCGTCTGTTCGTTCACGACCAGTGTCTGCTCCGCGGCGATGCGCGCGCCGAGATCGAGGATCGCCTTCTGATCGGTTGCGCCGCCGATTGCACCGACCAGCTGCTCGAGCGATGCAAAACGCCCGCTCGAGTTCGTGAGTGCCTGCCCGTCGATGGCCTGCGCGAGCGCCGTCGTCTGCCGAACCGCTTGCAGGTAGGCCGCGGCCGGTGCGAGTTGCGCGATCTGCTGGGACGTGAGGACTGCGTTCTGGCCGATCAACGCCTGCATCGTGCCCGCGAGTGCACTCCAGGTTCCGGAGCCGCCGGCGAGCAGCGATTGCAGATCGCCGGCGCTCGTCGGCAGGTAGTTGCGCACGACGCCGCCGAGGAGCCCCTGCATGCCGCGGTCGCCCGTCATGCTGTGGAAGGTCTGCTCCGATGAGGCGAGCTCGTTCTGCGCGGTCGTGAGCTCCTGCTCGAGCAGCTGAACTTGCTGGATCAGCTGGGCGATGGCGCCGACATCGACGACGGCCCACTGCGCGTGGGCGGCCGGTGCGCCCGCGAGCAGCGCGAGCAGCGCGAGCAGCCACGAGAAACGGAGCGCAGTGCAACGAGTGCTCATCGGCGGTTCTCCTGATGCAACGACGAGGTGAAGCGCGCCAGCCAGCGCTCCGGCTCCGGGCCCGTCTCGGCGATGAGCCGGCTCATTCGCTCGATCTCCTCCGCGCGGCCGGAGATCACGGCGAGGTCCGCATCGAACCCACGCAGATCGAGCTGACACACCACGCTGTGCCGCCCCTGCTTGATGAGAAACATCCGCGAGCCGGGCTCGAGCTCGTCTCTCAGCAACTTCAATTCACGCTCGGTGAGCCCGAAGCCCGCGATGAATTCGTCCTCGCTCGCCTGCGCGTTCGGGAAGAAGATCTTCGTCGGCGTTTGCTCGATGAGCGTGCGACTGATGGGGCTCGCGAGCACGTCGCTCGCGCCCTGCGTCGCGAGGCACATGACGGCATTCAACTTCCTCCAGGTCTTCGGTCCGTCCTTCGCGAAGCGCTCGAATGCCGGGTCATCGAGCAGCCGCCAGAACTCGTCCATCCAGCACACCAGGCGCCGTCCGTCGAGCAGCCGCCGCACGAGGTGGAATAGATAGAGGGTGACGGGCGGCCGGGTCGCCTCGTTCTCGAGGAAATCGGTCACGTCGAATCCCACCAGGCTGCATGCCTCGAGCCGCGTGACGATTGTGTCCTCGGCGTTGTCGAAGACCCACGCATAGTCGCCGCGTGCCGCCGCGCACCAGCGCGCCAGACGCGCATGCACGCCCTCGGGGTCGGTCGGATCGAGAAATTCGACGAGCCGCGACAGTCGTCGCTCCGCCCGCTCGAGCGCGAGCGTGCCGCGCAGCGCCTGATCGAGGTCAGCGTGCTCGCGCACTGTCAATCCGCGCCCGCCGCCTGGGCGAGCCAGGGCCGCGAGCCAGGCCCTGAGGAATTCCTCGTCCTGGGCGGTGCGCGGCAGCTGCAGCGGATTGAATCCCGTCGGCGCCCCGTTGCGCAGCGGCAGGTACTCCCCGCCGAGCGCCCGCACGAGGATCTCGAGTCCGCGGTCCTTGTCGAACACGATCTGCGTTGCGTGCTGGCGATGGAGCATCGCGAGCAGGAACCCGATGAGCACGGTCTTGCCCGAGCCCGTCGGACCGCAAATGAGCGTATGACCGGTGTCGCGCCCGCCATCTCCGCCGCGCGGATCACTTGCGTGCAGCGAGAAGTAGAACGGCGAGCGCGCGCTCGTCACGAGCAGCGTGAGCGCCTCGCCCCAGTGATTCCCGGCCGGGCGGCCGCTCGCGAAATTGTGGAACGGCGCCATGGCGCAGAAGTTGCGCGAGGTAATCGGCGCCTTGCGCGGCCGCAGGGGAAAGTTTCCCGGCAGTTGCGCCCAGAAGGCCGCTTCGAGGGCCAGATCCTCCCGCGCGACCGCCACGCCCGTGTCGGCGAGGAGCGCGCGCGCCGTCGCGAGGCGATCGTTCAACGAGCGCGCGAGCCCCTCGGCTGCATCCTGGGCCGCTCCCTCCTGCCAGTCGCCGAGCACCTGCAGCGAGAGATGATGATCGCCCATCACGAACTCATTGCTCGTGAGCGCATCGAGCGCGTGCTTCAACTCCTCGGCCTGGGAAACCGCAAAGTCGCCGGCGTTTGCCATGCGGTTGTATTGCCGCTGGAGCAATCCCTGGCCGGCCGCCTTGGTTAGAAACGCGAAAGACTGCGTAAGCACGAATGGGAAATCGGCCGAGAGCAGCCGGTCGTACATTCCGACGACCGTGGGCGACGCGTACTCCTTGATGCCGAGCATCGCGGCGATCCGGGTTCGTGCGGCCGCGCGATACTCGATCGTCTCGTTGCCGAAGAGCAGGCGTACCGTCCCGAGTGTATGGGAGAGCGGCGCGCCGCTGAGCGCCACCGGCGCCGGCTCCCCGTCGATGAGCAGCGCCAGCAGCTCGAGCGCTCGCGAGCAATATCGCAATCCGCGGCGATAGACCGTCAGGGGCTCCGGCTCGTAGCGCTCGAGCGAGGCCAGAGTGGTCCGCGCGAGCTTGTCGCACGCCTCGAGAGCATCCGCCAGGCTCCGTGCGCCGGCATCGGGACGCGCGCGCGAAATGAGCCTCGCGAGCCAGCTCGCCGCGGGTGCGACCGGGCGGTAAACGAGCGAGACATAGAGCTCGTTCACCATCAGCGTCTCCCCGGAGAGGCGGCGCCGATACCTCCCCGCCAGCGAAGCGGCGAACCCCTGCTCGCTCTGCGACTCGCAGCCGATCTGCTCGCGCCGGCGCACGAGGTGGGTCCATACCGCGACCTGCGAGCTTGCGATATTGCGCCACAGGATATTCAGATGCTCGTGCCAGACATTGAGCTCGACGTCATCGGCGCTCTGAAAGCTCGCGCCCGCGAGCCGGAACATCTGCACGTAATCACCGAACGCCGTCCTCACTACATTCGGCGCGACCTGTGCGGTGTAGGGAATGCGCTCCGCCAGCTCGATCTCGCTCCGCGCGCGTACGGCCCCCAACGGCGCGACCATCGAGCACGCTGCGCGACTCGAGGCCGTCCGCACCGCGATTTCCGGCGCCGGCGCGGGACGCATCAGCCGCACGACGAGCCGCTCCCCGCGACACTCGACCGAGCCCACACGTCCGCCCGCCCGCGGCGCGAGCCCCGCCGACGCGGCAGGTCGAGCGCGAGCGCGCTGTAGCTGCTCGCACGCCAGTAGCGGAGGTTCCCGAGCACGGCCGGCAGCCTGGTTCGCCCTGCGAGCAACATCAGATCGAAGCAGCGTGGATCACTCGCGCAGAGGAGCATCGCGACGCCGTGGATGGGCAGAGCGAGGCCGAGCGCGAGCAGATTGCGGCTTGCGAGGAATACCTCCATCGTGAACACGAGATTGGCGAGCAGCGCCGAGTACGTGACGCCCCAGCGCATCGGCGGCCGCGTGGCCGCGACGAACAGCGGATCGGCAGTGAGTCCAGGATTGCGCGCGCTCATCGCATGCCTCACACCCCGAACATGCCGCGGACCCACGTGACGATCTGCGGAGCCCCGAAAGCGATCGCGATGCCCATGATCGCGCCGATGCACCAGCCCCAGGACATGCGGTTCGCCATGGCCATGGCCCCCAGGACCATCACGAGAATGACGGCTATCGGGGTCAGCCAGGTGAGGATGTTCGACTGGAGCGCCGTCGCGCCGGTCAGAAAGGGAGAGGACTGTGCCGCGGCGAGCCGCGGCAGCAGCGCCCCCGCGAAGTACGCCGCTGCCGCCACGAGACTACGAGACCCGGCGGCGCTGCGCAGAGGGTTCGATGTCAGTCTCATGGTGCTCTCCAGCGGGTATTCGTGGGGAGCGCCATCCCACCAGAACCGGCCCGCGCGAGCGAGCCGATATCACGGCGTGAAACTATCGAAATGTGCGTTTGCTGGGCGAACAGGGCCGTGCGAGGCGCAAAGACCCGAAAGGCCCCGACACGGGCGCCGACGTCCTCAGGCGCTCCACCCCGACATCACGGCGCGGCGGGCTTCTCCGGCCAGCGCTCGAGCGCCCGTGCGGACAGAGCGAAATCGTGCGCTGAGCCTTCCGAACAATCGAAGCGCGCCGTGCTCACCGGCACGTCGAGATAGGCGAGCAGTGTGCCCTGAAGCTGCTGGACCAGAGCGCAGTCCCCCGGCTCGAGCCGCTTCGGCTCGCCGGGCGCGAGGACGACCGTCTGCTCCTTGGCGCGTGTATTGGCCCAGCGGATCTGATCACCGGTCACCGGGCGCAGTGTAAAGAAACGCAGGTGCACACGCGGCGAGCGGCCGCCGGAGCTGCCCGTCCCACAGTCGTAGGGCTCTATCGACATGTACTCGCGCGCACCGATTGCGAGCAGAATGGCGTGCAGCTTGTACCAAAGCTCATCGCACGTATAAACGTGCGGCAGGCCCTGAAGATCGATCTGAATGTCGCGGTTGATCCACGCCGCCCATTCCGTTCCGGGCGGAAGGGCTGCCGGCGCCGAGCGCGCCGCGCCTGCCGGTGATGCACTCGTCCGCGATGCGCTCGCCGAGCGCTCGCCGGACGAGCACGCGGTGCACGCGGCAGAGATGATAGAGACCGAGACGAGCGTGAGCAGGCACGCGCGTGCGAATTCAAATGCCGGGCGCTGCATAATGTCTCCCTTGCGCGAGCGTGCGGCTCTCCGGCGGCCCCAGATCGCTTCGCGGCAGTGGGTGGGCGGCGGCGACGATCCGCTCGAAATCGAGCCCCGCATCGACCATCCAGAGCCTCAGTGTGTGCGGGCCGGCCCTGGCGACCTGCAGAGTGATGTGCTCGACGTTCGCGTTGTCGGAGACCCACTGCGCCCAGAGCGCCTGCGATTCGCCAGCGTGAACGTTCACGATTCGCGGCGGCTCATCGTCGATCGATACCGCATAGCGCAAGCCCGAGCCGCCCGTAAAGTCGAGCGTGGGGGCGCACGTCACGGCGACATCGATGGGTCCCGGATCGAAGAGATAGATGTCGTAATCGAGGTGCGGTGAGCCGCTGCGCAGGGTCCCGGAGGGCGCCGTGAACGGCAACACGGTCATTGCCGACAGCGTCCGCCCGAGTGCCGGAATCTCGGTCCATCGCACACCGTCGGTGTCGATGGCCCGCGCATAGTGCGCGGCCTCGATCGCAACGTATCCGTCCGCCTCGACGAAACGGTGCGCGTCCGCTCGCACTTCCGGCGCGACCAGCCGCTTGATGACATGGGCGTACACGGTCACGGAGTCTCCGGCGCCGCGCACGAGGATCGGCACACGGTGCTCCCCGTCGGGAACCGAGGACCAGTCGGCACTGATCTCTACGCGCAGCTGATCAGTGAGGACTCCGGAACGGCGCGAGATATGCAGCCAGGGAGGCGCGGCGGTCACCGTGAACGCGAATGGCCTCGATCCGCGATTGAAGATCTCGACGTACCGCGGCGAAGCGCCGAACGGCGAGAGAGCCGGCAGAATCGGCTCCCCCACCGGCTGTCCGCGCTGCGTCGACTGGGATCGCTCTGCAGGCGTAGCGCGCCGCGCCGGTGTCACCTCCTGGCCGTCCTTGGGCCATGCGGCGCGGCTGCCCTCGACGGCCACCCCGAGCGAGGCACGCTCGGGAACGGCGATCCTCCGTACCGCCGGCATGACGTTCCGCGGCGGATCGTGCCAACCGACGTAACCGAAATGGCTCTGAGACATCATGTGGTTCCATTTGCCGCCCGCGAGCGCGTGATACTCGCGCGTGAGCTCGGCATCGCGCTGGAAAAGCGTCTCGACCCGCCGCGCCATCGTGTTCGTGGCGGCGCGGCGCTGATCTGCATAGAGCCGGTTGAGACCGTCGTCCACATAGAGCTGGTTGAGATTCGCGCAGGCCTCGATCGGATAGAGAACGAGCTCGAAGTAAGCATCCCGATCGCTGCGGGGCAGCGTCCGCTCAACGGCTCGCGCGCGCGCGGCGAGTGCCTCGTAATCCGACGCGACGCGCTGCGCCTCGTGGAAATTCACGAGGCTGTACGTGTCGGGCCCGATGAGCTCGGGCTTGCGGCGCGCGTTGTACTGCGTGTACCGCCTCAGGAGCTCGCCGATCTCGGCCGCGTGAGCGGCGCCGAACTGCTCCGCGGCCCAGGCTCGTGGATAATCGCGGAGCCGTGCGAGCGTGAGCGCATCCGGGTTCCACGCGAGATCGAGGAAAAATTGGGTCGGAAATTCCATCGGCTTCAAGTCCCCGACGTTGACGATCCACAGCCGGTCCGCGCCGTACGCATTCGCAAGCTCCATCTGCTCCCACACACGCTCGATTTGATTCGTGTTCAGCCACTTGTAGCTGCGCGGGCCACCCACATAGTCGAAGTGATAGTAGATACCGTAGCCGCCTGCGCGATGCCGCCCGGCGGGCGGCAGGCGCCGCAGATTCCCCCAGTTGTCGTCGCTGAAGAGCAGGGTCACATCGTTCGGCACCCTCATCCCGCGGTCGTAATAGTCCTGAACTTCCTTGTAGAGCGCCCACACCTGCGGCGTCCGAGAGGCCGCCTTGCCCGTCACCTGCTCGATGATCCGACGCTGATCCGCCACGATGCGCTCGAGCAGTGGGATCGCCGTCCCCTGCGTCATGGGCTTGTCGCCGTCGCCGCGCATTCCGATCGTGACGATGCTTTCGTGGTGAGCCATGCGCTCGATCCCCTGGCGCCAGAATTGGCGCAACCGCGCGGCGTTGCGCGTGTAGTCCCACGGTCCCTTGCCGTGCCGGTGCCAGTCCTCCTGAGCCCGCATCATCGGCTCGTGGTGCGAGGTGCCGAGCACGACGCCCATCTCATCGGCGAGCGCGGGACTTTGCGGGTCGTCCTCGTAGATCGACTTGCCCCACATCGCCGGCCACAGGAAATTCCCCTTGAGGCGCAGGATGAGCTCGAAGACGTGTGCGTAGAACTCGTGATTGAGGCCGCCGAACTTCGCGCGCGCCCAGCCGCCGAGCGCGGGCTCCTCGTCGTTGAGAAAGATGCCGCGGTAACGTACGACCGGCGCCTCGGTGGCGCGCCCGGGGGTGATGAAGAGATTCTCGTGCCGGGCGACCGGCACATCCGCCCACCAGACCCATGGGC
>JBOHZR010000094.1:0-11188 GCA_050738595.1 Steroidobacteraceae bacterium | reverse complement strand
GGGTGGGTGGCGACGGTGCCGCCGGCCGGCGCGTTCGCCACGCCCGCCGCCGTAGCCGCAGCCACCGGCGCCGGAGGCGTAGCCGGCTCCGCAGCCGTGGGCGCCGCCGCCGAGGCAACAGACGTAGAGGCAGCAGACGTAGAGGCAGCAGCCGCCGGGGCCGCAGGGGGCGTCAGTGCGGCCGCTGAGCCGGCCGACGCCGATCCCCGTGCGCCGAGCTTCGCCTGCAGCTGCGCCAGCTCTGCGTTCTTCAGATCGAGGAGCCGTCGCGACTCGGAGAGCTGGGCCTGAAGCGATTGCACCTCGCCCTGAAGGGCCCTGGCGCTCTGGCCGGCCGCGGCGCCAGAGCCGGTGCCCGTGCCGGTGCCGGCGCCAGCGCCAGCGCTGCCGGCCTCCGCGCCAGGCGTCACCAGTTGCAAGCGGCCGCGCGGCTCACCCGTACGCGCCGTAGCGGCTCTCGAGCCGCGCCAAGCAGCGAATTGCCGGTGCACCTCGACGCCGGCCTGAGCCGTGCCGATCGCATCGACTGCCGACGCGCTCGGGATGCGCAGCACCGCACCCGCGCGCAGGATGTTCATGTTGCGATCGAACGCCTCGGGATTCGCCCGGTACGTCGCCACCATCCACTGGTACTCGTCAGGACGGTCAAGCCTCAAGGCAATGCGCGACAGCGAGTCGCCCGAGCGCACGGTGTACGTCGCGGCCTCACCGGCGGCTGCAGCGCCCCCGGCTGCCGCGGGAACCGCCTCGCTGCCGCTGCCGCCGCTCCCGCCCCCGCTGCTGCTGGCAGCGCCCGCGGCCGCCTGGCCCCGCTGAATCGTGCCCTCGTTCGCGGCAGCGCCGCTCGTCGGGGCCTGCACCGCCTCACGCGCCACGCGGCCCGAATTCGGCGCGTAGAGCGGCGGATCGAGGAGCACGGTGTACTCGCGAACGAAGTGGCCACGGTCCCAGTCGAGCTCGACCAGCAACGTGAGGAACGGCTCCGTCACGGGCTCTGACGAGCGCAGCTGGAGCACGTCGCCTCCGCCTGCCGTATGCACCGCCTTGACGGTTACGTTCGCAAGGAACGCAGGCCAGTCGAGTCCATGCTGGGCAAAGGTGTCCCGCGACGCGATCTTCGGTGTCAGTGTCGCGAGCTCATCCGGCGTCGCGCCGACCAGATCGATGTTGGCATCGAACGGCGCATTGAGTGTCGAGTTGAGATGGATGTCCCCGAGGCCGAGCGCCATTGCGGCCGATGGACCCGCCAGGATCCCTGCCAGCACCCACTTCACGGATTTGGCCACCATCACGACACCCCGAACTGCCTTGGCCGGCTAAAGGAACTGTGTAAATACAAAAGGGTGGACAGCCCGTTCCCCGCCCACCCCATGGTTAGTCATGTCACTTGAGCACATTTTCACGCACCGGCAAGACATAAAACGTGTCGCGTTCACATCTTCGTGATGACGGGTGTCGAGCACGTCACATCCGCGTTTTGGGCCCGATGGCGCAGGGCGTGATCCATGAGGACGATCGCGAGCATGGCCTCGGCAATCGGCACGGCCCGCAAGCCGACGCAGGGGTCGTGGCGCCCGGTCGTCGCGATCTGCACCGCCTTTCCCTCAGCATCGATGGTGCGCCCGGGCACTTGAATGCTCGAGGTCGGTTTGAGCGTCACGTGCGCGATGACGTCCTGGCCCGAGGAGATGCCCCCGAGCACCCCGCCCGCGTGATTGGAAAGGAATCCCTGCGGAGTCAGCTCATCGCGATGCTCGCTGCCCCGCTGCGCGGCGGCCCGCACGCCATCGCCGATCTCCACCGCCTTGACCGCGTTGATGCCCATCAAGGCGTGCGCGATATCCGCATCGAGCTTGTCGAATACCGGTTCGCCGAGGCCGGGCGGGACCCCCCTCGCGATGACCGTGACGCGCGCGCCGACCGAGTCGCCGTCCCCGCGCACCTGCCGGAGCAGCGCCTCGAGCTCGGCGATGCGCGCCGGGTCCGGGCAGAAAAACGGATTCCGGTACGCGAAATCCGCATCGACGGGATCGAGCGTCAACGCGCCGATCCGATCCAAATAGCCCCCGATCCGCACCCCGTAGCGCTCCCCCAGGTACTTGCGCGCGATGGCTCCTGCGGCCACGCGCATCACGGTCTCCCGCGCCGAGGCACGCCCCCCACCGCGGTAGTCCCGCACGCCGTATTTCTGCTGGTACGTGTAGTCCGCATGACCCGGGCGGAATCGGTCCTTGATCTTCTCGTAGTCCCGCGAGCGCGCATCGGTGTTCTCGATCAGGATGCCGATCGGGGTGCCGGTCGTGCGCCCCTCGAAGATGCCCGAGAGAATGCGCACCTGATCGCTCTCGCGGCGCTGGCTCACGAAATGTGACGTGCCCGTGCGCCGACGATCCACGTCCGCCTGCAAGTCCGATTCGGCGAGCGGCAGGCCCGGGGGACAGCCATCGACGATGCACCCCATCGCCGGCCCATGGCTCTCGCCGAACGTCGTGACCGTGAAGAGCTTCCCGATCGTGTTACCGGACATGCGTGAGTTGCTCCGCCGTGAGCAGAAAGACCCCCCCGCCGCCACGCTCGAAATCGAGCCAGGTGAAAGGCAGCCTCGGATACGCCCGGCGCACGGCCCGCTCCGTATCGCCCACCTCGACGACGAGGATTGCCCCCGCGGCGAGATGGTGAGCCGCCCCGGCGAGAATGATGCGCACCGCCTGGAGCCCGTCGCGGCCCGCGACGAGCGCATGCCGGGGCTCATGGCGGTACTCGGGCGGCAGACTCCGCAGCTCGCGCACACTCACATAGGGCGGATTGCTGACGATGATATCGTACCGGCGCCGCCCAAGCCCGCTGAAGTGGTTGGACTTAACGAGCCGCACGCGCGCGCCCACCCGATGCCGCCGCACGTTCTCGCGCGCAACCTCGAGCGCCTCGCGCGAGAGGTCGACTGCATCGACCCGAGCGCGCGGAAACGCCTTCGCGCAGGCGATCGCGATGCAGCCGCTGCCCGTGCCGATATCGAGTATGAGACGAGTGCGTCTCGCGGAGATCCACGGCGCGAATCGCCGCTCGATCAGCTCGGCGATCGGGGAGCGTGGGATGAGCACGCGCGGATCGACGCGCATCTCGAGTCCGGCGAACCACGTGCGGCCCGTCAGATAAGCCGCCGGCACGCGCTCGGCGATCCGCCGCTCGATGAGCGCGCACGCACGCGCCGCGCGCGCCGCCCCGATCCGCCGCGAATCAAGGCGCGTCCCACCCGCGCCGAGCGCAGAGAGCCCCGCCGCGTGCAGAACCAGCGCCGCCGCCTCATCACGCGGGTTGTCTGTGCCGTGGCCGAACGCGAGCCCGGCACGCGCGAGCCGTCGCGCTCCACGCTCGATGAGATCGCCCACCGTGTCGAGATCGCCCCTCTTGTCGATGTGGGATACTTTGCGCATGTCGCTCAGAGCTTCCTGGATGCTCGTTCTGCTCGCCTGCGCGTGCGCAGCCGTGGGCGGCGCATGGGCCGCGCGCGATCTCGGACACGCGCCTGCCGGCCTCTTGGCGACCCCACAGCTCACGAGCGGCACCTGGCTGCCCACGCCGCGCAGCGCCGGCAAGTTCACGCTCATCGACCAGAGCGGAGCGCCCTTCACGCAGGCGAGCCTCCCCGGCGAGCCCTCGATCATCACCTTCGGGTTCACGCACTGCCCGGATGTCTGTCCGGCCACGCTCGCGATGCTCGCGCGCGTGAGCCGCACGGCCCACATGCCCCCCGTGAGGGTCATCTTCATCAGCGTCGATCCGCAACGGGACACCCCGCACGTGCTCGGACGCTACGTGAGCGCGTTCGACCCGCGGTTCATCGCCCTCACGGGATCGCCCGCGGCGATCCGCGCGCTCGCCGGACGTCTCGGCGTTGCGTACGAGCGAGTCGCGCTGCCGGGCGGAGACTACACGATCGATCACACGGCCGTCGCGTTCCTGCTCGATGCCAAAGGCCGCGTCGCTGCGATCTTCACCGCGCCGTTCGATGCCGCTCGCTTTGCGCACGATCTGCGCCGCGCCGCGCCCTATCTCGCGCTCCATGGCTGACGGCGGCGCGCGGCTGTTCGTCGCCTGGCAGCATCTCGTTCCGCAGCACGCGCTCTCGCGCGGGGTGCACCGCCTCGCGCGCTGCCGCGCGGCCCCGGTCAAAAACGCACTGATTCGCGCGTTCGTCGCGAGCTATCGCCCGCGGCTCGAGGAGGCTCTCGAGCCCGACCCGCTCGCCTACGCGAGCTTCAATGATTTCTTCACCCGCGCGCTGCGGCCGGACGCACGCCCCCTCGCCGCGGACTCCGATGCGGTTCTCTCGCCCGTCGACGGCGCCGTGAGCCAGATCGGCGAGCTCGACGAGCTCACCCTCCTGCAGGCGAAGGGGCGGCACTACAGTCTCGGCGCGCTGCTCTCGCCCGCGGGCGCCGCTTGGACTCGACGCCTCGCGGGCGGCGCATTTGCGACGCTGTATCTGGCGCCGTTCAACTATCACCGCATCCACATGCCGCTCGCGGCGACTCTGAAAGCGGCCTGGTATGTGCCGGGCCGCCTGTTCAGCGTCAATACCGCCACCGCGAGCGCCGTGACGGGACTGTTCGCGCGCAACGAGCGCGTGATCTGCGCATTCGAGAGCGATGCGGGTGTGCCCTTCGCGATGGTGCTCGTCGGAGCGCTGTTCGTCGGCAGCATCGAGACGCGCTGGCACGGAGAGGTGACGCCATGCCGCCCGCGCACGGCGCGCACGCTTCCGGTGCCGCGCGAGGCGCGTCTCGCCCCAGGTGCCGAGATGGGCCGCTTCAACATGGGCTCCACCGTCATTCTCCTCTTTCCCCGCGATGCGCTCGCATGGCGCGCAACGCTCGGCCCGGGAAGCGAAATCGCGGTCGGCCAGCCGCTCGCGCAGCTCACGGGGCACGCTTCACGATGAGCGCGCAGAGCACCGGGGATGACTGGCGCCCGGCGGCGAGCCCCGCGGCGCTCGCGCGGCGCGCCGCGCTTCTCGCCCGCGTGCGCGGGTTCTTCGCCGAGCGTGGCGTGCTCGAGGTCGACACCCCTGTCCTGCTCGGGGCGGCTGTCACGGATGTGCACATCCAATCGGCGCGCGTGGAGCTCGAGCCGGGGGCCCCGCCGCTGCATCTCAGCACTTCGCCCGAGTACTCGATGAAGCGGCTGCTCGCAGCGGGCAGCGGGGATATCTATCAGATCGCCCGCGTCGTGCGCTCAAGGGAGCGCAGCCGCCTGCACAACCCGGAGTTCACGCTCATCGAGTGGTACCGCCTGGGCTTTACGCTCGATGCGCTGATGAGCGAGGTCGAGGCGCTCGCGCGCGAGCTGCTCGGCGCACCCGCGGCGTCGCGCTCGAGCGAGCGCATCACCTACCGGGAAGCCTTTCTCCGCGAGCTGGGACTCGATCCGCTCAGCGCGGACCTTGCCGAGCTCGAGCGCGCCGCGAGTCACCGGGGGTTTGTCGGCGCCGAGCGCGACGTGCTGCTCGATTTTCTGATGGGAGCCGTGGTCGGCCCCGCGCTCGGGCTCGGCGGCCTCACCTTCGTCCATCACTACCCCGCCTCGCAGGCGGCCCTCGCCGAGCTCGACGCGGACGACCCGCGGGTCGCCCAGCGCTTCGAGCTCTACTGCGATGGCATCGAGCTGGCGAACGGCTACCGGGAGCTCGCCTCGAGCGCCGAGCAGCGCGCACGTTTCGAGCACGACCAGCGGGAGCGCGCACGCACGGGGCTGCCGGTTCCGGCGATCGACGAGCGCCTGCTCGCGGCGCTCCAAGCAGGACTGCCGGCCTGCGCGGGGGTTGCGCTGGGATTCGAGCGGCTGCTGATGATTGCCCTCGGCGCGCGGCACATCGATGAGGTGCTCGCGTTCCCGATCGAGCGGGCGTGATGGGGCCGGCCAGAGAGCCCGCCGGGCCTACTGCTTCGCGCGTGAGATGTACTCGCCGGTGCGCGTGTCGACGCGGATGACCTCGCCCTCGTTGATGAACAGGGGCACTCGAACGACGGCGCCCGTCTCGAGCTTGGCCGGCTTCTGGCCGCCGGTCGCGGTGTCGCCGCGCAGGCCGGGGTCGGTCGCGACGATCTTCAGCTCGATGTGCGGAGGCGGCGTCACGACGAGCGGTACGTTATTGAACAGCGTGACGATGCACTCGGTGCCGTCCTTCAGCCAGATGGCGTTATCGCCGACCGCGGCCTTGCCCGCGGTGTACTGTTCGAAGGAGTCCGGCACCATGAAATGCCAGAAATCCCCATCCTGGTACAGGTACTGCATGTCCATCTCGACCACATCCGCGGCCTCGACCGACTCGCCGGATTTGAACGTCCGCTCGATCACGCGCCCGGTCTTGAGATTGCGGACCTTGACGCGATTGAAAGCTTGGCCCTTGCCGGGTTTGACCATCTCGTTCTCGACGATGGAATAAGGATCACCGTCGAGCAGGATCTTGACGCCGGAGCGGAATTCGTTGGTGCCGATACTGGGCATGTCGTACTCACGTAAACCTGAAATCATACTGGCATCCGCCGGGGGCTGCCAGCGAGCGCCTCGCTGGCAGCGCGAGCTCGCCGAAGCGATCGACACACCCGAAGCGCTGCTCGCTGCGCTCGGGCTCGACCTCGCGCTCGCCCCGGCGGCGCGCGCCGCTTCCGGGTCCTTCAGGCTGCGCGTGCCGTGGAGCTACGTGCGCCGCATGCGCCGCGGCGACCCGCGCGACCCCCTGCTGCTTCAGGTGCTGCCGGTCGCCGAGGAGCTCGCGGAAACGCCCGGTTTCAGCGCCGACCCGCTCGGGGAGCGCGCGGCGATCGCGGCGCCGGCGCTGCTGCAGAAATACCGCGGACGCGCTCTGCTGATTGCGACCCCGGCTTGCGCCGTGAATTGCCGCTACTGCTTCCGCAGGGAGTTCCCCTACGGCGAGCAGGCGGACGGTCCGCGCTGGCGGGATGCGCTCGCACACCTCGCACGTGACGTCTCGATCGAGGAGATCATCTTGAGCGGCGGCGACCCGCTCTCCTTGAGCGACGCGCGCCTCGCGGCGCTCACCGGCGCGCTCGAGCCCATCGCCCACCTGCGCCGCCTGCGCGTGCATACACGCGTGCCGATCGTGCTGCCCGCGCGCGTCGATGCGGGGTTCACGACCTGGCTCGCAGGTCTCAAATGGCCGACCGTCATCGTCCTGCACGCGAACCACCCGAACGAGATCGATGCGGAGGTGCGCGCGGCCTGCGCCGCGCTCCGCGCCGCGGGCGCGACCCTGCTCAACCAATCCGTGCTCCTCGCCGGCATCAACGACGACCCCGGGACCCTCGCGGAGCTGGCGCGGCGCCTGTTCGAGGCGGGGGTGCTGCCCTATTACCTGCACCTGCTCGATCGGGTGCGAGGTGCCGCACATTTCGAGGTCGAGGAGGGCCGGGCGCGCCGTATCGTGGGGGAGCTCGCCGCCCAACTTCCCGGCTATCTCGTCCCGCGCCTCGTGCGTGAGCAGGCGGGGGCGCCGGGCAAAGTGCCGATCTGCCCTGAGCTGAGCTTAAGCTGAGAACCCCCGAGCTGAGAACCCCCGCACGCAGGACGCAGCAAAGCGGGTGCTAAGATCGCCCGATGTCCGAGCAGAGCGCCGTACCGCTCATCGTTCTCAGCGCCTCCCGCGATCCAGCGGAGGTCGTGAACGGCATTCTGAGACGGGCTGGACATGCGGTGTATTGCACCTGGATCCCCGCCCTGCCGGATCTCGCCGACGCGCTCACCCAGATCAATCCGGAGCTGCTGCTGCTGCTCGCGCAGGGCGATGAGGAGATCGGCGCGGTAGCGCGCATTCGCGACCAGATCGCCCCGGCGGTGCCGCTCATCGTCATCGCCGCAGCGGTCGATGAGATGCGCATGGCGCTCGCCATGCAGCAGGGTGCCCGCGACATCGTGACGCTCGCCAATCCGGCGCGGCTGCAGGCGATCATGGGCCGTGAGCTGCGCGCGCATCGTACCGAGCGCACTCTGGAGAGCACGCTGCGCTCGGCGCGCGAGACGCGCCGCCAGCTCGAGGCGGTTCTGCAGCAATCGGCCGATGCGATCGCTCAGGTGCAGGAAGGTATCGTGGTCGATGCGAACGCCTCGTGGCTCGAGCTGTTTGGTTTCGAGCGCGCCGCGATCGTCGGCCAGCCGATCATGGACGTGTTCGACGAGTCGACGCATGCGGCGCTCAAAGGCGCCCTCGCCGCCTGTCTGCAGGGGCGCTGGAGCGATCACACACTCTCTGCGAACGGCTACTTCGCCGACGGCTCGCGCCGCACGATCGAGCTGCGGCTCACCCTCGGTGAGCACGACGGCGAGCCGTGCGTGCGACTCACGGTGCCCGTGCGGCAGCACGGCGAAAGCAAGCTCGCCGCTGAGGCCGAGCAGGCGGCGGCCCGGCAGGACGCGACGACGGGCATGCTGCAGCGCCTGCCGCTGCTCGAGGCGGTGCGCGAGCGCTCCGGAACGGCACCGGCCGGCGCGCGCTGCTGCGTGGTCGTACGACCCGACAAGTTCGCCGCGATCGAGCGCGAGGTGGGCATCGCCGCAAGCGACGACGTGCTGATCGAGCTCGCGAAGCTGCTGACGAGCCACCTCCCATCCAACGCTCTCGCGGGGCGGCTCGGCGGGGTCGCGTTTCTCGCTCTCATCGAGCACGATTCCACTCAGAGCGCCGAGAGCTGGTGCAACGAGCTGATCGCCGCGGCCGCGCAGCAGGTCGTCAAGGTCGGCGAGAAGTCACTGTCGTTCACCTGCTCGGCGGGCCTTGCCGTTGCGCCCTCGGGGGTGAGCCCGGACGCCGCGATCGTCGAGGCGATCGAGGCCTGCCGCAAGGCACAGCAGCGCGGCGGCAACGCGCTCGCGACCTCCAACCGCGCCGATGCGGACACGCGCGTCCAGTCGTACGACGCCGTCTGGGTGAAGCACATCAAGTCGGCGCTGATGGAGAACCGCTTCCGTCTCGTGCAGCAGCCCATCGCGAGCCTCGAGGGCGACGATCCGGGCATGACCGACGTGCTCGTCCGCATGCTCGATCAGAACGGCAAGGAGGTACTCCCCGGGGAGTTCTTGCCGGCCGCCGAGCGGAACGATCTCGTGAAGAACATCGACCGCTGGGTCGTCGGCGCCTCGCTCTCGTTCGCGGCGCAGCGCAAGCCCGGCTGCCTGTTCGTCCGTCTCTCGAAGGACACTTTGAGGGATGCCTCTTTCCTAGGGTGGCTCGACAATCAGGTGCGCGCCGTCCGCACGGAGCCGGTGCGAATCGCATTCGAGGTCGCCGAGGAGATCGCGGCGAGCCACCTCGAGGCTTTCCAGGACCTGTGCTGCGAGCTGCGCGAGCGCGGGTTCCGCTGCGCAGTCGAGCACTTCGGCGGGGGCCGCGATCCTCACGCGCTCCTCGGCGCGCCGCTGCAGTTCATCAAGGTCGACGGCCGGATCGTCCAGAGCCTCGCACAGGATACCGATCTGCAGGAGCGTGTCCGCAGGCTCGTGCAGGAGGCGAAGCGCCGGAAGATCGACACGATTGCCGAGCGCGTGGAAGATGCGAACACGATGGCCGTGCTATGGCAGCTCGGCGTGCAGTACATCCAGGGCTATTTCGTCCACACGCCCGAAGAGGTCGTCCTGCGCGCGGAGCGGTGATTCGACCCCGGCCCTCGATGCGGCCTCGGCCCTCGATGCGGCTGAATCTCCCGACCCGGATGAGGCGCGCCGCCCAGCGCCGAGCCAGTGTACGGAATCACGGCTGACGGCCCGTACGCATAACCCCCGTACCAATCGGCGTAAGGGTACCCATAGGGATCGAGTCCCACGCCATAGCCGTACGGGTCCATGCCGTACGGGTCGACCCCGTAGCCGAACCCCATCGCGGCGCAGCCGCCGATTGCGAGGATCGGCAACAGCAGCAAGACGCGAAACTTCCGACTGATTGCATACGTCTTCATTTCAGCATCTCTTTCGCGAACAGCGTGATTGACTTGAGCGCATCCTCGTACGCGATGCTGCCGAAGATGAGCTGACAGAGGAAGAACGTCGCGCCCGCCTCGGCCGCCTGCTCGGCGAGGAACTCGCGTACGGTGCGCGGCGAGCCCGCGCACGCGAGACGGCGCTCCGCGAGGCCATCCCACTCCCACGGAAACTCGAACGGAAACGGGATGCCCCGCTCGTCCCAGAGCGCCGAGAAGGACTTGCGCCAGCGCGGGAACGCCGCGCGCGCAAGGCGGCGGGCCTCGTCGTCCGTCTCCGCGACGACCACGTGGCGCGCAAGCCCGAGGAATGGCAGTTCCGCCTCGAGGCGGCCGAGCTTGGCCCACTCCTCACGATAGCGGTCCAGCGCGCGTCGCGCGATGCCCGCCGGGAGCAGCGAGACGACATTGACGCTGTTTGCGGCCGCCCACACCGCGGAGTCCGGATTGCCGATGCCGTACCAGAGCGGGGGCCGCGGCTTCTGATAGGGCCGGAGCACCATCGGGAAGTCCTGCACGCGAAAGTACTTGCCGCTGAAGCTCACGCGCTCGGACGTGAGCGCCTGCAGCAGGATGTCGCGCGCCTCGGCATAGCGGTCGGGAACCGTTGCCGGGTCCACATCGTAGAGCGCCTGCTCCGGCCACACCGCCCCGCGTCCGATCCCGAGCTGCAGCCGCCCGCGGCTCAACTGATCGAGCATGCAGGCTTCCTCGGCGAGGCGCATCGGATGATAGAGCGCCGCGACGTACACCATGGGACCGAGCTTCAGGCGCTGCGTGCGCTGCGCGACGGCGGATAGATAGACGTTGGGCGAGGGCGCCAGTCCGAGCGGCGTACCGTGATGCTCCGCCACGTGATAGGAGTAGAACCCCAGGCGGTCGGCAGCCTCGAGCAGGTCGAGCCGCATGGCATATTGGTCCGCCGGCGAGAGCCCGCTCGCATCGACGTGATCCATGATCCCGAATTTCAGCCGAGCGCCCACGAGCGGCGCGCGCTTAGGCGGTCAACTGGACGTTGAGTCCCCGCCGTTCGCGCCACCAGCGCAGCACCCGCGCCTCGAGCGCCGGAGCATCGAGTCCTGCGGCGGCGAGGCAGTCCTCGCGCGAGCCGTGCTCGATGAAGCGGTCCGGGATGCCGATGTGAAGGAGCGGCACCTCAAAGCCCTCCGCGGCGAGCAACTCCCCGACGGCCGATCCGG
>JBOHZR010000093.1:0-6789 GCA_050738595.1 Steroidobacteraceae bacterium | reverse complement strand
CGAGTGACGACTCACCGTTCTGACCCGTCACTCCAAAACTCCGCCACCGCGATCGACAACGGCCCTCTCATACCGAAAACCGCGCCGCACCACCAAAATCAGGCGCTTCTATGCCACCGCCAACAGGAAGCCCTCGCAACCGTGTCGAACGGCAGGAAATGGCCGGATGTTGCCGGCTTGTGCCGTGGTTTCACGCCAGTCGGCGGCCAGTGGTGGTCCCGACCCCGCAGGACGGCGTCGGGACATTCCGAGTGGTTCAGTGGTTCGGGATGACCAGTAACCTAAAGCTTCCCGGGATCATCGGCCCGCGGCGGAAGCGCCCACGAAAAGGCGGAGCATTCGGCTCGGGCGGGGGCGGCGGACCGAACCGGCCGGTGACCGAATAGAGCGTGTGAGTCGAAGTGTCGCACTCCATGGTGCGCGCGCCTTGCTCGGTTTTGACGTTTCCGAGCACCGTGAACTCGTCAAGCGAGTCTTCGCGCACGATGGTGATATCGCCCTGGCCCACCGAGGCAAACGCCAACTTGGCGCCCGGGTCAAAGCGCACTGCGTCATTGCCCGTGCCGCCGATCGGCACAGTGGCGACGACCTTGCCGGCATCCGGGTCGAAGACCACCATTACCCCGGAGCTGTTCTCACCGCCGCCATGGCAGCCGATGAAGATGCGGCGGGTTGCGGTATCCATGGCCACGCCCGCAGGACCCACGCAGGGAGCCAGAGGCCACTGATGAACGACTTTCAACCTGTGAGTGTCGATGTCTACGATCGTGCTGAGATTTTCCATGACATTATAAAGGTGGCCTTTGCCGTCAGCGGCGGCCGATTCGGCTGCGCCGGGGATATCAATGACGCCGGCAACCTTTCCCGTGGCCGCATCCACAGCGAAATCCTTCTTGCGGTGAGTTAAACCGAAGACGCGATCGGAAGCCGGATCGTAGACGATGCCGTCAGAGCCGCCGACCGGGAGGATGATCTGCTTGATTATCGCCAGCGTCTTGGCATTGAATTCGGTGAAGCTGCTCACGCCCTGCTGGCCGCTGCTATTGCGAGTGTTGCTGGTAAAGCCGTGCCCATCTCTCTCGGAAATCACCACGCCATGGGCGCCCGGTGTCGGGGCGATCTTGCCAATTAGCTGATTGGTTTTGGTCGAGAGGACCAGAATTTCGTCGCCATGGGAAACAAACAGGTGATGGTTTTGTTCGTCAATTCCAAGATAATCCCAACCGCCTACGTCCGGCAGAGGAATGGACTTGGCGAGATGGTAGCCTGCGACGCTCTCGGACATCGGCGGTGCTGGTTGCGCCGAGGTCTGTCGGGCGCCAAGGCAAACGAATACGGCTGTGCCAACGGCGAGAGAGCCAAGAATTCGATAGTGCATGTGAGTCCCCCCCAAGGCTTGTTTCGACTCGCCAGTCCTCGCAAACCGCTGCGCGGCCGAAAGGACGCTCGGCAGACTGCCCAAAACTTCGCCATTCTTCAAGCGATTCCGCGCCCCTCGGCGTCCTGACGGGCCCAAGCGACGCGCTACGAAGCGCACCAATGGGGAGCCGATACGCGATAGAACGACGAGGGGGACTTCCAGCCGCGCAGCAGCAGCCAGCTGCACCGCGCCGCACGAGTGCACTGCGGGACGCGCGCTATTTGAGCGCCAGCGCCTGCATCTGCCTGGCGAGCCGTGCCGTGAGCGCGCGGTAGCCAGCATTCTGCCCTAGCGGAATGTGATATACGGGGTTTGTCAAAATTTCCCCCGGCCACAGCCCGGGTAGGGATGTCGATAGCCCGTCCAGATGCCGTACGGCCTCCTCCTTGCGGCCGCTCCAGGCAAGGAGCCTTACTCGCCACACGTACGCGTCCATCTGGTCTGACACGTCCGGGCGAGATCGGGTCAGCGCAACAGCGTCCGCGGCCGTCCGGATTGCCGCCTCAGCATCACCCATGAACAGCTGTGCATCCGCTCGCAGCATCCCGCGGAACCAACGATTCCACTTCGTCTCGGGCGTGCGCTTGAGGAATGCCTCAATCCGCTCGCCGTCGCGCCGCGCCTGCACCCTATCGCCGAGCATCAGGTCCATCCAGCCGCGCTCGTCCGCGAGGGGCATGCGTCCGACGCGATACAGCGGCCAATCATTATAGGTGTTGCGCCAATCCTGGACCGGCGCCTTGTCGATGAGCGTGCGGAGATCCGCGAAGCGATGTTGGAGGTTCAACTCAATGCGTTTCAGCTGGAAGGCGGACTCAAATTCCTCGGCCGTATGCCAGCGTTTCGAAAGCAGCGGGGCCAACTCGGAATGGCGCGGCGCAAAGTTCCCGCCGGCGTAGCCCAGAACCATGTCACGCTCGTCCAGCCAGAGCGTGTTGTGAGGGTCGCGGACCATGAATGTGTCCGCAAGACGCAGGGCCTCCGGGTACTCGTGAAGCTCCATGAGCATGTAGATCCACCAGTTCTGTGCCGACTCGTTCCTCGGATCGAGGTCCGCGAGCCGCGCGCTGAGTGCGGCGGCCTCTCGGTAACGACCCATGGCCAAGAGCAGATTGTCCTTCCAGTTGAGCAGCTCCGGGTCGCCAAGCCCTGCGGCTTCGGCCGCCCGGAACAGTTGCAGCGCGCGGCCGTAATCCTCGGTCGCGTAGGCCATGACGCCGGCAAATTCAGTTACGGCGGGATCGGCGGGTGCCAGGCGCTGCGCGGCCGCGAGGTCTGCCTGCGCCTGCGGCAGCACCTCGTCGGGCGGAGAATAGTTGTTGAGGAACTGCTGCAGCAGCAGCGACATCCGTTCCAGGTAAGCGCGCGCGAACTTCGGGTCGAGCGCGATGGCCTGGTCCAAAAGCCGCCGGGCGCTGCGCAATTCCTCCCGTGAACCGGCGCGAAACGCGCTGCTCTCCGCCGCGCGCGCCTTGAGGTAAAGGTCGTAAGCCTGCGGATCCGAAGCCAGGCCCCCTGCCTCCGTGGGGCCCAGAAATCTCCGTGACAGCTGCTTCGCCACGACGACCGCGACCTCGCGCTCGAGCGCCATTGCGCTCATCAGCTTTCGATCGTAGTCCTCGGCCCACAGGTGGCGGTCACTGCGCGCATCGATGAGCTGCAGCGTGAGCCGCACGTGATTGCCTTCTCGACTCACCGAACCTTCGAGCACGTAGGAGCAGTTCAGGTCACGGGCGAGAGTCTGCACGGCGATCGGTTTGTCCCGGAAGGTAGACATCGTCGTGTTCGAGATCACATCCAGCCCGGGTCCGTGGTTGGCAAGCTCGGTCAGAATCTCCTCGTGCAGGCCCTCGGTGAAGAAGGCGTTATTCGGGTCCGGCGAGAGGTTTTCAAATGGCAGGACTGCGATGCGCGGATTGGGCAACGCCTGTATGGGAGCAGACGCCCCCGCGGACGCGCGGGTGGTGGCGCTCACCGCGGGGACCGCAAGCGGACCTTCCGAAGAGCGGGCGCCGCCGGATGAACTCTCCAGTGCCGCCGGCTCCGCGGTCACCTGCGCAGCGCCCGCGTGCTGCGGCGGGCGCGGGCGCTGCAAGGCAAGCAAGCCAGGCGTCAAATTCGCGACGGCATAACCGAAAATGCCGGCGACGAGCGCGGCGGCGGCCGCTGTTGCCAGGACGCCCCGGTGGCGCAACACGAACTTGGAAGCACGGTAGCCGAGCCAATCCGGTCGCGCGTCCACCGGGTCCCCACGCAGACTTCGCTGACAGTCCTCCGCGAACGCGGCGGCACTTTCATACCGGTCCGCGGGCGCCTTCCCGAGCGCCTTCAGGACGATCGCATCCAGGTCACCCCGCAAACGCCGGGCGAGCCGGCGCTCCGTCGTGCCTCTGCTGCTCGCGGCGCCCGGCGCGAGATGAGTGCTGGGCCGCTTCACCTCGAGACTCGTGATCGCCCGCTCCAGTTGTGCGAGAGACGTGGCGCCATTCAACCCGTACGGCTTGTTCCCACAGAACAGCTCGTACAGAACCACCCCCAGCGCGTAGATGTCGACCGTTGCGCCGATCTGCTCGCCCCGCAAGAGCTCCGGGCTCGCATAGTATGGGGTCAGCGCGCGACCGTAGAGCTGCGTCAAATCGGATTGATCATCTTCCGGAGCGAGCAGCTTGGCGATTCCGAAATCGAGCAGCCGCACTTGCCCGGTGGCGGTTACCAGGATATTCGACGGTTTGATGTCGCGGTGAATGACGCGGTGGCTATGCGCATACTGCAGCGCATCAAGAACCTGCAGAAACAGCCTCAGGCGCTCGCGAACGGCCAGCCGGTGCGAATCGCACCAAGTGGTCACGGGCTCCCCGGCGACATACTCCATCGCCAGGTACGGCAGCCCGTTCGAGCTCACGCCCGCGTCATAGAACCGAGCGATGTGCGGGTGCTCGAGCCCGGCGAGGATATCGCGCTCGCGCGAAAATCGGCTCGAAAGGTCTTTGCGCAGTCGCACGAGCGTCGGCAGCTTCAGCGCCACATCCCGCCTGAAGGCACCGTCGGCGCGCTGCGCCAACCACACCTCCGCCATGCCGCCTTCCCCCAGCGGCCGGATCAGGCGGTAGGGTCCCACGGATTCACCGGGTCGTGGAGCGCTTCCAATCCGCCCCAGATCGCCGGGCGCGCCGACGCCCGTCAGGCGGGCAAGGCCCCCGTCCGACTCGGCCGGCAACAGTGCTTCGCGCAGTGCGGCGGCCAGGGGCTGGTATTCTGGAGCGAGCGCTTCGAGCCAGCGACGCCGGCCATCCGCGTCCAGCGGCAGGGCCTCATCGAGCAGCCGACTCATCAGCGCCATCTGTGGAATCGATAGCCCCATCGCCGTCTCGAGAGCTGGCGCGCAGTCGCGCCTGGTTGACCTCATGAAGCCGCAAGGATCAGCCGGGCCTTCTCCGAATCGTGCTGCACCGTCCGGTCGCTGATGCCCAGTGTCTCGGCAATCCCCTGATCGGAGTGGCCGCCAAAGTAGCGCATCTGCGCGACCCGGGCAAAGCGAGTATCGGCCTGCTCGAGGTCGCTCGATGCCACGCCAGTGGCAAGAACGCGAAACGTGCGGGAGCCGCGGGTCTGTGAGATCGCGCAAGGCGCGGTACACGTTGCCCGCAATGAGGTTTACGCTAGCCGCCGTAAGCAGCCAAGTGAGTGACGATATGGCAGAGACGCCAAAGACTCCCGAAACGAAGATCTTCGAGGTCACGAGCAAGGTCATCAAGCTGCGCGACCCGGCAAAGCAGGGATCGAATACGACTATCGAGACGGTGTGGCAGATGCCGGGTGGCGCTATCACGAAGGGTACTTACGTTGGAACGCCGGGGCGTTGGACGCTGCAGGCCAGCGGCGCTCCGGTAAAGCCCGAAATGGCTGCGCAGCTGGACGCCATCGAAGCGCGCTCGCTAGCTGAGCGCACGCGCTAGCACACGTTTCACTTTTGCACTCGCTGACCTCCCGAACATCGCCGGCGGCGTTCACACGGCAGGGGTCACAGGTCCGAATCCTGTACCGCCACCAGATTTCAAACACTTACCGACTCGATTGACGATCCGTACGGAAAACATACAGAAAAGTAGTGTCCGGATTGGCATCGACAGACCTGGACGAGTTTGGGCCCAAACGCGCTCGATCTCGATGACTCACGGCTCGAGCGGCGCAGGCGGCGCAAGCGGCGCAAGCGGCCAAAGGAGTGAACCGATCCAGCAGTCGGAATGGCCTGTTTGCGGCTCCTATCGCGTCCACGGCTGCGCTTGAGGCGCACGCAGGGGGCGACGGCATATAATCGGTTGCGGAGGCACCGATGACCAACGTTACGGTTCAACTTAGTGATCGTGAAATTGAGGCGCTCATGGCGCGCACAGGCAAACGAAGTGCGTCAGCTGCACTCAAGGCGTGGGCTGCCCGTGCAGGCGCGAAGCATTCAGCCACGCAGCTGCGCGCCGCCCTCAAAGACTCGTTGAAGGAAGAAGCCGCCGATAAGGGGTGGCGCTTTGCGAGCGGTCGCGAGGCCATTCGTTGGCTCGAGAGCTAATCGTTCTCGGCGTTTCAAGCGCGACTATCTGGATCGCGACTACCTCGCAGAGGACTGTGGTCATGGCGCTGGATGGAACCCGATAGGAGCGGCGGGCCGTGATAAGCGCAGAGCTCAACGACCGCTTGACCCGCGTCGGCAGGGGCACCCCCATGGGCGCGTTGCTTCGGCGCTACTGGATGCCTATCGCGGGCATTTCGGAATTCGACGCCCGCTCGACCAAACCCGTTCGGTTGATGGGTGAGGAGCTCGTCCTGTACCGAGATCTCGGGGGTCACTTCGGGCTCATCGGTCGGCACTGCCCGCACCGGCGTGCAGATCTCGCGTACGGCATGGTCGAGCCGCACGGTCTGCGCTGCAATTATCACGGATGGTGCTTCGACGAATCGGGGCAGTGCACCGCGCAACCCTTCGATGACACTTTGTTTCCCGAGCGCGACACCAAGGCCCGGGTGCGCACCACGGCTTATCCGGTCGAGTCGAAGGCCGGACTCATCTGGGCTTATCTCGGCCCGTTGCCCGCTCCTTGTTTGCCGGACTGGGAGCCCTACTTCTGGCCGAACGGATTCGTGCAGGTGGTGCTCTCCGAGGTTCCCTGCAACTGGCTCCAGTGCCAGGAGAACTCCATCGATCCGGTTCACTTCGAGTGGATGCACGAGAATTGGGGACAGCGCCTGAGGCGCGGCGTGGTCCCGCACGGAGCGAAGCACCTGAAGCTCGCCTTCGAGGAATTCGACCACGGCTTCGTGTACAAACGCATCAAGGAGGACAGTGACGAGCGTGCAGAGCTGTGGACGGTCGGCCG
>JBOHZR010000092.1:0-2029 GCA_050738595.1 Steroidobacteraceae bacterium | reverse complement strand
CGTTCTACCTCGCCGCCGAAGTCGGCGTGACCCGGGGTGTCGACGATGTTGATGCGCGTGCCGCCGTACTCGATCGCACAGTTTTTGGACAGGATGGTGATGCCGCGCTCGCGCTCGATCTCGTTCGAATCCATGATCCGTTCGCCGACTTTCTCGTGAGCGGCAAAGGTGCCTGACTGCTTGAGGAGGCAATCGACGAGCGTCGTCTTGCCGTGGTCGACGTGGGCGATGATCGCGATGTTGCGGATCGGGCGGTCCATGAGCGCTCGCGCGCATACCGGCTCGAAGGGGCGCGAAGGTTAACAGAAGATCGACGCACAATGTGAGCGGTTTCGCCGGTCCTCGAGCTCGAGGGGTGCCATACTGATCGGATGCTGCGAATGGGGGTCGCGAGCCCCGGATCTATTCAGCGCCGGGGCAGGCGCGATGAGCTGCACCCTGCTCGCGGTGTTGCTCGGGCTCGCGAGTCTCGAGGCGCGCGCAAATCCGCTCGCTTGCCCGGCGAAGCGTGACATGCGTCACACATGACGGCCTCAACTCATTGGCCGCAGAGGCCGAAACAGACCTTGGAGGACGAGACTCCGAGACCCGCGATTCGCCGATATCGAGTGCGCGCGCGATCCATCATTCTTTGTTCGCTGCTCGCGGTCATCCTGGCGGCGGGCACCTTCCAGGTCGCGCGGCTGGTCCTGGCGCACAGCTTTGCGGCGATGGAGGCCGATGCGACGCGCCAAGGTGTCGATCGGGCGCGCCGCGCGCTCGAGACGCGTCTCGCTGCGCTCGACACCGCCGCCGTCCGGGGAGCCGAGTGGGACGAGATGTACGCGGCGATGAGCCCGCGCCCCGATCCGGAGCGCGTCGCCGCGAGACTCCCGGCGCAGCTGCTCAAGAGCATCGACGTCGACGTGCTCTGGATCCGGGATACGGAGGGCCGCACCGTCTACGCCGCGAAGCTCGATGCCGCTCAGCCCGGCCGGCTCGCGGAGCTTGCGCCGGATGAGCTTGCACAGCTCGCGCGCGAGGCGTCGCGCATCGATGCCGCGGCGGGAGCGAGCCCGCTCGCAAGGCTCATCGGTCTGCCGCGTGGTGCGCTCGCCTTTGCGGTCAAAGCCATCTTGAGGACCGACCGCAGTGGGCCGCCTGTGGGCACGCTGCTGGTCGGGCGCTATCTCGGGCGGCAGACCGCTGAACGCGCCGCAAAGTCGAGCCAGCTGCCCATCGCGCTCACGCTCGCGTCCGGGCCTGCGATGCTGCGCCTTCCGGAGGAGGTCCGCCGCTGGCTCGCATCGGCACCACAGGCCGCAGCGCCGCTTCTGCGCCTCACCGTCGGGGACATGCTGAACGGCTACGCACTGCTGCGTGATGTCGCCGGCCAGCCGCTCGTCGTGCTGTCGACGGGGGTGCACCGCGACGCATTGCCCATCGACCGCGCCGGCATGGCGATCATCATCGGGATCACGGGCTGCTTCGGAGGCATCGTCTTCGGACTGCTGCTGCTCATCGGCCGCTTCTCGCGCGCACGCACGCTGACGGAGCGGCGCTACCGCAGCGTCGGGGGGCAGCTCGAGGAATGCATTCTGCTCGCCGATGCGGGCAGCGGCTCGATCGTGGAAGCGAATCCTGCCGCTGCGCGTGCCCTCGGATTCGAGGTCGCCGAGCTCATCGGAGTACCCCTCGAGAGCCTCTCCAACGGCCTCGCGCACGCGCGCCTCACGCGCCTGCGCGAGCGCCTCGCCGGAGGCAGCCGCGTGCTCACGCTTAACGGCCGCGATGGACGCAGCTTCCCGGCCGAAGTGACGTTCAGCTGGATCCGGCTCGACGCCGAGGAGCTCGTGTGTGTCGTCGGGCGCGATATCACGGCGCGCCGCCGGCTCGAGCGGCAGAGGCGCGCGCATCGCCGGCGGCTGATCCGGCTCGCACATCGCGACTCGCTCACGGGTCTGCCGAATCGGCTCTACCTCAAAACGCGCCTGCCGAAGCTCGTCGCCGATGCGCAGCGCAACGGCTCGAAACTCGCGCTGCTCTACGT
>JBOHZR010000091.1:0-6840 GCA_050738595.1 Steroidobacteraceae bacterium | reverse complement strand
GACGTCAGCCACACGCCGATGTTCCACCAGGTCGAAGGGCTGCTGGTCGATGAGCACGTCAGCTTCGCGAACCTCAAGGCGACGCTGCATGGGTTCATGGAGGCGTTCTTCGAGCAGGATCTGTCGCTGAGGCTGCGGCCGTCGTACTTCCCGTTCACCGAGCCGTCGGCGGAGGTCGACATCACCTGTGTGCTGTGTCACGGCCGGGGCTGCCGCGTGTGCAAGCACACCGGCTGGCTCGAGGTCGCAGGCTGCGGCATGGTGCATCCGCGCGTGCTCGAGGCGGGCGGAATCGATGCCGACCGCTACAGCGGCTATGCATTCGGCGCCGGTATCGACAGGCTCGCGATGCTGCGCTACGGCGTGAACGATCTGCGGCTGTTCTTCGAGAACGATCTGCGCTTCCTCGAGCAATTCGCCGCGTTCTGATTCAACGGGCGGCATTCGAGCGTCGGATATGAAAGTCTCTCATCGATGGCTCACCGAGTGGGTCCCCGTGCCCTGGGAGGCGCGCGAGCTCGCCGATCGGCTATCGATGGCGGGTTTCGAGGTGGAATCCCTCGAGCCCGCCGCGCCGCCGTTCTCCGGCGTCGTCGTCGCGGAGATCCTTGATGCCGCCCCGCATCCGCAAGCCGATAAGCTCCGGGTGTGCCGGGTCGCGGCGGGGGCAGGTGGGCCGCTGCTGCAAATCGTTTGCGGCGCGAGCAACGCCCGCGCGGGCCTGAGGACAGCTCTCGCGCGGGTCGGTGCCGTGCTGCCCGGGCCAGCCGGGCCAGTTGCAATCGAGGCCGCGAGGATCCGCGGCATCGAGTCCCAGGGCATGCTCTGCTCCGCGAAAGAGCTCGGTCTTGCCGAACCGAGCTCGGGGCTGATCGAGCTCCCTTCCGACGCGCCCATCGGTCAGCCGCTGCGCGATTATCTCGAGCTCGACGACGTCGTGCTCGATCTCAACATCACACCGAACCGCGGCGATGCACTGTCCGTGCTCGGCGTGGCGCGCGAGGTATCCGCGCTCAGCGGCCTCGCGCTTGCCGGACCGAGGGTCGAGCCGATGGGCGCGCGCAATACGGATCTGATCCGTGTTCATCTCGCCGCTTCGACGGCCTGCCCGAAATTCGCCGGCCGTGTGATTCGGGGCGCCAACAACCGAGCTGCGACGCCCCTCTGGATGCGCGAGCGGTTGCGACGAGCCGGACTGCGATCGATCAGTCCGGTGGTCGATGCGACGAATTACGTCATGCTCGAGCTCGGGCAGCCCCTGCATGCGTATGACATCGCGAAGCTTCGCGGGGATATCCGGGTGCGCCTCGCCGCGTCCCGAGAGCCCGTGCAGCTGCTCGACGGACGCCGCGTCGAGCTCGATCCAGATGTGCTCGTGATCGCCGACGGTGAAGGCGCAGTGGGCGTTGCCGGCATCATGGGCGGCGAACGCACCGCGGTCACTGCGGGCACTGTCGATGTGTTCCTCGAGGTCGCCTATTTCGCGCCGGAAGCGATTGCCGGGCGCGCGCGCCGCCTGGGCCTCGCGACCGACGCCAGTCAGCGCTTCGAGCGCGGCGTCGATCCGTCCGGCCAGGAGCGCGCGCTGGAGCGTGTCACCGAGCTGATCTACGCGATCGCCGGCGGTTCGCCGGGCGACGTCGCAGTTGCGCGCGCCGACGAGTACCTGCCACGGCGTCTGCCTGTTCGGCTGCGGCGCGCGCAGATCGCACGTGTGCTCGGCGCACCGGTGCCACCGGAGCGCGTGGAGGCGATCTTCGGCGCACTGCAGATGTCCGTGGCCCGCACGACCGAGGGCTGGGCCGTGACGCCGCCGCCGCATCGTTTCGATATCACGATCGAGGCGGATCTCATCGAGGAGATCGCACGAATCGCGGGCTACGGCGCGTTCGCTGAAGTGGACGCCGCCGTCGCTCAGCGCTTCGCGCCGCTGCCGGAGGAGACTCCGCGCGAGCAGGCGGTGCTCGAGAGCCTCGCCGCGCGCGGCTGGTTTGAGGCCGTCAACTACGCGTTCGTCGATCCGGGGCTGCAGACACGGCTGTTCCCGGAGCGCGAGAGCCTCGCCATCGCCAATCCGATCGCAAGCGACCTGTCCGTCATGCGTGTATCTCTGTGGCCCGGCCTGGTGCGCGCCGCGCTCGAGAACCAGAGCCGCCAGCAGGATCGCGTCCGGCTCTTCGAGCATGGCACGCGCTTTCGTGTGCACGACGGCCAGCTCACCGAGATCGACACGCTCGCCGGGCTCGCGCTCGGCCCGAGGCTGCCCGAGCAATGGGGAAGCTCCGCCGACGCGCGCGTTCCTGTTGATTTCTTCGACGTGAAAGCGGATCTCGAGGCGGTCCTGGCCGGCACGGGCAATCGCGCCGCGTTCGCATTCGAGACGGCCGCGCTGGTGTGTCTGCATCCCGGGCGAAGCGCTCGCATCGTGCGCAGCGCTCGCGCGAGCGGTGCGCCGGCAAGTGCGGGTGCCGCGGCCAGCACCGATGCCGCGGTCAGCACCGATGCCGCGGTCAGCACGCCGGGGCGCGCGAATGTGACAACACCGCCCGGCGCGGAGCGCGCCGAGGTCGGCTGGATCGGTGAGCTGCACCCGCGTCTCGTTCGCGAGCTGGGCTTCGTGAGTGTGCCGATTCTGTTCGAGCTCGACTTCGCGAGCTTACGGCTGGAACTGCCGCGATCGCGCGATGTTTCTCGCTTCCCGCAGGTGCGCCGCGACATCGCGGTGGTCGTCGATGAGGCAGTGACTTCAACTGCCCTGCGCGAGCGTGTAATCTTGACGGGCTCGAAGCTGCTGCGCGAAGCGCGGATCTTTGACGTATATCGGGGGGGCGGCGTAGAAGAAGGTCGAAAGAGCGTTGCTTTGGGCTTGATTTTTCAGGACAATTCTCGCACTCTTACCGACGAGGACGTGGACCGCATGGTCGCGTCCATCGTGGCGGACCTGACCGCACAGCTGGGCGCGAGAATTCGAGAATAAGGTATGTCGGCTTTGACGAAGGCTGAGATGGCGGAAGCGCTCTTCAACCAGCTCGGACTCAACAAGCGCGAAGCGCGCGAGCTCGTCGACCTGTTCTTCGAAGAGGTGCGCGCGGCGCTCTCGAACGGCGAGCAGGTGAAGCTCTCCGGGTTCGGCAACTTCGATTTGCGGGACAAGAACCAGCGTCCCGGCCGCAATCCGAAGACCGGCGAGGAGATCCCGATCAGCGCCCGGCGCGTGGTAACTTTCCGGCCGGGCCAAAAGCTCAAGGCGCGGGTCGAAGCGTATGTTGGAGCCAAAGAATAACGACACCCTCCCGCCGATCCCGGGCAAGCGCTACTTCACGATCGGCGAAGTGAGCGAGCTCTGCGGCGTGAAGCCGCACGTGCTGCGCTACTGGGAGCAGGAGTTCCCCCAGCTGAAGCCCGTCAAGCGACGCGGCAACCGGCGCTACTATCAGCGCCAGGATGTGATCGTCATCCGCCAGATTCGCAGCCTACTCTACGAGCAGGGATTCACGATCACCGGGGCTCGCAACAAGCTCACGGGAGAGGAGGCCCGATCGGACGTGAGCCAGGCGCAGCAGATCGTGCGCCAGGTGAGGGCGGAGCTCGAGGAGGTTCTCAAGCTCCTGCGGCGCTGAGGGCGCGGCGGTCAGGGGTGGCGACGGCCGCGGCGGGCCGATCGCTGCGGGGCGCGCCCCCGGGCAAGGATGGCGTATCATCGATACGTGGGGCGAGGCCCCACCGTGCGGTACTTCCCCACCCGTGCGGAAATCGCGGACCAGTCCGCGAGCATGAAGAAGAAGAACAGTCGGTCGGAGCGTGGCGCAGCCTGGTAGCGCACTTGCATGGGGTGCAAGGGGTCCCGAGTTCAAATCTCGGCGCTCCGATCAGCATTTCCGATCACTCGAAAAACCTCCGGTGGTCCCATGAGTGGTCCCATTTCCGGGAACTGCTCCGAGCGGCAGCACGTCAAGCTTAGAGCAAACCGTCTTGTAATCCGTGGTTGACAGACGGTAAACCACAGTTCACTGTATGGTCATGCTTGAGGTCCTGAAGTCCGCCACCTTCGAGGCGTGGTTCACCGGACTTCGCGATCCGCAGGCTCGAGCGCGGATCAACGCGCGTATTCGGCGACTCTCGCTCGGCAACGCTGGCGACGTAAAACCAGTCGGATCGGGCGTGAGCGAGATGCGAATCGACTACGGCCCGGGCTACCGCGTGTACTACGCACAACGGGGGAAGGCTCTGGTACTCGTCTGCTGCGGCGGAGACAAGCGGACTCAGGACGCAGACATCAAGCGCGCAATTGCGATCGCAAAGGACTGGAAGGGGTAAACCATGGCCGCGAAGCGACGTGCAAAAGAGACTTTATCCCGATGGGATGCCGCCGATTACCTCAAGTCCGAGGAGGACATGGCCGCGTACCTTCAGGCATGCATCGAGGAGGCCCCGGAGGACCCCGCATTGATTGCCGCAGCGCTCGGCGATGTCGCCCGTGCCCGAGGCATGGTGCAGCTTGCAAAGGAGACCTGACTGACGCGAGAGGGCCTCTACAAGGCGCTCTCGAAGGACGGCAACCCCAACTTCGGAACGGTGCTCAAAGTGCTGCACGCGCTAGGACTGAAGATAACCCTGCAGCCGGGCTGAAGCCGAAAACCTACCCACTGCTCGCAGCGTCGGCGGGAGGAGCGGAGGGTGATCCTGCGCCGCTGAGCCAGCGCTCGATATCCGAGCGAAGCCAACCCCGACCATCGCCGGCTCGCTTTGGCGGAAAAGTACCGGCACACACCCAACGATAAATCGTGCACCGGTGCCGCCCGGTGATTTGCTCAACATCGCGCGTGCTGAGCACCTGGTCGATTCCCGCGACCCGTGCCGGCACTGGACGCACCGCGCGCTCGCGGCTGGCCGGCGCCGATCGGCTCGGGCGACTGACGCTGACTGTAAGGGGTAGCTGGAACTGTTGCTTGTCGACGGACATTCGAGTCGCTCCGGAATTTTGAGCTCTCACCGCGTTCGTTCCAGTGTCGGATCACGAACCCGGTCGTCCCGTGGGGTGCGCGCGGATTGCTTCGCCTGCACAAAACGAATGAACTGCGTTGCGAGCCGTTCTCGGTCCGTCAGGACGGGCGGAAGGTGCTTCGCGAAATAGCGCACGTCGCCGCTCAGGCTGATCTCGCCTTGGGCCTCCAATTTGGCCGCGATGGCGTTCCAGCCGGCGATGATGGCCTTTCGAGTCTCGAGGAGCTGCGCCCGCGCCGGATCGGAGATGGTTTTCGTCTGCTTGAGCTCCCGCACAATGCCGTCGAGATTTTCACGGAGGACGTACGATTCTCCCCGCTGCCGGGTTCGGTAGAAGGCGTCCTTGGTTGCGCGCTTCGTCTGGCCTCGCGCGAACCGCGATGTCGCATTCGCGGCGATCCCTTGTTCGCGCATCATCCGTGCAAAATCCTGCCGCCATTCCCGCAGCATTGCTTTATCGATATGCAACCGCCCGTGCCCGTCTTCGCGCTCGGCCTTCACGACCAGGTGAACGTGCGGGTGCTGCTGATGCGTGTGCAGCGCCATGGCGTAGCGATGCTGAGAACCGAACTTCTCTCGCGCGAAGGCCTTGGCGGCCGCGAGCACCTTCTCGGGCGGTGTGGGGGAGGGCATCCCGAGTACGATGTTGTGCACCAGCTTGATACGCGTTGCGACGGACTGCGCGGCGCCTTTTGGTCGGTATTGCCCGGCGGAGAGCTCGAGGTGCCAGGTACCGAGGAATTCCTTTTGCCCATCTTCCGGAATGTGCTCACTCCGATCTGTGTCGAGCTCCACCTCTCCCTCGTGGCCGATATAAGCGAGGTGGGCCGCGACGGCGCGTACGCTGCGCCCGCCGCCAGTCACTTTGACCATGACCTCGGGTACGCGCCGCACCGTGCGCCGGATCTGCTCGATCTGGGGCAGGCTCAAGCGCCCCGCCGAACCCAGCCGGCCGTGACTAATGAGGTCAAACAGCAACGGGCCGTCCAAGGGCATTCGCAACAGGCGTTTCGTCACGAACCGGTCTCCCAAGCGATGAGAGCGGCCCGGGTGAGGTCAACGATGCGCTGCTCGAGGGCCGCGATCTCACCGCGCGTGCGCCGAATGGCTTCGCGGTAGACCTCCCCCTGAGGGCCGGACGGAATGCCGTCGCGGCTCGTATTCGCGAGCACCGTGCCGAGCGCCGAGAGCACCCCGATACTCATCTTCAGTGCATTAATTTCCGCAGTCGGCAGTAGCGGGTTGGCGGTGATGTGGGCGCGCACCAGAGCACTGACATACGTCGCTGGCTTTAAGCCGCGTTCCGTGGCACGCCGTATCACTTCGATGCCATCGCCCGGCCGCAGGCGGATGGTGAGCCTGTCACTGGCTGCAGTGTGCTCCAAATCGATTTGCGGCTGCCGGCGCGACCAGGGTTTGTCGCCATCGAGGAGAATACGAATCGCGCGCAACGCGAGCGTGGATTCCGATAGGCCGAAGTGCCGAGCGAGCGCCTTGAAGCGCGCTTTCTCATCGTGCGAGAGACGCGCGGTGATCGAAAGCCGCGAGCTCGGCTGACCACGGCAGCGCTGAGCATCCCTCGCCGGAAGCTTCACGCCGGAAGTTTCTGCTCGGATTTCTGTTTGGGTCTCGTCCACTGCTGCGTTAGACGAAATGGGCGGAGCGAAGACTATAGATCGACGGATGTCGTGTTTGAAGGTGCAGTTTCGTGCGTATTCCGGCGATTGTGACCGCCTGTTCCGCCCGAACGTGACCGGGGATTCCGCCGGGTCGGCGCTGTGAGGGTTTCTTACTCCGTTCGGTCACGTTCCGTCAACGCCTGCGGCGCTGAGCGGG
>JBOHZR010000090.1:0-14933 GCA_050738595.1 Steroidobacteraceae bacterium | reverse complement strand
ACCGATCCTCGCCTGCTACCGGGTAGACGCCCTGGTGAAACACCCACGGATCGGCATTCCCGCGGCGCTGCGGGGCGCGACCCGTCTGTGCCTGCACGAGCGCCTCAAACATCTGCTGTGCACAGATCTCGTACATGGATGCATCGATATGGGCGCCCTGCCCCCCGGCGCGGCGCTGGGCGAGCGCAGCGGTCGCCGCCGCAGCCATCGCGTACGGCACGATCACATCCCCGTAGGGCACTGCACCGGGAATGACGGGATCGCGGTCCGGCCAGCCCGTGAGGAGCGTACGAGAGGACAACGCGCCGCCCGTCCCGTCGACGCCCCATTCCTGGGCAAGGGGCCCCGTCTGCCCGTAGACACTTCCTGACACTAGGATGAGGCCCGGGTGCAGACGTTGCAGATCATCGAACGCAAGTCCGAGCTTGGCCATCGTGCCCGGCGAGAAGTTCTCCACCACGATGTCAGCCCACCGCACCAGGGGCTCGATCACCGTCCGGCTCTCGGGCCTCTTCAAGTCGAGCGCGAGGCTGCGCTTGGAGCTATTCAAATGCGCGAACCAGGGTTTGTCATCGAACTCACCCTGGCGCGACGCGGACACCTGGACATCGATGCGGGAGAGGCATGGGCGGCTGCGGCTCTCCACCTTGACGACCTCGGCGCCTAGATCACCGAGCGTCTTGGTTGTGATCGAGCCCACGAGCGCCCACGAGAAATCGAGGACCCGCACCCCCGCGAGCGGGCCGGGACGTCCGGCTGGACGGTGCCCTTCCGGGAGGGCCATTGCACCCTCCTTGAAAGATACGAAGCGACCGGGGACGCGCACCCCGCCCTGCTCCCTCCAGAAATCGCGCGCCGCAAGGTGCGGGTCGGCGAGCACGTCGGCGGGTTCCTGGACGGGGACCGCGTTAATTCCGCGACGGCGACCCTCCCCGGTGATATCGGCCTTGGTCCGGGTGCGAAAGAACGCCTCGATCGCGCTCTCCCAATCAGCGCGGACCTTAGGATCGAGCGTCGAGCGGTTGTAATGCACCCAGTCGATTCCCCGCAGAGGATTGCGCAGCCCGCGCTCCTCTATCCAGTCACTGAGCGCTTGATTCGCGGGTGCGCCGAGGCGGCCCGTCATCAATGTATGAAAGCACCAGCCATTTGCGAGCGGCCAGATGCACCGCACCGTGGCGCGTCCGTAGTTGAGCGCGCCGCCGACGCGATGGAGCTTGCGGCGATCGAACTGCCAGACGAGGATGCCGTTGATGTTGCGGCTGAAGGCTACTTCCTGGATCGACACATCCACGTGCTGTCCGACCCCGCCCACCGCGCGCTCGTAGTGCGCAGCCATGGCGCCCGCAGCTGCGACCATCTCGGCATGAAAGCCACAGGCATCGAGTGCCTCCTTGACGGGCGGCCGATCCGGTGTGCCGGTCAGTCCGAGCACCCCGCCGAGGGCGGAGACGACGAGCTCGGGACCGCACCACCTCGCTCGGGGTCCGAAGCTGCCGAATGGCGTGATTGAAACGTGCACGAGCGCGGGGTTGATCCCCTCGATGCGCGCGCTCGACCAGCCGGTCGCCTCGAGGGACGACAACCCCATCCCATCGAGCAGCATCGAGGAGGTCGCAAGCTTCTGCTCGAAGGCCGATGGATTCTCCAGTGCTCCTCGATCGATGTGCTCGAGCTGCCCGCCGAGCGATTCGAGGAATCGGCAGAGCGCGCTCCGCTCAGACATTTCGAGGGCAAGTATCCGCTGTCCTGCAAGGAGGTTCACGCAATAGCTTCCATCATGAGGCTTGTGTCCCTTGGTCCTTAGGGGCCAAACCGGATACGAATCGATGCACTTCATCCAGAGCGCCGTCCGCCGCATCCCAGCGGCGCCGCGTCAGCGTGAGAAGCGGAATTCCCTCGGCCCCCACCCTGCGCTGGATCCCAGGAACATCCCACGCCAGCGATTCATCCTCCTCGATCAACCAGAGCACGACCCCGTCGGCCCTGACGCGCCGGGCTTGCTCGCCGATCGCCGCCGCGCGATCGAAGAAGGCCCGCGGTCCTTGCCGAAGCGCGTGGTAGTGGCTCGCAAGGCGTTCGATCGGGTCGGCGGCGCCTTTCAAGGGAATCGGCTCCCCCAACCGATGTGCGGAATGATCCCCGAACTCATCCGCTACGCACCCGCCGGCACGCTCGATGGCCGCGTGCAAGCGCTCATCCGGCGGTGCACTGCCGGCGAGGAAAAGGCGCGGTCCGAAACGGGCCGCGACGGGCTCCCGCATCCATCGGGAGAGCGTCTCATCGAAGGGCTCCGCGTCACCCAACTCCGATGCTCGCAGCACTCGCTCGACTGCCGTCCCGAGTGGCGGGCAGGCGCCGTCCCGCCATCGGCAGAGACCCTGAAGCAGCTCGCGGCGGCGGTTGCGCGCCGCGAGCGCATCCGGTAGCTCCCCGATGCGCGTACCGAGCGCGCGCGCGAGGCTCACCGTCGCAGCGAGCGTGTGGCGCTCGCTGCGGGCGCGGGGAATCTTCGCAATGTCGTACAGGAGAACGGGCGGTCCGCCTGCAAGTCCCCGCCGCTGCAACTCGCAGAGGTAATAGTAGAGCCGCTGCGTGCCGTCCTCGGAACGCGACAGGATCACGGCATCGAGGAAGTCGTATGCTCCGCTCAACCACTGCTCGGTGATCGAGCGCAGCGCCGGTGCAAAGCTCGACTCCAAATAGCGGTTCGCGTTCGGTGTATCGGCCTCCATGCGCGCAGGCAAACGCACGGCGCGGGCGCCCGCGGCCCTCACGAGCTCGACCGGCACATCCACCCCGAGATAGCCGATGAGGCGCTCGCCGGCCTGCGCATGCGCGCGCGCCGGCTTCAGCGGATCGCCGAGCAATTCTTCGACCAAGGCGCTCATCTCATGCATAACGGAGCCTCATCCGATCGCGCTCACTGTCCGAGTGCCCGCGGCAGAGCGAGCACGATCGCCGGCACGAAAATGAGCAGCAGCAGGTTCACAAAATCCGCCGCGAGGAACGGAAGCACTCCCTTGAAAATGCGCCCGAGCGGTACATCCGGTGCAATGCCCTTGATGATGTAGAGGTTCATGCCGATGGGCGGATGGACGAAGCCCATCTCCATTGCGCGAATCAGGAAAATGCCGAACCAGATGGGCGAGAGGCCGAGCTCCTGCACGATTGGCAGCAAAATTGGCGTCGTAAGGAGCATCAGCGCGAGGCCATCGAGGAGCGATCCGAGTACGAGCAGTATCACGGCGATCAGGAGCATCGTTGCGAGCCGGCTGCCGCCTGCGAGCGCCAGCACGGTCGAAACGGCGCCCGTTACGCCGCTCACGCCGATGAAGACCGAGAAGATCAGCGCCCCAATCAGGACGAGATAGATCATGCCGCTCGTGCGCAGGGTCTCGGCAAGCGCTTCGCTCAGTGCAGACTTGGTGAGGCGGCGTCGCCAGGCGCAGAGCGCAAGTGCGCCGACCGAGCCCACCGCAGCAGCCTCCGACGGAGTGAACCAGCCGACTGCGATTCCGCCGATGACGAGCAGCACCAGCACCGCGAAGTCGCCCACCCTCAGCAGCGCCCGGCGGCGCTCGGTCCAGCTTGCGCGGGGAGTTGCCGGCGCGATAGAGGGCCGCAACCGGCAGATGCAGGCAATCGCGCAGAAGTAGAGCAGCATCTGAATCAGGGCTGGGATGATGGCCGCGGTGAAGAGCTTGCCGATCGATTGCTCGGCGATGATGCCGAAGACGATCAGCGCACCGGAGGGCGGTACGGCTTGGCCAAGCGTGCCGCCGGCTGCGACCGCACCCGTTGCGAGCGCATCGGAGTATCCGCGCTTGCGCATCTCAGGCAGCGCAACGAGTCCGATGGTTGCGGCGGTTGCGAGGCTCGAGCCGCTGACCGCGCCGAACCCGGCGCAGGCCCCGACCGAGGCGAGCGCGAGACCGCCGCGCCGATGCCCGAAGAAACGGGATGCGGCATCGAAGAAATCGCGGCTCGCATTCGCGGCGAAACACAGGTGCGCCATGAAGAGAAAGAGCGGCAGCACGCCCAGGTCGTAGCGCGAAAGCGTCTCGAACAGGACGACCCCCGACTTGATGAGGGCGGGTTCCACCCCGAGCAGCCAGCAGAGTCCCCCGAATCCGGCAAGGCCGAGCGCGACGCCGATTGGAACGCCCCCAATGAGCAGCGCCAACAGGGCGAGAATGCCGACGGTGCCGATGAGCGGCGAGGGAGTCATCGGCGTCTTCCGGCGACAAGGCGAGCCAGCATGACGGCCGCGGCGCCGAGCACGGCCGCGATGCTGATGATTCTGAGCGGTGCGTACGGAATGTGGAGCAGCTCACTTTCCTCGTGGCCGTTCCACAGGTCGGAGGCGATCCAGATGCTGCCGGTGGCGAGTAGCATGAAAAAGATCGCACCCAAAATCCGACCGAGCGAGACGAGCACCGCGCGGGCTCGCGGGCCCACGCGGTCGATGAGCAAGTGAACGGTGGCGTGGCGTTGCGCGAGCGTTGCCGCAAGGAGCGAGCAGGACGATGCGATGAGGATCGTGGCCTGCGCGAGCTCGAGCGATCCGGTGAGCGTCCGGCCCAGGTGGCGCGCGATGACCGCCACAGCGATGATCGCGACCGTCGCGAGCAGTGCCGTGCCCCCCAAATAAAGGAGAGCCCCCCCAGTTGCCGGACGCGATGGCCGGGAATGCCCGGCACCTGTGGCGTCCGAATCGATCACGCAACGGTACCCGGCGCGGCGAGAACCCATACAGTCGAGGGAAATCGCCCGGGGCGCACTCTCTCCCGCAAATCGAGCCGCGGAAGACCCGCATCGAGCGTGATCCTCTCCACGTAGCGCACAATGGCTTCGGCGGAGGCGCCGGTCGCAATCACCGGCCGACCGGGCGGCTCGACATGCACCGCCAGCACGCCAAACTCCAGCCCCTCGTTTTCGGGCGCGCGCCCTACCCACGCGAGCATTCCATTCACCGCCTCGGGGTGAAACGGCGCAAGCTCGTAGGCCGGATCGGGCTCGAAACCGAACCGCCGGCGCCGCTCGATTGCCCATGCAGCGCGAGCCGGGTGAGACTGAGCGGGACTCAACGCTCGTGTGACGACGCACCCATTGCCCAGTCCGTGGAAAATCGGCTTGCCGCGATAGACCTCAATACCGCGCAGGATGTGCGCATGATGACCGATCACGATGTCGGCGCCGGCAGCAATCGCCGCGTAGGCGGTCGGACGCTCGTACGGTGCCAGGCGTGCCGGGGTGTGAACGATCCCCTTGTGCAAGGCAACGATCACACAGTCCGACTTCCTCCGCGCCGCTTCGATGTCGCAAGTCATCGCGGCGAGCGATGCCGGGTCGGGCCGTGACAGTGACGCCGCCGGCATGATCGGGCTGCCGTCCACTGTTTCGATGCGAACATAAGCGCACCCGGCACGTCCGGGTGCGGCCCAGGACTGCTCCGGCCCGACACAGTTGTAACTGAGGAGGACGATGCGAACGCCCTCCGCAGACAGCCGCGCGGGCACGCGCGCGCTCTGCAGATCGGTGCCCGCGCCGCAGTGCCCGATCCCGAGGCGGTCGAGCTCCGCGATCGTATCGATGATGCCCTCCGAGCCGCAATCCGCCACATGATTGCTGGCGAGCGTCACTGCCGCAAATCCGGCTCGCTTGAGCGCCGAGAGGTGCGCCGGATCGGCACCCGGCGCTGGTACATCGCCCGCGAGCTCGCGGCCGCATCGGGTGTGGGGGACTTCCAGGTGACCGATCGCGAGGTCTGCGGACCGAAGCGCCGGTGCGATCCCGCTCAGCCAATGGTCAGGATTGGGTTCATCGAGCACCAGGTCACCGCTAAAGAGTAAGTCCACGCGCTACCTGCGCCTCGCCATCATTGCGAGCTCGATATAGGAGGGCGAGGCCGGAGTGCTCGACACATCGATTCGCATCCCACTCTCCTTCGGATCGCGATTCCGTTCGCGATCATCGGCTCCGGTGATCGTCAGCTGTATGCGATGGCCCCGAGGGACGATATAGGACGTCGGCATCAGGTCAAAATGCAACGTGACGGGCTGATCCGGCTCGAGCGCTCGCGCATCGGCTGCGTAGCTGCAATGCCACGGCGTGCCGGGCACGCGAAAGGGCGGCGGGTTCAGCGCTCGAAGCGAGGCTTTCAATCGGCCCTCCGTGATGACCTGGACCTGCCCATCGGGTGGGACATCTTCCAGGTACGCGAAAATATTAGCGTCGCGCCCCTCAGCCGCGATCTGCAGCGTCACAATCGGGTTTCCCGTCACCTCGAGCGCCTGTGGAAGCGGCGCGCTCGCCAAGGAGGCTCCCACCCATAGATCCCCCCTCGATGCATGGCGTCGTACTTGCTCCCGGAGAAACAGCCGGCGAACGCGGCTTTCAGATGCGGCGGCCGGATACTGACCGCGTGCATGGCCGTATCGCCGGTATTCGAACAGCCATAGACACCGATCATCCCGTTGGACCAGGGCTGCCTGGCAAGTCATTCGGAAATCTCGTAAGCATCCTCTGCCTCGGTCTGGTCGTTGTACCCTCGCCGGCTGCCGAACGACTGTCCATTGCCGCGGCGCGCGACCTGAACGACGGGGGCATTGCCCTCTTCCACGTAACGCCCGGCCAAAGCGCGGGATTCTCAGCCGTCGTTCGGCATCGTTCGAGCCCTGCACAGCCTTTCCTCATTGCCGTACCCCGACTCATCCTGGGGATCAAGTGCTGCCGGTCCGAATTGTGTACCCGGTATTTATCGTTTGCAATGCAAACTATCTGTCGGTAGATTTATGCTCGGATTTCAGCACGATTCGTCAGAATTGTTAGCGAAGTAAACGGATATTTATTTTTCGCCATGCCTCAGCCTCTTGTAGGTATCCAGGTCGCCGATTTCAGTCATGTCATGGCGGGCCCGTTCTGTTCACATTTCCTGCGCATGCTCGGCGCCGAGGTGATCAAGATCGAGTCACTCTCGGGCGATGCCATGAGAACTTATGGACCGTTTCGCGAATACGACGGCCTCGCCCCCGCATTCGTCGCGGCGAATATCGGGAAGCGATCCATCGCGATCGATCTCAAGGGTGTGCGCGGCCGCGAAATTGCGCGTCGCCTGATCGCGCAGAGCGATGTGCTGCTCGAGAACTTCCGGCCGGGTGTCATGACAAGGCTCGGGCTGGGATACGAGGACTGCAAGGCGCTCCAATCCCGAATCATCTATTGCTCGGTCTCCGGGTATGGGCAGCGTGGTCCATTACGCGATTACCCCGCCATCGACAATATCGTGCAGGCGACGAGCGGCATGATGGCGGCGAACGGGGGGCCGGAGGATCCGCCCTCGCGCGTAGGTTGGCCCATCGTCGATACCTACACCGGGACCCTCGCCGCGCTGGCCGTGTTGTCGGCGCTGGTGCAGCGTGAGCGCTTCGGATCGGGCCAATACATCGATGTGGCGATGCTCGATGCCTCCGTCGTCATGCTGACGTCGCTGGCGACGCCCTACCTGATCACCGGGCGCAAGCTCCCGCGCACCGGCGATGTCGGCTACAGCGGAGCACCGACCGCGGGCCTGTTCACGGCCGGTGATGGGACGAAGATTGCACTCGGCGTCGTGCAAAACAATCAATTTGCCGCGCTGTGCCGAGCCATCGGTCGGCCGGAACTGCTCGAGGACCCCCGCTTCGTCGATCACCTCAGCCGGATGAGACCCGAAAACGGCCGAAAATTACGCGAGCTGCTGAGTGAGGTCTTCGCAACGCACGATGGGGCGCATTGGGAGGGAGTGTTGAGTCTTGCCGGAGCCCCGTGCGGGCTCGTACGCGAGATCGACGAGGTCTGCGACTTCGTGCGGCAGGGCGAACGGGGTCTGGTACAACCCACAGAGATCGCCGGTGCGCCTCCGGATGCGCCATCCGCCGCCTTCGTGAACGCCGGTTTCATGTTCGAGCGCGATGGGCCGGGCACCGCAGCGAGAGCCCCGCGGCTCGGTGAGCACACAGAGGAGATCTTGCGCTCAGTTGGCTACACGGATGCCGAGATTGGCGAATTCATCGATGCTCGCGTTGTGGCGCGCGCCGCGCCGGGGCCCCGCGTCTGAGCCACTGCGGGCGGGAACGCCGTCGCCTCAGCTTAAGGATGGATGCGCCGCAGATAGGCGATCAGTTGCGTCAGTTCCTCGGGCGAGAACAATCGCGTGAAGCGTCTTTCATGCGCAATCATCTTCTCTCGCAATCGCCTCACCTCCCTCCTGCCCTCAGGCGTCAGATACACCCCTTGCCGGCGACGATCCTCTGTCGACTGCCGCCGCATGACCCATTGCAAACGCTCGAGCCGGTGCATCAAGCCAACAATGGTCGCCTTGTCGATATCGAGCTGATTCGCCAAGTCGATCTGCGCGATGCCAGGATTTGACTCGACCAGGACCAGGAGACTGAACACCCCTGGGCGTATCTCCCCCTTGACCACGGTGCGACTGAGGTCCCGCCACAGCGCGATCTGCGCGCGCCGGATGTTATAGCCGAGGAGATTGGGGAGTATTCCGGTGTCAATTGGCGGACCCGCGCGAGATCGGCGCGCGGAGGTAGGAGCGGGCTGTTCGGAATCGGCAAGCTTTCGAGCCATCGGGGACCTCCCTGGGCAAGCATTATGCACCGCCCAGTCCGCAGAGGGCGGTTCGCGGTGCCGCGAGAGTCGCGAAGCACCCACGAATCGGTGATCATGCAAACTAATTGCATTACCATTATCCGTGCGGTATAGATGACATTAGATGGTCTGATAAACCACAGTCTGGATAAGGGGAGACGATCATGTTCGACCAGACCGGGGAAACGATCACGCCGCGAAAGCGAAATTTCGCGCGCGCAGGCTCTCTCACTGCGCTGCTGATCGCGCTTTTACCCGGCAGTGCGCTATTCGCGCAGCAGGCCGGAAGTGCCGGTCGATCGGCCTTTACCCAGGCCGGAGATAACGGGCAACAATCAACTCTCCAGGAAGTGGTCGTGACGGGCACTCTCCTGAAGAACGCCGCGCCGGTGGGCTCGAGTGTCATCACGCTCGATCAGTCGACGCTCAATGCCACGGGCGCTATCACGATCTTCGATCAGCTTCAGTCGGTGCCGCAGATCGATAATTTGGGGGTGACGGAGGCGTCCCGCAACGGGACCGGCGGCGCAGGCAACATCACGTACGCGAATTCGATCAATATTCGTGGGCTGAGCCCGTTCGCCACGCTCACCCTGCTTGACGGCCATCGCGTGCCGCCCGCCGGCACCACCGGTGCATCGGTCGATCCGGATTCGTTCCCTTCGATCATGCTGCAGCGCGTCGATGTCGTCGCGGATGGCGCATCGGCAATCTATGGATCGGATGCCGTCGCCGGCGTCGCGAATCTCATCCTACGGAGGAACGTTGAAGGCGTCGAGGCACGCGTCCGCGACGGCTGGGCGGACGGCTACGACCAGAGGAGCCTTGGGCTGTTGTCCGGGCACGATTGGGGCAGCGGACAGATCAGTGTGGGCTATGAAAACAACTATCACTCGGCCTTAAATGGCGAGGATCGGAGCTTCTTCGCCTCTGATCAAACCTCCCGCGGTGGCCTCAACTACGATGTGCTCCAATGCAATCCTGGCAACATTGTGGCGGGGGGGATTACGTATGCGATTCCGGCCGGCGGGGTTACTGCGGCGACGGCGGGTCAGCTCTTACCGGGTACGATGAATCTTTGCGATGTCACCAAGTACGAAGACATTATTCCGAAGGTCGAACACAGCGACGTGGCGCTGACATTCGATCAGCAGATCACCCAGGGAATCTCCTTGTACGCCGATGCGACGTACGCGCGTCGCCTGTTCACATCCTATGGCGCGCAGGCGACCGGTCAGCTCGAAGTTCCGACGACCAACGCCTACTTCGTGTCGCCCCCGGCGGCTGCTCTGACGCCGTGTTCCCCCGCGCCAGCGGCGCCCGACTGCGAGCAAGTTGATTACTGGTTCGGTAAGGACATGGGGCCGCAATCCAACTCAGGCGGATTCTCGGTGAACTATCAAGGCACGCTCGGCGTGAATTTCGCACTCGGTCGAGGATGGTCCTTCAACGTGGATGGGACCGCCGGACGCGACCACGATCAGTCATTGTCGACTACGGGGACGAACAACGCGGCGCTTACCACGGCTCTCGGGAGCAGCACCCCGTCGACCGCACTTAATGTATTCCGCGGCGCGAACTCATCGTCGCTCCTTCAGGGCATCTTCGACAGCGAGTTTTTGGCCCCCGGTTACACCGGTGAGCAGGTCATCGAGGCGAAGCTAAACGGTCCGGCTTTTCATATGCCAGGGGGAGACGTGAGCACGGCGATTGGCGGCCAGTGGCGCCACGATGACGTGCAGACAGGCCTCGTCAGTGGCGCGCCGGGCCAACAACTCGTTCTGAACCAGTACCTGAATCGCCATTCCAAGGCCATTTACGCCGAAGTCCTTCTGCCCTTCTTCGGTGAGGCAAATGCCCTTCCGGGCGCACAGCGGCTCGATCTCGATGTTGCAGTCCGCCACGAGGACTACAGCGACTTTGGCACCACAACCAACCCGAAGATCGGTCTCGACTGGAGTCCGATCCACGGCGTGACGTTGCACGGCACGTACGGAACGTCCTTTCGCGCTCCGCTTCTCACTGAGCTCGTGGGGCCGCTCCAGGGCACCTTCGTGCAGACCTACTCCGATCCCCTCTCCCCCACCGGCACATCCGTCGGCTATACCCTCGCCGGTGGAAACCTGAACCTGAAACCCGAAAAGGCGACGACCTACACGTTCGGCGTCACGTTCAATCCGCGGCCCGGTGCCAATTTGACCGCGGATTTCTTCGATATCGACTACAAGGACCAGATCGCGAGCTATCTGTCAGATCTCACAATCCTGCAGCAGGCCGACCAGTACGGCTCGTTGATCAACCGCTGTCCCTCCGCGGCTTGCACCGCTCTCACCAATCAGTACGTGCTCGGCGTCGGACCGAATGCCACGCCAGAGCCGGTGTTCGGACCCATTCTCGCCAACCCGAGCGTTTTCGTGAACGGCACCGAGCAGAATCTCGGGCGCACCCGCGCCGCGGGCTTCGATCTGCAAACGAGCTATATTCTCCCCACCGATCATGCGGGCACGTGGAACGTCGGCCTGACCGGCACTTGGTTCACGAAATACGACGTTCGGTTTACCCCCGCCGGCCAAACCTTTGATGAGCGCAACATCATCGGGTTTCCGCCGGCGCTGCGCCTGCGCGGCAACCTCGGCTGGACCGCAGGACCCTGGGATGCTCAACTGTTCGTGAATTTCGTCAATGCCTACACAAACACCGAAACTACACCCACGCAGCACGTCAGCGCTTATACGACGCTCGATCTGAACATCGTGTACGACTTCGGCGTGGCTTTCCCTGGTCGCTGGACCAAAGACCTTCAGTTGACCGTCAACGTCCTCAACCTCGCCGACTCCGATCCCCCCTATGTCGATATTCCGATCGGCCCGAACGGCGGCGGTGGGTTCGATCCGAATGTTGCCAACCCGATCGGCAGGCTGATTTCGGTACAGGTCCAGAAGAAGTTTTGAGCAAACCTTCAGGAGCACATTCGACTCGACACTGCGTCCAGGAGAATTCAATCATGTATTGTCGAATCGTTATCTGCAGCGCGCGCGGGTTTGTGCTCCTCGCTGTGCTGTGCTTCTTGTCGCCGCTTGCACAGTCCGCCGGTCAACCGCGCATGAGCTCGCAGACTCGGCTAACCGGGCGAATTTCTTCCTCGATGCCACTCGGCTCGGGGCCTTTCACGGCGATCATGGACGAGGCGGACACGCTCCCGGCGCATACAATTTACCGTCCAAAGGACTTGGCTGCGCTGGGTGATCGCCAACTTCCCGTCGTAGCGTGGGGCAACGGCGGCTGCGTGAAAAACGGCAGCAGCTTCCGCTGGTTTTTGAGCGAGATCGCCTCGTACGGATTTCTCGTGATCGCCAATGGGCCCATTGGGGAGGACCCGAAAGCACTCCCGATGCCGATGCCGCGGTTGCGCATCCCGGCACACCTTCCGCCGCCCGCCACGCATACCTCGCAGCTTATTCAAGCGATCGACTGGGCCATTGCAGAGAATCGGCGGACCTCGAGCCCTTTGCGTGGCAGGATCGCGGTGGATGAGATAGCCGTAATGGGTCAGTCGTGTGGAGGGGTGCAGACGATCGAAGCCGCACGCGATCCGCGCGTCAAAACGGCAGTGGTCTGGAACAGCGGTTTGCTGCCGCAGCCAACCGCGATGGGTGGCGGAAAGATCATGGACAAATCCGATCTTGAGAGGCTGCACACCCCGGTAGCTTACATATCGGGCGATGCACAGGACATCGCCTTCGCGAACGCCAACGACGACTTCGCACGCCTCGATCATGTTCCAGTCTTCCGGGGCTACGAGCGTGGCGTGACACACATGGGCACCTACTCGCAACCCAACGGAGGCGAATTCGGTGGAGTTGCAGTGGCGTGGCTCCTGTGGCAATTGCGTGGCGACAAGCGCGCGGGGCGGATGTTCACCGGTCCGAACTGCGGACTGTGCGTCAATCCGCGGTGGGTAGTCCATAGAAAGCGGATCGATTAGCCTCGAATAGGCGATAGTTCGCGGATGCATCGCGGTAATGCCCGGACCCTCTGAATGCGTACCCAGGTCGCGATCATTGGTGCCGGACCTTCCGGCCTGCTTCTCGGACAGTTGCTCGCTAAGGAGGGAATTTCCAGCCTCATCCTCGAGCGACGCAGCGCAGAATACGTGCTCTCACGAATCCGCGCCGGCATCATCGAGGATGGGACGGCGAATCTGCTTGATGCAGCCGGGGCTGGCGAGCGCATGCGTCGCGAGGGTCTCCTTCACGAGGGGATCGAGCTCGCATTCGGAGGGGGCCGCCACCGCGTGGACTTTCGAGCGCTCGTAGGGCGCAGCGTCCGCGTGTACGGGCAGACTGAGATCACGCGCGATCTGATGGCGGCGCGGGCAACCGGAGGCGGACAGACGATCTACGAAGCGGAGGAGGTGGCGCTGCACGATCTCACGAGTGCGCGGCCGCGCGTGACATTCCGGAGGGGCGATGGCGCCCCGTCGGCTGCCCATCATGATGGCGCCGCCGCCCGATCCGACCCGCCGCAGACGATCGAATGCGATTTCATCGCCGGCTGTGACGGCTTTCACGGGGTGAGCCGCCGGAGCATTCCGACGGGGGCCATCACAAGCGTGGAGCGCACCTATCCGTTCGGTTGGTTGGGCGTCATGGTGGAACGCCCCCCGGTCTCGCCCGAACTAATCTATGCCGGCCACGAGCGCGGATTCGCGCTCTGCTCGATGCGCTCGCCCACGCGTAGCCGGCTCTATATTCAATGTGACCTCGACGAACGCGTTGAGGACTGGCCAGATGAGCGCTTCTACGAGGAGCTCGAGCGGCGGCTCGACCCAGAGGCAGCCGCCAGCCTCGACCGCGGCGTCTCGATCGAAAAGAGCATTGCGCCACTGCGCAGCTTCGTTGCCGAGCCGATGCGCTACGGCAACCTATTCCTCGCCGGGGATGCCGCGCACATTGTTCCCCCGACCGGAGCGAAGGGGCTGAACCTTGCCGCAAGCGACGTGTTTTACCTCTCACAGGGATTCGCCGAGTACTATCGCACCCGCTCCACTTGCGGGCTGGACCGCTATTCGGAGCGGGCAATCAGGAGAGTGTGGAAAGCCGAGCGGTTCTCCTGGTGGATGACCTCGCTTCTGCACCGCTTCCCCCAGGCGAGCGAGTTCGATCGGCGTATCCAGCGCGCCGAGCTCGACTATTTTACCTCGTCGCAGGCGGCCCTCACGGCTCTCGCCGAGAATTACGTCGGCCTGCCGCTCGGGTAGCTACGCGCCGGCAACGCCACGCCCCTCGCCCTATTCGACATTCTTCTTAGTCGTGACCCAGCGCGGATTGACGCACAGCCCGCACTCGGGTCCCGCGAACATGCGCCCGGCCCTCTCATCGTGGCGCAATTGCCACAGGAGCCATGCCACGGCGACGCCGCCGAATTCCCCGCCGTTCGGCTGCGAGTAGGTTCCACCGTGCGTGACGCCGCGCTCATAGCCTCGGAAGACCGGCAGAGATGTTGCCGAAAGGCGCCGATAGTCATCGTTGGAATTCGCGAAAGCGATGTCCTCCGCATCCCCAGAAATATAGGCAATCGGGCTGTGCAGCGAGGCGAGATCCTGCTTCGTCAAGGTCTTGCCGCCACCCATCGTCGTCGTCTGCGGGAAGAGCCCGCTATTCCAGATCACAGCGGTCTTGATCCTCGGGTCGGCACCTGCCTCGATCGCCTGGACACCTCCACAGGATTGCCCCATCACCGCGATCTCATCGGGCGCCAGGCGGTCGTGGAACGGGCTCGCGGGTCGCCTGTTCTCCGCGACCGCCCAGTCGATTGCATCCCAAAGCTCCTTTGTGTGCGTCGCCGGCGGCGGAAGTTTGTCCGGCGCGATCCGCGTAATCGGTCCACGCAACCGAAACTCGATCGGATCGCGACCGATGGGACCGTTGGCAATCACCAAAAATCCATACGAGGCGATCTCGCTCAAAAACCAGCGGAACGCCGTTCCGTTATCGGCACAGGCGCCATTGCCCCAGGCGACGATGGGTAACTTCGTGACACCGAGCGCCGCGAGATCGCGCGGGCGATAGATGGTGTGATCGGGCAGTCCCGGGGCCTGTTCGATGATGCTCTTGAACGGACCCGAACCGAGGGGTGTATTGGGCGGCAACGGGCGCTGTGAGAGCGCGGCCCCCGGCCGGGGCAAAGACTTGGGATTTGCGGCGAGACACACGGCTGCCGTACCGACCAAAATCGACACCGCACCGGAAAGAACGGTCTGGCGAACCTTGATCATCACGCCCTCC
>JBOHZR010000089.1:0-4751 GCA_050738595.1 Steroidobacteraceae bacterium | reverse complement strand
AGCAGCTCCTCCTCCACCAGATCGCGCAGCGCGATGCGGTGCCCCGGTGCATGCACCGTCTCGAGCTCCGCCGGAGCGCGATCCGCCTCGGCGCCGTCGGCCACCAGTACGATGCGCCCCGCGCTCTCGACGGGCAACATGAGCGGCTCGAGGCAGCGCTGGCAGCGAAGCGCGACCCGGCTTGCGACCGCGATATCGGCGACCGGCAGGCCCTGCTCGCGATCGAAACTCACGTGCCCCGCCGCCCTGCCTTCCGGGCGCGCGAGATGCGCGCGCAGCCTCGGAAGCTCGGCGAGAGGAATCTCAAATTCGAAGCGGACTCGCCCGTCGGCGAGCAGGTCGATGTCACGCAGCTTCGACCAGTCCTCCGACATGGGGCGCGTATGATAGGGACCACCCCCCTCATAGTCAAAGCGAATGACCGCCAAGCCTTTGTTTCTTTGAGCCGAATCGCAATGCCGGGCGCGATGCACCCATGACCCCCGTGATTCTCGCCTCGACTTCGCCGTATCGCCGGATGCTCCTCGAGAGGCTGGGCGTGCCCTTCTCGGTTGAGAGTCCGGGCATCGATGAAGCCGAGGCCGCGGGCGAGCCCCCAGCGCAGCGGGCGCGGCGACTCGCCGCAGCCAAGGCGCAGGCGGTCGCGCGCCGTCATCCTGAGGCGGCGGTCATCGGCAGTGATCAGGTCGCCGCGGCGGGCGAGCTCATCCTCGAGAAGCCCGCGTCCGTGGCGCGCGCGCGGGAACAGCTCGCAGCGTTGAGCGCCGCCGAAGCGTACTTCTACACGGCATGCACGATCCTGGCACCGACCGGCTTCAGGGCGGCACATCTCGATCGGACGCGCGTCGTGTTTCGCCAGCTCTCGATCGAGGAGATCGAGCGCTACGTGGCGCGGGAGCGGCCGCTCGATTGCGCCGGCGGGTTCAAGGCAGAGGGGCTGGGCATCGCCCTGTTCGAACACCTGGAGAGCTCCGATCCGACCGCACTCATCGGCCTGCCGCTCATCTGGGTGGCGGCGATGCTGCGCCGGCTCGGCCACGCCGTGCCTTGACATCGTCCTCGAGCCGCTCGATGACCGCGCGCAGCTCGGCCGGCAGCGGCGCGCTGGCGCTGAACGTGCCGCCACCTGGCCACTCGAAGCTCACCCGGTGCGCATGCAGAAACATGCGCGCGAGCCCGAGCCTACGCATCGCCAGATTGAACCCCTGATCTCCGTACTTCTCGTCCCCGGCCACGGGGTGGCCGGTATGCACTGCGTGAACCCGGATCTGGTGTGTCCGTCCCGTATGCAGGGCTACCTCGACGAGCGTCGCGGGCGGCGAACGACCGGCGCGCTTGCCGAAAAACTGCACTGGCTGAAACTCGCTCACCGCCGCCTTGCCGCTCGGATGCACCTTCACGGTGCGCTCGCCGCTGACTCGGAGATCGGTGCGCAGCGGCGCCTCGATGCGGCGCCGGCCCAGGTTCCACTGGCCTTGCAGGAGCGCCAGATAGCCCTTCTCGACGCGGCCCTCGCGCAGCAGCGCATGCAGCGTCCGCAGGCTGCTCCGGCGGCGCGCGACGAGCAGGCACCCGCTCGTGTCCCGATCGAGCCGGTGGGCAAGCTCGAGCTGCTCCTCCGGGCGAAGGGCTCGCAGCGCCTCGATGATTCCCCAGGAGACCCCGCTCCCGCCGTGCACGGCGATCCCGGCGGGCTTGTCGATGAGGATCAGCCGGTCGTCCTCATGGGTGATCGCGCGCGCCACGCGCTCCAGGAGCTGACGGGGTGGACGCCCCGGCACGTCCGGTGCCTCATCGATCCGCACAGGCGGCACGCGCACGCTGTCGCTCGACTCGAGCCGCTGCTCGGGCCGCGCTCGACGGCCGTTAACGCGAACCTCGCCACGGCGCACCAAGCGGTAGATGCGGCTGCGCGGCACGCTCGCGAGGAGCCGCACCAGGAACCGGTCGAGCCGCTCTCCCGCATGCTCCTCGCCCACCTCCACATGCCTGACGGCCCCCCGTGCGCGGCCTTCCTCCGGGATCATCGCATCGACCTCACCGTAACATGTTGTTTCTACAGGGCGCGAGGGCTATACTCGAAGCGCTGTCCCACGTGCGGACGGCTTGACGGCTGTGGCCTCGAGGCTGCGGCCGATCGTCACGGGGCCTCCCACACGCGGAGGCTCATCAGTTGGTCCTCGAAATCGAGGCCATCGCGTTTGGGCCGACAAGGCAGCTGCGCCGCCAACTCCTCCACGAGGGAGCGCTGGCGCGCCGTCGGTTGAGCAACGGAAGGTTTTTCGGCGCGCCGCCCACACGACGGCGGTTCATAGTCAAGCAAGCAAGCACATCATGACTCGGGCGCCCCTATTCCTTTTTACCGTGCCGCACCGTTCGCCGGAAACCGGCGCGCGGCCTCCCGCCGCCTCGTCGGCCCCTCAGCACCTAGTAGGGCCGCATGAAAAGAATGCTCGTCAACGCCATCCAGCAGGAAGAATTGCGGGTTGCACTGGTTGATGGCCAGAAACTTTACGATCTCAGCATAGAGCTTCCCTCACGGGAGCAGAAGAAGGCGAATATCTATAAGGGACGGATCTCCCGCGTTGAGCCCTCGCTCGAGGCCTGCTTCGTCGATTACGGCGCTCAGCGGCACGGGTTTCTCCCGCTCAAGGAAGTCTCGAAAGAATATTTTCGCACGGCGTCCCACGGGCGCATGAACATCCGCGAGCTCCTCACCGAGGGCCAGGACCTGCTGGTGCAGGTGGAGAAGGAGGAGCGCGGCAACAAGGGCGCGGCGCTCACGACGTTCATCAGCCTCGCCGGCCGGTTTCTGGTGCTCATGCCGAACAATCCGCGGGCCGGGGGCGTCTCGCGCCGGATCGAGGGCGAGGACCGCGACCAGATGCGCGAGGTCATGGGTCAGCTCACGATTCCCGACGGAATGGGCGCAATCGTCCGCACCGCCGGCGTCGGGCGCTCCGTGCAGGAACTGCAGTGGGACCTCGACAACCTGCGCGGCCAATGGGACCAGATCATCGCCGCCGGGAGCGATCGTCCCGCCCCGTTCCTGGTGTACCGCGAGAGCGATGCCGTGACGCGGGCGCTGCGTGATTACCTCTCGGATGATGTGGGCGAGATCCTCGTCGACGACGACGCCGCGTTCCAGAAGGCACAGGAGTACATGCAGCGCTTCATGCCGCCGGACACCCAGCGGCGCCTGAAGCACTACACGGACGACATTGCGCTCTTCACACGATTTCAGATCGAGAGTCAGATCGAATCGGCGTACGCGCACAAGGTCGAGCTGCCCTCCGGGGGCAGCATCGTGATCGACTACACGGAGGCGCTGGTCTCGATCGACATCAACTCCGCGCGCGCAACGCGCGGCAGCGACATCGAGACGACTGCGCTCAACACCAATCTCGAGGCTGCGGACGAGGTCGCCCGACAGCTGCGCATCCGCGACATCGGCGGCCTCATCGTCATCGACTTCATCGACATGGAGTCGCAGAAGAACCAGCGCGAGGTGGAGGAGCGGCTGCGCGAGGCGATGAAGATGGACCGCGCGCGCATCCAGATCGGACGGCTTTCGCGTTTCGGGCTGCTCGAGATGTCCCGCCAGCGGCTGCGGCCCTCGATCGGCGAGACGAGCCACCTCGTCTGCCCGCGTTGCACCGGGATCGGCAGTATCCGCAGCATCGAATCGATCGCGCTCGCGATCCTGCGGCTCATCGGCGAGGAAGTCCGCAAGGAGCGCACGAACCGCATCATCGCCCAGGTGCCGGTCGATGTGGCGACGTACCTCATCAACGAGAAGCGCGAGTGGCTGCGCACGCTCGAGGACAAGAGCGACGCCGAGCTGGTCATCGTTCCGAACTCGGCCATCCAGACGCCCGAATACTCCCTCAGGCGTGTGCGCGACGATGAGATCGAGCTTCCGGAGAACCGCCAGGTGAGCTACCTCATGCCGACGGTCCCGGAAGTGGCCGATCCGGCCATGAAGGAGAAAAAGCCGGCGGCGGAAATCGCCGCGGTGGTGGCAGCGCTCCCGGCGACGCCTGCGCCGATTCCCGTTTCCCAGCCGGCACCCGTGGCGCAGCCGGCTGCACCTGCGGCCGCCGATGCGCGGCCTGGCGCGTGGCAGCGTTTCAAGCGTTGGCTCGGAGCGGGCGAATCCTCCGCGCCGCCGGCCGCAGCATCCGCCGCGGGCACGGTTTCGGGCGCCGCGGCATCCGGGCATAGCCCGGCGGCTGGCGCCGCGCCCAGCGCGCCGAGTTCCGCACACCGTGAGCGGCCAGGCGCAATGGACGGCCGGCGCAGCGCTCACCCGAGAGCGCGGCGCCACGGTCGCGATCGTGCCGAAGGCGGCGCTCGCGAGCGGGACCGCGGGGAGCGCGGAGAGCGAAGCGAACGGGGCGAGCGGGGGGAACGCGGGGAGCGCTACGGGCGCGGCCAGCGCTTCGGGAGTGAGCGTTCCGATCGAGATCGACGTCCCGGCCCGCGTGGGGAGGGGCCCCGGGGCGGGGTGGACCGCGACCGCGGCGACCACTCCCCCGATGTTTCACCGTCTCCCGCCTCCTTGGAATCGGGGCTGGAAGGCCGCTCGGCCGGCGTCCCGGACGCCGAGCGCATCGAGCGTCCGGACACCGCGACGCTGACAAGCGCCGCTGCGCCGGAACAGGCTGAGCGGGAGGGCGGGATTTCCGCCGGCGAGGGCGAGCAGCGCGGCGGTACGGGTGAGTGGCCGGAGCGCGGGGACGAGCACGCAC
>JBOHZR010000088.1:0-8134 GCA_050738595.1 Steroidobacteraceae bacterium | reverse complement strand
CGCGTCCGCCGCGAGCCTCCGCAGCGGGCTTCGCGCCGTTCGCCTTCGCCTCGGCGGGCTTCGCGGACTCGGCGGAGCCGGCCGTCTCGGCGGGCTTGGCGGGCTTGGCCGTGCCCTCGGAGGGCTTCGCTTCCTTCTCGGCCTTCTCGGCCTTCTCGGCCTCCGCGAGGTTGCGCTTGCTCTCCTGCTCCGACTTGAAGTCCGTCTCGTACCAGCCGCCTCCCTTCAGGCGGAAATTCGGCGCCGAGATCAGCTTCTTCATCGTGTTCTTGCCGCAAGAAGGACATTTCTTGAGCGGCGCGTCCGTGATCTTCTGCATCACTTCGCTGTAGAACTTGCAGTTTTGGCACTCGTATTCGTAGAACGGCATGGCGATCTTTAATGGGAATTGTTTGACCCCGCATCAAATTATACTCGCTTGGGCGTGGCGCGGGGGCTTTGCCTCGAGCATCAGGCGGCCTTCTGGACCGCTTTCTCGAAAGCGAGATGTCCGTCGCGGACGGTCGCCCGCACGCTGTCCCCGGGGCTGAAGTCGCCCTTGAGGATTTGCTGCGCGAGGGGGTTCTCGATCTGCTGCTGGATCACCCGCTTGAGCGGCCGCGCCCCGTAGACCGGATCGTAACCCGCCTCGCCGATCAAGTCGCGAGCGCGGTCGTCGAGGTCGAGGTCCATGGAACGCTCCGCGAGGCGCTTGCGCAGGAACTCGAGCTGGATGTCCACGATCCGACGGATCTGCTCGGTGCCGAGCGGGCGGAACACGACGATATCGTCGATGCGGTTGATGAACTCCGGCCGGAAGCTCTGCTGCACGATTTCCATGACGGCCGCGCGCATCCGCGGGTAGTTCTTCGCGCCCGCGAACTCCTGGATGACATTCGACCCGAGATTCGAGGTCATGATGATGACGGTGTTGCGGAAGTCGACCGTCCGGCCCTGACCGTCGGTCAGGCGCCCGTCGTCCAGGACCTGAAGCAGCACGTTGAATACGTCCTGATGAGCCTTCTCGACCTCATCGAGCAGGATCACCGAATAGGGGCGGCGGCGCACCGCCTCCGTGAGATACCCGCCCTCCTCGTACCCGACGTAGCCCGGGGGCGCCCCGATCAGGCGCGCAACGGAGTGCTTCTCCATGAATTCCGACATGTCGATACGGATGAGCGCATCCTCGGTGTCGAACAGGAAGTCGGCGAGGGCCTTTGAGAGCTCGGTCTTGCCCACGCCCGTCGGGCCGAGGAACAGGAACGAGCCGTTCGGCCGGCGCGGATCGGAAAGCCCGGCGCGTGACCGGCGGATCGCATCGGAGACGATGCGCACGGCTTCGTCCTGGGCGACCACCCGTCTCTCGAGCTCGCCCTCCATCCGCAGGAGCTTCTCCTTCTCGCCTTCGAGCATCTTTGCGATGGGGATTCCGGTCCACTTGGAGACCACCGCGGCGATCTCCTCCTCGGTCACGCGATTGCGAACGAGGTGGGTTTCCTTCTTCTCGGCCGCGAGCGCCTCGGCGAGGCGCTTCTCGAGCTCGGGAATGCGCCCGTACTGCAGCTCGGCCATCCGGCCGAGATCGTTCGCGCGCCTCGCGGCATCGAGCTCCGTACGCGCGCGATCGAGATCGGCGCGGGTCTGGGCGGCGCCCTGCAAAGTCGCCTTTTCGGACTTCCACACCTCCTCGAGATCGGCGTACTGCTTCGTCAGGTCCCGCAGGCCTTCCTGAAGCGTCTGCAGGCGCTTGCGCGACGCCTCGTCCTGCTCCTTCCTGAGCGCCTCCTGCTCGATCTTCAGCTGAATGATGCGCCGCTCGAGCCGGTCGAGCGCCTCGGGCTTGGAGTCGATCTCCATGCGGATGCGCGCGGCCGCCTCGTCGATCAAGTCGATCGCCTTGTCCGGCAGCTGCCGGTCGGTGATGTAGCGGTGCGACAGCGTGGCGGCGGCGACGATCGCCGGGTCGGTGATGTCGACGTTGTGATGCACCTCGTACCGCTCCGAAAGGCCGCGCAGGATCGCGATCGTGTCCTCGACGGAGGGCTCATCCACGAGCACGCGCTGGAAGCGCCGCTCGAGCGCGGCATCCTTCTCGATGTACTTGCGGTACTCATCGAGCGTGGTCGCTCCGATGCAATGCAGCTCGCCGCGGGCGAGAGCGGGCTTGAGCATGTTGCCCGCATCCATCGAGCCTTCCGCCCGGCCCGCGCCGACGACCGTGTGCAGCTCGTCGATGAAGAGGATGATGCTGCCTTCCTGCTTGGCGAGGTCGTTCAGCACGCCCTTCAGGCGCTCCTCGAACTCGCACCGGAACTTCGCGCCGGCGATCAGCGCGCCCATGTCGAGCGCCAGGATGCGCTTGTTGCGCAGCCCCTCGGGGACTTCCCCGTTGACGATGCGCTGCGCGAGACCCTCGACGATCGCGGTCTTGCCGACGCCCGGCTCCCCGATCAGCACCGGATTGTTCTTCGTCCGGCGCTGCAGGACCTGGATGGTGCGGCGGATCTCGTCGTCGCGGCCGATGACCGGATCGAGCTTGCCGGAGGAGGCGCGCTCGGTGAGGTCGACGGTGAACTTGTCGAGGGCGCCGCGCTGCTCCTCGGCGTTCGCATCGTTCACCTTCTCGCCGCCGCGGACCTCGTCGATCGCTTTCTCGACCGCGCCGCGCGCGAGTCCCGCGTCCTTCAGCAGCCGGGCGAGATTCCCCTTGTCCTCGAAGGCGGCGAGCACGTAGAGCTCGCTCGAGATGTACTGATCGCCGCGCTGCTGCGCGAGCTTGTCGGCGACGTTGAGCACGCGCGCGAGCTCGTTCGAGACGTGCACTTCACCCGGCGTACCCTCGACCTTCGGCAGCCGGTCGAGAAGTGCCAGGAGCTCCGAGCGCAGCTTGTTGAGGTTCGCGCCTGCCTTCATGAGCAACGGTCGCACGGTGCCGCCCTGCTGGTCGATCAGCGCGAGCAGCACGTGCGCAGGCTCCATGAATTGGTGGTCCCGCCCGACCGCGAGCGACTGCGCGTCGGCGAGAGCCATCTGAAACTTGCTCGTCAGCTTGTCCTGTCGCATGCGAAGCCTCGGCTGAGCTGCGTTTTTGGCGCGACCAGCCCTGTTGTGGGGACACAACGGCGGCGTTCAAGAGCGCCGCCGACATCCGCACGAGTCGCGCACCCGGATACTGGCTCCTTCAGGACGCGAAGGGGAGATTCAGCGAGCTGGCCATCGGTCCGGATGCGAACTCGACTCGCCCGGTAGTATATACTTCGCGTATCTACTCATTAGGCGAAGAAGCGATGAAGACAGCCAAGGTATTCAAGCATGGCAACAGTCAGGCTGTGCGCCTGCCCAAGGAATTTCGGTTCGCAGGCAAAGAGGTGCAGGTCAAGCGCGTGGGCCCCGGGGTCCTGCTCTTGCCGACGCATCTGACCTATGAGCAGATCATGGCCGCGGTCCGTCGCTTCAAGCAGCCAGTCGAGCGGCGGCAACCCGCGGATCAGACCAGGCACTGGCAATGACGTGGATGTTCGATACGGACCTCATGATCCACTTGATCAACGGGAAGTCGGGTTACGAGCGCATTGCGCGACGGATGTCGGGCCGCTCGCCCGGTGAACTTCGGCTATCGGCAATCACAGTTTCCGAGCTGCGGTTCGGTGCAGCAAACGGCGAGTTTCGCGAGGAGAACGAAGCGGCTCTCGAGGAACTGCTCAGCCTGTTCGAGCTCGAGGACCTGCCGTGCGGGGCGGCCCAGGACTTCGCCGATATCAAAATCGCCCTGCTATCCAAGGGAAAACCGCTCGGTCCCTACGACATGTTGATCGCATCGCACGCGCGTCACATCTCTGCAACGGTGGTGACGAACAACGAACGCGAGTTCCGTCGCGTCCCGGGCTTATCCGTGGAGAACTGGCTGAAGTCTTGAGGTGCCCGCCGCAAGAGACCGAAACCCCAAGCCATCGAGTTAACTACCGCTCGATCCAGATGAGCGCGGCCATGCGCCCGCACTGGCCGTCGCGGCGGTACGAGAAGAACCGCCCGGGATCGCCGTACGTGCACCACCCACCGCCGTACACCTCCCGTACCCCGGCCGCGGCAAGCCGCCGACGGGCGAGCGCGTAGAGATCGCACTGCCAGCGCCCGCGGGCGTTGCGGGTGAAGGCACCGTCTGCGCCGGCATCGGGCTCGATGAACGCGGCGCGCACCTCCTCCCTCACCTCGAAGTGCTCGGGGCCGATTGCCGGCCCCAGCCAGGCGATGAGCCGGTCGGCGGCAACGCGGCAGGGCTCTGTGCCGAGCGCTGCGACGGCGGCCTCCAGAACGCCGGCCGCGAGCCCGCGCCAGCCGGCGTGTGCAGCCCCCACGGCTGCGCCGTCGCGGGCCGCCAGGAGCACCGGCATGCAATCGGCCACCTGGATCGCACAGACTCGTCCCGACTGGCCGCTGATCGCGGCATCCGCGCGCAACGGTTCGTCCCACGCAGGGTCCTCGCGCGGGGGCTCCTTCCGCGGCGGCCCCTGCTGTCCTGGCACCGCGGCGACCCGCTCGAGCGTGACGACGGCCGCTCCATGCTCTTGCCGGAGCCACGCAGGGTCCGCCGGCAAACTCAACGCCTCGCGCACGCGCCGCCGATTCTCGGCCACGGCGCGCGGCTCATCGCCGCTATACGCGCCGACGTTGAGCGAATCGAACGGTGGGCGGCTCACGCCGCCCCGGCGCGATGTGAATGCGGCACGGACCGCCTGCGGTGCGGGCCAGTCCGGGTAGATCAACTCGGTCGATTCGATCATGCCCGCGATCCGCGGCGCTCCGCTGTTGCGGACTGGAGCAGGTCGGCCTCGAGAGCTTCCAGCACGCGCTGAATGTCGAGCGGCGGCGGCGCCTCGAAGCTCATCTCCCGGGCGGTTCTCGGGTGAGCGAGCTTCAGACCCGTCGCGTGCAGGGCCTGTCGATCGAGGGCGGCGAGCGCCTCGAGCAGCGCCGGACCCGCCGCGGGCGGCACGCGCCGGCGGCCCCCGTACACGGGATCGCCGAGCACCGGATGACCGACGTGCGCGAGATGCACGCGAATCTGGTGCGTCCGACCGGTCTCGAGCCGCGCCTCGATGAGCGTGTGAGCCCGAAAGCGCCGCACGACTCGCACGTGCGTCACGGCTGCGCGGCCGCTGCTCACGACGGCCATGCGCGTCCGGAGCGTGCGATGCCGCCCGATCGGCTCGGCGATCGTGCGGCCACCGGTCATCGCACCGGTTGCGATCGCCACATAGCGCCGCTCGATCTCGTGCGCGGCGAGCGCGGCCACGAGCCGGGTGTGCGCCTCGACGGTACGTGCGACGACGAGCAGGCCGCTCGTGCCACGGTCGAGGCGGTGTACGAGACCGGCGCGCGGCACGAGCGCGAGCTCACGATCGTAGGCGAGCAGCGCGTTCTGCAGCGTATGCGAGGGATTGCCTGCTCCGGGATGCACGATGAGCCCTGCCGGCTTGTCGAGGATAAGCAGCTCGCGATCCTCGTAGAGCACCTCGAGCGGCAGGGCTTCCGGAGCGATGCTCCCCGCGGGCTCGAGCCGCGCCTCGATGCGCACGGACTCGCCGCCCAAGACTTTGTCCCGCGCTCTTGGGATGCGCCCCGCGATGCGCACGGCGCCGCGACCGATCCAACTCTGAAGGCGCGCGCGCGAGTACTGCGGCAATGCTCGCGCGAGGGCCTGATCGAGCCTCAGGCCCGCGAGCTCGAGGGGCAGCGTGAGCTCGTGCGTTCGGAACTCCGGCATATCGATCATGGTCTCAAGCGTCGGCGGATTCGCGATGTGGGCCGGGTCCGTCGGATTGGCTAGTCGGATTGGCTATACTGCGTCATCCATCGCGATGTTATCCACCGAGGGGTCCGCCAGCTCCATGTCTCAACGCCTGCCGCTTCGGCGGCTCACCCTCGCACGGAGCCCGGCGCTCGTGCTCGCCGTCGTGCTGTCCTGCGTTCTCGCTGCAGGCTGCCACACGAACCGCCGCAAGCAGAAGGAGCCGACTCCGCAGGTCCTCTACAATCAGGCGCACAAGCGGCTGCTCGGCTACGACTACAAGAGCGCGATCAAGCTCTACGAGTCGCTCGTCGCGCGCTATCCCTTCACCGATCAGGCGCGCCAGGCGCGCATCGACCTGATCTACGCCTACTACAAGAACGGCGAGGCCGATTCCGCCACCGACGCCGCGGACACCTTCGTGCGCGAGAACCCGACGCACCCACGCGTCGATTACGCCTGGTACATCAAGGGCCTCGTCAATTTCGAGCGCTCGCCGAACATCGTCGAGCGGCTCTTCCACGCGGACCTCACCAAGCGCCCGCCGGTCGACGCGCGCAAGTCGTTCGACGCCTTCAAGACGGTCGTCGAGCAATATCCCAAGAGTGCGTACGCCCACGATGCGCACGAGCGCATGGTGTTCCTGCGCAACCGGCTCGCCGATTACGACGTGCACGTCGCGGAGTTCTACATGCGTCGTGGGGCGTACATCGGCGCGGCCCGGCGCGCCACCGATTGCATCGAGCAATACGACGGCGCGCCCGCCACACGCGAGGCACTCGAGATCATGATGCAGGCCTACGACAAGCTCGGACTCAAGCAGCGCGAAGCCCAGGTGCGGGCGGTCTACAACTACAATTTCGCGAACGTGCCGGACCCTGCTGCCCAGCGCAAGAAGCACTGGTGGCACCTCTGGTGAGCCCCGATCGGCGCCGCACTGCCCTCAGCGCCTGTACCCGTTCGTGATCGGATAGCGCCAGTCGCGGCCGAATGCGCGCCGGCTCACGCGCACACCGGGCGGGGCCTGGCGGCGCGTGTACTCGTTGCGCTTGACCAGATCGAGCACTCGTCCCACGGTCGCACGATCGAAGCCGCGTGCCTCGATCTCATCGACCGACAGGTCCTGCTCGATGAATGCTTCCAGGATCGGATCGAGCACTTCGTAAGGCGGCAGCGAGTCCGAATCCTTCTGATCGGGCCTCAACTCCGCGGACGGCGCACGCTCGATGACCCGCTGCGGAATCACCCGGCCGCTCATGTTCCGGTACGCGGCGAGGCGGTAGACGAGCTGCTTGCTGCAGTCCTTGATCGGCGCGAAGCCGCCCGCCATGTCGCCGTAGAGCGTCGCATAGCCCACGGCCATCTCGCTCTTGTTGCCCGTCGTGAGCAGCATCCAGCCCGTCTTGTTCGAGATGCCCATGAGGATCAGCATCCGGCAGCGGGACTGGAAGTTCTCCTCAGCGCTGTCGGGCGGGCGACCCGCGAACTGCGGGGCGAGCGCCGCAAGAGTCGCCTCGAACATGCCCTCGATCGAGATCACGCTGTAGCGGACTGCGAGCGCGCGCGCCTCCTCCTCGGCATCCGCGAGACTCATCGGCGCCGTGTAGCGCGAGGGCATCATCACCGCATGCACCCGCTCGGCGCCGAGCGCATCGACGGCAATCGCGAGCGTGAGGGCCGAGTAGACGCCGCCCGAAAGCCCCATCACCACGCCCGGAAAGCCGTGCTTGTTCACGTAGTCGCGCACGCCGAGCACGAGCGCGTTGTAGATGCTCGCCTCATCGGAGAGCTCCTGCGCGATGAAGCCCGGCTCGGGCACGACGCGCGAGCCGTCGCGCACCATCTCGATCGCGTAAGTTCCCTCCTCGAACGCAGGCGCGCGCATCACCACCTCACCGCGCGCGTCCATGACGAAGGAGTTGCCGTCGAACACGAGCTCGTCCTGGCCGCCCACCATGTTGACGTAGACGATGGGCAGACCAACGTCAGTGACGCGTGCGCGCACCACCGCCTCGCGCTCGCGCTGCTTGCCGCGCTCGTAGGGCGAGGCGTTGATGACGAGGAGCAACTCTGCGCGATCGGAGCGTGCGAGCTGCGCCGGCTCCGGCTCCCAGATGTCCTCGCAGACGAGCAGACCCACCCGGAAGCCTTTGCAGTCCGCCACGGTCGGTTGCGCGCCGGCATGAAAATAGCGCTTCTCGTCGAATACCTTGTAGTTGGGCAGCTCCGCCTTGCGATGTATGGCAGCAACGGCCCCGTCCGCGATGAATGCCGCGGAGTTGTAGATCGTCGAGCGGGTGTATTCCGGATAACCGACCATGACAGAGGGGCCCGCCACCTGGCGACAGACCTCCTCCAGGCCCGACT
>JBOHZR010000087.1:0-37884 GCA_050738595.1 Steroidobacteraceae bacterium | reverse complement strand
GTCGTGACGAGTCCGGCATTCGAGGGCACCGCGTGCTCGCCGGTGTTCATGAGCAGGAAGCACCCGGTCCCGTAGGTATTCTTGGCTTCGCCCGGCCGGAAGCAGGTCTGCCCGAAGAGCGCGGCCTGCTGATCGCCGAGAATGCCGCCGATGGGGACGCCTCTGAGCTCGTCAATCCGCGCCTCGGCGTGGATCGCGCTCGATGAGACGATGTGCGGCAGGCACGCGCCGGGGATCCGAAAGGCCTCGAGCAGCTCCGGGGCCCACTCGAGCGTTGCGAGGCTCATCAGCTGCGTGCGGCTCGCGTTGGTCACGTCGGTGAGGTGCGCTCCGGAGCCTGCACCGCCCGTCAGATTCCACACGAGCCACGCGTCGATCGTGCCGAAGAGGGCATCACCCGCTTCGGCCATGGCGCGTGCGCCGGGAATCTGATCGAGAAGCCACTGCAGCTTCAGCGCGCTGAAATAGCTTGCGAGCGGCAAGCCTGTCCTGGCACGGAAGCGGTCCAGACCTCCTCCACGCGCATAGGCGGCCACGCGCTCGCCCACGCGAGCGTCCTGCCAGACGATCGCGGGGTAGAGGGGCTTGCCCGAGCGCCTATCCCAAAGGAGGGTGGTCTCGCGCTGATTGGTGATGCCGATTGACGCCAGATCCGAGGGCGAGAGGAGCCCCTCAGTGAGCGCCGCCGCGATGACTTGCCGCGTGTTGTTCCAGAGCTCCTCCGGATCGTGCTCGACCCACCCCTCGTACGGGAAGGATTGCCGATGCTCCTTCTGAGCGCTCGCGACGATCTCGCCGCGGCGATCGAAAACGATGAACCGAGTGCTGGTCGTGCCCTGATCGATTGCGCCGATGTAGCGGGTCATGCCGCGCCATAGCGTACCGCGGCCGGCGAGCCCGAGCCAACGTGCCTGGCGCGCGCGCCGGCGCTAAACTGCCACGCAAGTCAGCGGTGCGGGTAGGCTCGCGCGGGAGTGGTGCTATGCAATACGTTCGATTGGGCTCCTCGGGCCTGAAGGTCTCGCGTATCTGTCTCGGATGCATGAGCTTCGGCTCGGGCGCGGACTGGATGCTCGCGGAGGAGCCGAGTTTTGCGATCATCCGCAAGGCGCTCGAGCTCGGCATCAACTTCTTCGATACGGCCAACGTCTACTCGCTCGGGGAGAGCGAGCAGATCCTCGGCCGTGCGCTCGCCTCGCTCGGTGTGCGGCGCGACGAGGTGGTGATCGCAACGAAACTGTTCCATCCCATGAGCGCGGCGCCGAATGACCGCGGGCTCTCGCGCAAGCATGTTCTGCAGTCGATCGATGCGAGCCTCGGCCGGCTCGGTCTCGACTACGTCGATCTCTATCAGATCCACCGCTTCGATCCCGAAACGCCGATCGAGGAGACGCTCGAGGCGCTCACGGATGTCATCCGCGCAGGCAAGGTCCGCTACATCGGCGCCTCGACCATGGCGGCTTATCAATTCGCGCGCATGATCTTCACGGCGGATCGCCTGCGGCTCGCGCGCTTCATCAGCATGCAGAACAACTACAGCCTGCTCTACCGCGAGGAGGAGCGGGAGATGATTCCGCTCTGCCGCGAGGAGGCAGTCGGGCTCATCCCCTACAGTCCGATCGGCGGCGGCCTGCTCGCGGGGAGCCGGCGAAGCGGAACGGTTCGCTCGCACTCGCCGATGGCGCGCGATCGATTCAGGCGGCCGGCGGATGAGGCGGTGATCGATGCGGTCGCGGCCCTCGCCAAGGAGCGCGGCATTCGCCCCGCCGAGCTCGCCGTGGCCTGGCTCCTCGGGCGGCCGGGCGTCACGGCTCCGATCGTCGGCGCGACGAAGCCGCAGCACCTCGACGATCCGGTCAAGGCGGTCGGAATCGCGCTCCGTGAGGAGGAAGTGGCGCGGCTCGAACGCGCTTACGAGACTCAGCCGCCGCTTCCCGTTTATTTGAGACCGCCGCCGCCGCCCGAAGGGCCGCTCGCGCGGCCGCGCGCGTCCTGAGGACGACCGTGAGAGAGCTGCCTGTGCGGGGCGGCGCCCGGCGGCCGGAGGTGCCATGGCGTATGCACTGATCTGCGATGCGGTGAGGACGCCGTTCGGGCGCTACGGCGGGGCGCTCGCCGCCGTGCGGACGGACGATCTCGCCGCGGTTCCATTGCGCGCGCTCATCGAGCGACACCCGGCGGTCGATTGGGAGCAGCTCGACGAGGTGTACTACGGCTGTGCCAACCAGGCGGGCGAGGACAATCGCAACGTCGCGCGGATGGCCGTGCTGCTCGCGGGACTGCCGCAAAGTGTGCCGGGCGCGACCATCAACCGGCTGTGCGGATCGAGCCTCGAGGCGGCCGCACTCGCGGCGCGCACGATTCAAACGGGCGAGGCGGAGCTCATCGTCGCGGGGGGCGTCGAGAGCATGACGCGTGCGCCTTACGTGCTCGGCAAGGCCGAGAACCCGTTCGCGCGGGGCGCGAAGCTCGAGGACACGACGCTCGGCTGGCGGTTCGTCAACCCGCTCATCGAGGCCCGTTTCGGCATCGACTCGATGGCGCAGACGGCGGAGAACCTGATCGCCGAGCGCGGCATCTCGCGGGGCGATCAGGATGCCTTCGCGCTGCGCAGCCAGCAGCGCTATGCGCGCGCGCGGGAACGGCGGTTTTTCGAGCGCGAGATCGTGCCGGTCACCGTGGCGCGGGCTCGCCAGGAGGCGCTCCGCATCGAGCGCGACGAGCATCCGCGACCGGACACCTCGCTCGAGGCGCTCGCGCGATTGAAGGGGGTCGTCCGCCCCGAGGGCTCGGTCACCGCCGGGAATTCCTCCGGGATCAACGATGGTGCGGCGGCGCTCCTCATCGCGAGCGAGGCAGCTGCCGCGCGCCATGGGCTCGAGCCCCGCGCCCGCATCGTCGCGAGCGCCGTGGCCGGCGTGCCGCCACGGATCATGGGTATCGGGCCCGTACCCGCGACGCGCAAGCTCCTCGAGCGCTCGGGGCTGGGGCTCGGCGACATCGACGTGATCGAGCTCAATGAAGCATTCGCCGCGCAGTCGCTCGCGGTGCTGCGCGATCTCGGACTGCCGGACGATGCCGAGCACGTCAATCCGAACGGCGGGGCGATCGCGGTCGGGCATCCGCTCGGGGCGAGCGGCGCACGGCTCATCGCTACGGCGCTCAGCCAGCTCGAGCGGATCGGCCGCCCGCGTGCTCTCGCCACGATGTGCATCGGCGTCGGCCAGGGGATCGCGCTTCTCATCGAGAGGGTCTGAGCCGTGGAGACGATTCTGTTTTCGCTCGCGCAAGGGATCGCGCGCATTACGCTCAATCGCCCCGAGAAGCTCAATGCATTCAATGCCGCGATGCACGCGGAGCTGCGCGGCGCAGTGCTGCAGGCGCGGCTCGGCGACGCCCGCGTGCTCGTGCTCACCGGCGCGGGCCGCGCCTTCTCGGCCGGGCAGGATCTCGGCGATCGCACCGCCTTTGCGGGCGGCTCGCCGGTCGATCTCGGAGCCTCGATCGATGCGACTTACAATCCGTTGGTTCGCAGCTTGCGGGAGCTGCCCTGTCCCGTGATCGCCGCCGTCAACGGTGTGGCGGCCGGTGCCGGCGCGAACGTCGCGCTCGCCTGCGATCTCGTGATCGCCGCGCAATCCGCGAGCTTCATTCAAGCCTTCGGCAAGATCGGGCTCCTCCCCGACAGCGGCGGCACCTGGATGCTGCCGCGCCTCGTCGGCACCGCGCGGGCGCTCGGCCTTGCCCTCACGGGGGAGCGCCTGAGTGCCGCGCAGGCGGCAGCGTGGGGTCTGATCTGGCGCTGTGTGGAGGATGCGGAGCTCGGCCCGACCGTCGAGGAGCTCGCGCGGCACCTCGCCGCCGGGCCGACCCGCGCTCTCGCGCACACGAAGGAGGCGATGTACGGAAGCTGGCAGCGGACGCTCTCGGAGCAGCTCGACGCGGAGCGGGACCTGCAGCGCGAGCTCGGAGCGACGGCGGATTTTCGCGAGGGGGTAGCCGCGTTCACCGAGAAGCGAGCGCCACGGTTCACGGGGCGCTGATGCGCGCAGCGGCCGCCCTGCGAGGCCCGGCGGCTCGGAATCGAGCGGCGATGAGGATGCGGACGAGGAGATCACGGAGCGCGCCGGAGTCGAGCTCGTGAGCGAGGTCGAGACACGCAATTCGGGTGCCGGGCAACATCTGAGCGCGCTCATCAACGGATACTGGGCGGCGCAGGTCATCAACGTCGCAGCGATGCTCGGGATCGCCGACCGACTCGCGCAGGAACCTTTGAGTGCCGATGAGCTCGCAGCCGCAGCGCAAGCGCACGCGCCGTCGGTGTTCCGGCTGATGCGCGCTTTGCACACGCTCGGGATTTGCCGCGCCGTCGGGAACGGACGCTTCGAGCTCACGCCCGCCGGGCAATTCCTGCGCGCCGATGTGCCCGGCTCGCTTCGCGGGCGGGCGATGTTCACCGGCGACTTGCTGTGGCGGCAGTTCGGCGAGCTGGCCCATGTGGTGCGAAGCGGTGAGCGCACCCGGGTCATCGCGAGCGGACCCGAAGGGTTCGAGGCGCTCGCGGCCGATCCGGCGCGGCTCGATGCGTTCCAGCAGGCGATGGCCGAGGGCAGCGTGCGTGCGGCACAGGATGCGCTGCGGGTCTACGATTTCAGCCGGTTCGCGACCGTGCTCGATCTCGGCGGCGGATACGGCGGGGTGCTCGCGGTCGTGCTCGCGGGCCATCCGAGCATGCGGGGCGCAGTCTGCGACCTGGCCTATCTCGCGCAGCCCGCGCTGCGCTATCTCGAGCGGGCAGGCGTTGCCGATCGCGCGCGCTTCCTGCCCGGCGATTTCTTTCGATCCGTGCCGGCTGGCTATGACGCGTATGTGATGAAATTCGTCATCCACGATTGGGATGACGAGCGCGCCGCGAGCATTCTCGAGAACTGCCGCGCGGCGGCTGCCCCCTCTGCGCGAGTCATCCTCATCGAGCAGGTCGTGCCCGAGGTGCTGGGGACGAGCGCCGCGGATCAGGCGGTCATCCGCGCGGATCTCACGATGATGTCCGTCGGGGGCAAGGAGCGCACCGCGGAGGAGTATCGCGCGCTCCTCGCCGGAGCCGGATGGCGACTCGAGCGGGTGGTTCGGGCTTCCGCCGAGTTCAGCGTGCTCGAGGCGGCTCCCGCGTGAGGCCGGATCGCCTGGATCGGGTATCTTGAGCGCAATCGAGGCGGCTCGGAGTCGAGGGGATCGAATTTGGCCAACAAATCCTATGAGCCGATCGAGCCGCGGCGAGCTGCCTTCATCGGCCTCGGCGTGATGGGCGCGCCGATGGCGGGGCATCTGGCTGCTGCCGGCCATCACGTTACGGTCTACAACCGCACGGTCGAGAAGGCCCAGCGATGGGTCGAGCGGCACGGCGGCAGGGCTGCCGCGACGCCGCGCGACGCTGTCGCGGAGGCAGAGCTGGTCTTCGCGTGCGTGGGCAACGATGACGACGTTCGGGCCATCGCGCTCGGCGAGCGCGGCGCCTTCGCCGGGATGAAGCGGGGCGCGGTGTTCGTCGATCATACGACGGCCTCGGCGCTGCTCGCGCGGGAGCTGCACGCACGGGCCGCGGCGGGCGGACTGCAGTTCATCGATGCGCCGGTTTCCGGCGGTCAGGCGGGCGCCGAGAACGGCACGCTCACGGTCATGTGCGGCGGCGATCCCGAGGCTTTCGGGAGAATGCGGCCCGTCACCTTGGCCTACGCGAAGGCGGTGACGCGCATCGGAGCGCCCGGCGCGGGACAGCTCGCGAAGATGGTCAATCAACTCTGCATCGCCGGACTCCTCCAGGGGCTCGCCGAGGGCATCGCCTTCGGGCAAAGGGCCGGCCTCGACATGCCGCTCGTTCTCGAGGTGATCGGCAAGGGTGCGGCGCAGAGCTGGCAGATGGATCATCGCGGCCGCACCATGATCGACGACCGTTTCGATTTCGGCTTCGCCGTGGACTGGATGCGCAAGGACCTCGCGATCGCGCTCGAGGAGGCTCGCCGCAACGGCGCGCAACTGCCTGCGACTGCGCTCGTCGATCAGTTCTACGCAGAAATCCAGAGGCGGGGCGGCAATCGGTGGGATACTTCGAGTCTCATACGGAGACTGCCGCGATGAAGATGAAGCGGGCCATGACGGCGATTCTCACGCTGGCGGCAGGCGGTGCGGCTGCGACGGTCCGCGCGGCGCCGCAGGTCTATACGATCGAGCCGATGCACACGTATCCGAGCTTCAAGGCTTCCCACATGGGGATCTCCTTCTGGCGCGGGAAATTCGACCACTCGAGCGGCACGATCGTGCTCGATCGCGCGCGCGGAACGGGCCGGATCGACGTGACGATCGACCCGGGCTCGGTCGATTTCGGGCTCGCCGCGTTGAATCAGGCCGCAAAGGGGCCGGAGCTCTTCGATGTCGCCAAATTCCCGACGGCGAAGTACGAGTCGGCTTCGATCCGGTTCAAGGATGGGGTGCCTGTCGCGGCGAACGGCCGCTTGACACTGCATGGCGTGACGAGACCCGTGCCGCTCTCGATTCGCTCGTTCAAATGCATCACGAATCCCTTCTTCAAGCGCCAGGTCTGCGGCGCGGACGTGACGGCCAAATTCGAGCGCACGAAGTTCGGCATGACACAGTACGCCGAGGACCCCTGGGTTTATCTCTACATCCAGGTCGAAGCGGTCGAGGGGACGAGCGTACCCGCCGAGACGCCACCACCCGCTGCGCCGGCTCGCGGGGGATGACGCTCAAGGCGGCGCTGAAGCGGCTCACGATCTCGAGCCCCGATCCCGCGCGGCTCGGGGATTTCTACGCGCGCGCTTTCGATTACCGCGTCACGCTCGCGGGAGAGGAGTGCCGCTGCGAGGCGGACGCGAGATCGCTCTTGATCCGGCGCGGTCCGCCGAACCGGCTGCTCGAGTCGCATTTCGCGTTCCGCCATACCCCGGCGCTCGAGCGGTACGCCGCGGAGCTGCGCGCGCGGGAGGTCCCGCATCGGCGCGTGCAGGTCTCGGGCTCGGCGGCGCTGGTCATCACCGATCCTGAAGGACGGGAAATCTGGTTCCGTGCGGGCCGGCGCGGTGAGCGCCAGCGGGCGGCCGAGACTCCGGAGGTCGCCGGCGCCAGCCTCGGTATCCCATTGCCCGCGATACCGGCGCGTTTGCAGCATTACGCGCTGTGCAGTCCGGCGCCGCAGGCGCTCGCCGATTTCTATGTGGAGCAGCTGGGTTTCGTCACGTCGGACGCGGTGCGCGACGGGTCCGGTGAGCTGACCGCCGCCTTTCTGCGCAGCGACGCGGAGCATCATGCGGTCGCGATCTTCCGGGCATCGCAGGCGCGGCTCGATCACGTCTCCTGCGAGACGCGGAGCTGGCGCACGCTCAGAGACTGGGCGGACCGTGTGGCCTCGCGCTCGGTGAGCCTCGTGTGGGGGATCGGGCGGCACGGGCCCGGCAACGACACGTTCTTCATGGTGGCGGATCCGGATGGCAATCTCGCCGAGATCTCATCCGACCTCGAGGTTTGTGCCGAGGATCGGCCAGGCGGCACATGGGAGCACCGTCCGGAGACGCTCAACCGCTGGGGTGTCGCGCTGCTGCGAAGCTGAGCGGCGCGATGGGAGCAGCGCGGGTCCGGAGGAGCTCGGCGGCGCCGATCAGCCGGGTCGGTTCCCGTCCCAGGCGTTCCGCAAGACCGTGCGCATCGCCTCGCGCTCGATCGGGCGAGGATTCCAGTAGGGATTTGCGACGGCGAGCTCCGCGGCTCGGTCGATATCTGCCTCGGAGAGGCCGAGCGCGCGCAGGGAATACGGGGCTCCGTGAGCGCGGGCCAGATCGTAGAGCGCCGCGGCGGGATCGGGGCGGCCGAGCGCTCTGGCCATGCGCTCGAGCGCATCCGGAATGCACGGTGCGTTGTAGGCGATCGCATGCGGCAGGACGACCGCATGGGTCTCAGAGTGCGGCAGATCGAAACTGCCTCCGAGCAGGTGGCAGAGCTTGTGGTGCAGCGCCATGCCGGCGTTTCCCAGCACCACACCGCACAGCCAGGCGCCGCGGAGCGCGCGTGAGCGCGCGTCGATGTCCTGCGGTGCACGATCAATGGCCGGTAATGCGCTCGCAACGAGACGCAGACCCTCCTCAGCGAGCAGCTCCGTGAGAGGATTTCCATCGCGCGCGTAGAGACCCTCGGCCGCGTGCGCGATGGCATTCAGACCGCTCGTCACGGAGAGGCTCACCGGCAGAGTCACTGTGAGCTCCGGATCGTAGATCACCGTGCGCGGGAGCACGCGCGAATCGCGCCCGGTGCGCTTCTCGCCCGCCTCGGTGAGCCCGAAGATCGGCGTCATTTCCGAGCCGGCGTAAGTGGTCGGCACGGCCAGGATGGGCGAGCCGGAGTCGAGCGCGACGGCCTTGGCGAGCCCGGTCGTCGAGCCGCCACCGATCGCGAGGAGGCAATCGGCACCGAGCTTGCGGGCGACGTGGCGAGCCTCGCGGGCCACCGACAGGGGCACGTGCATCGCTGCGCGGGTGAAGGTACCTGATGCCCTGTCGCCCAGAACGTTTGCAACCCGTGCGGCAAGATCGGCGTGGCCGGGCGTCGAGAGCACGAGGGCGCGGCTTGCGCCGAGCAGCTCGAGCTCCCGAGGGAGCTGCCCGAGCGCGCCCGCGCCGAAGACGACGCGCCCGCTCTGCAGGGTGCAAACGAAGCTCTTCATGCATGCCGATCATACTCGTGCACTTGCCTGGATCGAGTCGATTGCCATGCGGCGCAGGCGGGAGCGGTCGGGCTGGACGCGGAGCGATCGCGGCTGTACTTTGAGTCGGTGGCGCGAATCGAGCCGGCGCGAACCCAAGCGGATTTCTCGATCACGCGCGAGCTCTTCGAGGAGTACGCCGCGCGTCTCGGCGTTGACTTGTGCTTTCAGGGTTTCAACACCGAGCTGACGACGCTCGACACGATGTACGCGCCGCCGCAGGGCTGTCTTCTCCTGGCGTGGCGCGGGGATGCCGGCGTTGGCTGCGTGGGTGTCCGCAAGCTCTCGGCGACCGTCTGCGAGATGAAGCGTCTGTACGTTCGCGACGGACTGCGGGGACTGGGGGTCGGCAGGCAGCTCGCTGTTCAGATTCTCGCGCAGGCACGCGAGCTCGGATACTCACGCATGGTGCTCGATACACTCGAGGGCATGAGCGAGGCCCGGGGCCTGTATGCGTCTCTCGGCTTTCGCGAGTGCGCGCCCTACTACGACAATCCACTCGCGGCAGTGGTGTACATGGCGCTCGATCTGAGCCCGCCGGTGTCGGCGCAGCTCACCGCCGCTGCGCTCAAGGAGCGCGCGTGAAGCTCATCTCCTGCTCTCTCGCGCATCATGCGACCGCGATCCTCGCGATCCTGAACCATGCGATCCTCGATTCGACGGCGCTCTACGAGTATCGCCCGCTCCCGCCCGAGAGCATGGGGCCTTGGTTCCGAGCGAAGACAGAGGCGAGCTTCCCCGTGCTCGGAATGGAGTCGGACTCCGGGGAGCTGCTGGGCTTTGCGACTTACGGAACGTTCCGCGCGCGGCCGGCCTACAAGTATTCCATCGAGCATTCCGTATACGTCACGGCGGGTCATCAGGGGCGCGGCATCGGTAGCACGCTCATGCGTGAACTCATCCGCACCGCCATCGTGCAGGATCGGCATGTGATGATCGGAGGCATCGACGCGGGGAACGCCGGGAGCATCGCGTTCCATCGGAAGCTCGGGTTCGAGCACGCGGGCACCATCCGACAGGCGGGCTACAAGTTCGGGCGCTGGCTCGATCTCGCCTTCTATCAACTCATCCTGCCGGCGCCCGCGACGCCGGTCGAAGGTTGAAGCGACGCTCGAGAACAGGCGACTCGCCGGCCGGGTAGGACACGCTTCCGGTGGTCTGGACAATCGTGCCGGTCGTCGTAATCTCCTCGGCATCCGAAGAAGCTCTGCCGAGGCGGAGGTCGCCATGAGCCGCAGCAGGTCCTCGCTCGATATCCGGATCAAACGCGCCTACGAGCCTGCCTCGGCGGCCGACGGCACCCGCATCCTCGTGGATCGCATCTGGCCGCGGGGAGTGAAGAAGGCGGATGCGCACGTCAAGCAATGGCTGAAGGAGGTCGCCCCGAGCACCGAGCTGCGCAAGTGGTTCGGGCACGATCCCGCGCGGTGGGAGGAGTTCCGCCGCCGCTACGAAGCCGAGCTCGCCCGCAAGCGCGATCTGCTCGCGGAGCTGCGCGAGCTGGCGAAGAGCGGTCCGCTCACGCTCGTGTATTCGGCGCACGACGAGGCGCATAACCAGGCCGTCGTCTTGCGGGACCGGTTGCTACACTGATTCGCGCCGACGGAAGCCTGCGCGCTTTTCGTGCCGAGCGCCCTGTGACTTTCCGGGCGGTGGCACGCCCGCAAGGGGGCCTCATTTGTGAGACCTCAGAGTCCTGCCATGCATCGGGTCACCAAAAGCGCACGCGGCCGGTATCGAGATGGACGAAATCGGAGGCGGGGTAGTAACCGACGCCTCCGCGGCGCATGCCGAGTGCGATCACCCGGAGCTTGCGGGTCGGGAAGCCCGGCAGGCGCACGTCGATCGCACGCCCCTCCATGTGCAGGCTGTGTGCGGATACGCCTCGCGAGTGGCGGCGCAGGAAGGCGTTGGTGCGCGGCGAACGGTAGCCGGAGATGACGTGGTAGGGGTCGTCGCGCTCGGCCCGGGCTCGCAGCTCGAAGAGGATGTCGAGCACGCCAGGGTCGATCGGATGAACATCGCCGGTGCGGAAGTCTCGCAGGAAGTGGTTCACCCGGCCGAGTGTGGCGCGATCGTAGCGCCCGGCAGCGAAATACTTGCACGAGAGGGTCTCGCCGGTGTGGGTGTTCACGAACGCGAGCGAGCGGCATTCGCTCGGGTGAGCCCAGGCCGCCATCGGTGCGGCGGCAAGCAGGGTCGCGCCCGATTGCCGCAGGAATTGCCTACGCCCGGGCGAGAGGAGGGCTCGACGAGCTTCTGTCGCGGACATGATCACACCTCAAGCGCCAGGGGGCATCATTCCGCGGCTCTCGCCCGCGTGTCAATGAACGGATCGGCGGTTCGCGCCGCGCTCAGAGGTGTTCGTTCTCCGAGCGCTGGTGCGAGCCGAGTCCGGGTTGCGTTCCGCAGGCCTGGTCAGGATCATTGGGACTATGCTGGCGAACCTGCGAGGCCGAACTGCCCTGATCACCGGCGCGGCGAGACGCATCGGCCGCGAGACGGCACGGGCGCTCGCGGAGCAGGGTGTGAATCTGGTCCTGCACTTCAACCGCTCCGATGCGGAGGTCCGGCAGCTCGCAGACGAGCTCGCGCGCCTCGGAGTGCGGGCGTGGCCGCTCCAGGCGGATTTTCGCCGCCCCGACGAATACCGCACGCTGATCGAGCGCGCTCGCGACCTCGCGGGCAGCGTGGATATCCTCGTCAACAATGCCTCGATCTTTCCGGCGGAGCCCCTCGATGCGCTGATCTGGTCCGAGCTCTCGGCGAACGTGGAGGTGAACGCCTGGGTTCCTCTCGTGCTCAGCCGCCAGTTCGCCGCAGGCCTCGGCGTCACGCCGGGTCTCGCCCGCTCCGCGCGCAGCCCGGATGTGTCCACCCCGAGCCGCGCGCGCGGCAGCCTCATCAACCTGCACGACACGCACCTCGCCGGGTTCGACTTGGAGCACTCGGGCTACATCCTGAGCAAGCACATGCTCGCCACGCTCACGCGGATGTTGGCGATGGAGCTCGCCCCGAGCATCACCGTGAACGCGGTGGCGCCCGGTCTGATCCTTCCGCCTCCTGGGGCGAACGAGAGCTATCTTACGACCCACGCGCACCGGGTCCCGCTGCAGCGGCACGGCGGTCCGCGCGACATCGCCGAGGCGATCGTATTCCTGGTTCGCAGCGACTTCATCACTGGGCAGGTGATCTACGTCGACGGCGGGCGGCACCTGCAGGGATACGACAGCGCGCAATGACAGTATGGAGGAGCTCCCCCATCGAGCGCGCCTATCGGATGCGGGCCTATCCGCCCACGCGGCCAAATGAGCGCACCCGTACTATGGCCGATGGCGCAATTGCCGGCGCCGCGCTATGAATATGAGAGGAAATGGACGAGCCCGCCCGAGATCCCCTGATTCGACCGCGAAGGCCGCCCCGCGGCTGGTGGATGTTCTTCGCCGTCGTCGGGCCCGGGCTGGTCGTGATGTTCGCCGACACCGATGTCGGCAGCATCGTCACGGCCGCACAGAGCGGAACGGAGTGGGGATACCGGCTTCTGCTGCTGCAAATTCTCCTCATTCCCGTCCTGTACATCGTGCAGGAGCTGACCGTGCGTCTCGGCGTGTTCACCGGCAAGGGCCACGGCGAGCTCATCCGACAGCGATTCGGGAGCGGATGGGCATGGCTCTCGGTGAGCGGTCTGTGGATCGCCACCCTCGGCGCCCTGCTCACGGAATTCTCGGGCGCTGCCGGGGTGGGCGAGCTCTTCGGAGTCCCGCGGGTCTTGAGCCTCGCCGCAAGCGCCGCATTTCTGCTCGCCGTCGTGCTGACCGGAAGCTACCGCCACGTCGAGCGGGTCGCGATCTTCCTCGGACTGTTCGAGCTCGCGTTCTTCGTCGTGGCCTACAAGGCGCATCCGCGCGCGGGGGAGCTCGTGGCCGGAATGGCTCACCTGCCGCTTCACGAACGACGCTATCTCTATCTGATCGCCGCGAACATCGGCGCGGTCATCATGCCGTGGATGATCTTCTATCAGCAGTCCGCGGTCGCCGACAAGAAACTCGAGCCGCGGCATTACGGCGCCGCGCGCTGGGACACGGCGATCGGGGCGGTGCTCACGCAGGCCGTCATGGCGGCGGTTCTGATCGCCGCGGCGGCGACGATCGGCAAGCGCTTCGCTGGAGCGAGCCTCGAGAGCATCGGGCAGGTCACGGCGGTGCTTGCGACGGTGATGGGACCCGACATCGGCCGGGTCGTGTTCGGGATCGGCACGCTCGGGGCCGCGATGGTCGCGGCGATCGTCGTCTCGCTCGCCGCCGCCTGGGGGTTCGGGGAGGTGACGGGGCATCGGCATTCGCTCGAGCACCACCCCTTCGAGGCGCCCTGGTTCTATGGCATCTACGGCGCGTCGATCGTCGCGGGCGCCGTCATCGTGGGGCTCGTGCCGAATCTCGTCGAGCTCAATATCGGTGTGCAGGTCATGAACGCGCTGCTCCTCCCAGTGGTGCTCGGATTCCTGGTGCTGCTCGCCTTCCGCGCGCTGCCCGCGGAGCACCGCCCGCGGGGCGTGTATGCGTGGGTCGTGGTCAGCGTGTCGCTGCTGACCGCGGCACTCGGTGTCTTCGGCGGGCTCGCCGGCGCGCACGTGTTCTGAGCGGGCGGCGGGTCGCTGCCGTGCGGGCGGGCTCAGGTCGCCACCGCAGGCGGGGGGAAGCGCGGGGCTGCTCCCGGGTGCGCACGGCGCCCGCGGGTGAGCCGGCGCGCCGTCGGATCGTTGATGAGGCGCAGGACACGCGAGAAGAAGTGTCCCGTCGGCTCGGCCCGTCCGATATAGATGAGTCCAGAGCGTGCAAGCTCGTGACCAAAGAGATCGATGACCCGCTCGCGGGTCTCGACATCCAGCGAATCGAGCGAGCCATCCACGACGACCCAGCCCGGCGCATGCAGCAGCATGCGCGCGAAGGCGACGGCCTGCTGCTCGTCCTCGTTGAGCTCGTGGTCCCATCGCTGCGGCTCATCGAGTCTCGCGATGAGGCGCTTCAGGCCGAGACGAGTCAGCGCGTTTGCGTAGGAGCGGTCCTCGAATTGCTCGGTGCCGGAGGGGTAGGCGAGCACCTCGCGCAGCGTGCCCGGCGCCAGATATGGCGTGCGTGGCATGCAGTACAGCTCTGCACCGCGCGGCCGAAGGATGCGTCCGGCGCCCCAGCGCCACAGGCCGGCGAGCGCTCGGAAAAGCAGCGTCTTGCCGGTGCCCGGCTCCCCGATCACGAGCACCCGCTCCCCAGGTCTCACTTCCACATGCTCGTCCTGAAGCTTGATGCAGCCGGAGGGTGAGGCGATCTCGAGGTGCTCCATCACGATCGGGGCCGTCTCAGCGCTCGCGGCGCCCTCGCCTGCGCGACGGCCACTCGGACCGGGCTCGCTCTCGGCGAGCTCGATGCGACTCTGATCCGAATGGAGCACGTCGGCCTCGGCGATGGCGCGGCGGAAATTTGCGACGCGCAGCAGCGTCGCGCGCCAGGCGGCGATGGTGCTGAAGTTATCCACGAACCAGCGGAGCGAGGACTGCAGCTGTGTGAACGCGGCGGCAGCCATCATGAGCCCGCCGAACGAGAGGCTTCCGGCGAAATACAACGGCGCGGCAACCAGGATCGGAGCCACGAGCGTGATCCAGCCGTACCCCGCAGTCACCCACGTCACGCGGGTGAGCCCGGTCACCAGTCGTCGCATGGCGGCGAGCACGGCCGCGAGATCGCGCTCGATGCGCTGCGCCTCGTCGGCCTCGCCCCCTGCGAGTGTGACGGCGTCGATGTGCTCGTTCACACGTACGAGCGTGTAGCGCAGATCCGCTTCGCGCGCATAGCGCTCGGCGTTGTCGGGGATGAGTCTGCGTCCGGTCCAATACGTAATGAGCGACGCCGACCCAGCATAGAGCACCGCGGCCCACACCATGTAGCCCGGAAGCTCGAGTCGAAAACCGCCGACTTCGAGCGCGAACCCGCGGGAGATCCCCCAGAGCACGCCGACGAAGCTCACGAGCAGAGCGGACGCCTGCACCAGTTGGAGAGCGAGGTCGCCCGAGAGCTCGGTGAGGTGGCGCGTATCCTCGTGCATTCTCTGGTCGGGATTGACACCGATGGGGCCCGCGCTCGAGAGATGGAACGCGCGGCGAGGCTGCATCCAACCCTCGACGAGGTCATCGACCAGCCCCTCGCGCAGCTTCAGCTTCAACATCTCCCCGAGCCAGCGCTGCGCCACATTGAGGACGAGGAGCGTACCGGCGATCGCCGCAAAGACGCCGAGCTGGGCCGCGAACTCGCGAAGATTGTGGCGTGAAAGCGCATCGTAGAAGGGCTGGTTCCAGCGGTTGAGGCGCACCTGAGCGTACGCGGTCGCTACGATGACCGCGAATGCCAAGCCCGATAGGGTGAGGATCGCATTGCGAACGGGCGAGGCCCACAGGGCCCCGATCATCATCTCGAGCTGCGAGATGACGTTCGACCGTCGCGCAGCGCCGGTCGGGGTGTGTGTCGCCTCGTCGGGTCTGTCGGCCATGCTCGATGGCTCCTTTCGGCGGTGCGGCTTCTTGCCGCGGTCGCGAACAATGCGCGTGAAGCACGCTCAAACGTGACGATACCAGCGGCGGGGCTCGCGTTCCTCTGGAGTCGAGGGGCGGGTGATGCGGCTATCGCCGGAGGGAGGCAGATGCAGCTCGCCGTTCGAGCGCCAAGCCGCGGGCTCGGCTCAGGTCGGCTCAGCGGACCGGGACGGCTCGCCCCCGCGTTCCGTCGCGGCTGAATTCGAACCTGATCTGCAGCAGGCGCCTGGATGAGCTGGGAGCTGGCGGAAAGCTCCACTTCTTGGCAGCCTGCAGGGCGAGTCGCTGGAAATACCTGCTCGGACCTGGGAGATCGAGGAGGGCGGCCAACACGGACCCGTCCTGCTCGATGATGACTCGCACCCACACTTTGATGTGTCCGTGGATGGTTCGACGGGCGCTCAGCGGCACATCAGGGACCACCTCGCGGAGCGGGTTTGGCGAGGCCGTTCCGTCGCCTCCATGCGGCCTCTTCGCCGAGCCTCCAGGGACGGGCACCCGCCCGTTGGCAGGCGCCGAGGTGGCGGCACCGGAGATTGCCGGCGCGAACGCGCCGTGCGGGTGAGCGGCAATCGGTTGGGCGAGGGAGCTGGCCTGCCTTCGAAACAGGTGCGATCCAGCCCAACCCAGCGCGACGATCAGCGCCAGTCCCAGCACCACCGCGACAGGGGCGCGCCGCTTTGATGACGCGGTCGCCGCGGGCACGAGCCGCGCGGGATGAAGGTCGACGGCCGGCACAGTTGGCATGGCTGGTGCAGCCGGCGCAGCCGGCGCAACTGGCGCAGCCGGCATGGCGGCCGCAGCCGGCCCGGCAAGCACGGCGGGCGCAGCGGGCGCTGCCGATACGGCGCTCCATGACTGTCCGCGGGCCCAGGCCACGAGCTCCGATACCCCCGGGCGATCCTGCGGTCTGAGGCTCAAACAGCGGGCCACGACATCGCGGAACTGAGGAGACAGATCAGCCGGCAGCGTGAGGCCAACGCCGCGCTCTCCCGTGATGGAAGGGGGACGGCGCGTGAGCGCTTCGCAGAGGCTGATGCCGAGCGCCCAGATATCGCCTGCTGCCGAACCGGTTCCGGGCAGGGACTCCGGAGGGTCGTACACGGTCGGCGCTTGGGCGTTCGCCCTTCTCTCACCGAGGCGCCGGATGGGGTCGCTTGCCAGCTTCAGCCGCTCACCCACTACGAGCACATTTGCCGGTTTCAACTGGCCCTGCACGAGGTTTCGTTCGTGCAGGAACGCGAGCGCATCCAGAACCGGAATCAGCATTTCGCGCGCTTCGTCCTCGCTGAGCGCTCGGTGCGGCAGCAGCTGTGCAAGCGTCTGGTCGGCGTACTCCATCAAGAGGTACAGATAGGGCGAGCCGTCCAGCTGGCACCCGCCCCACTCGATGAGGCGAAGCAGGTGAGGATGGGTGAGCCCGCCGGCCCGCTTCCAGCTCGGCAGCTGGGATTCCGCCAAGGCTCGATTGGCAGGCACGAGCTTGATTGCGATGTCCGAGCGGCTCCGCGCCGCAGACCTCGTGAGAAACACACCACTGTGATCCGAGCATCCGAGATAGCGTCCCAAGGGGTACGCATCGTTGATGACGTGCCCCTGCCACCTCGTCCAGATCTCGCTCATGCATTCATCGATGTCCGCGCTCACATGCCCCCCGGCGCAGCTGAGTCGTGGATACTGTCACCTGTCGGCGACACCGCATGCCCCGCGACGGCTGATCCTTCGCGAGAAGCGGCAATTTGGAACGATACTCCGCGCCACACTGATGATAATGAGCGCCAGCACTCGAAATGATGGGCACGCTGGACCCAGAGCGTGCCGCGCGCGAGCTTAGCGCGCCCGGCGCAGGTCCAGAAGCACTTCGGCGAAGGAACGCGGCTTCTCGACTCCATAGCCCTGCGCGTTCTCGACTCCCAGCTCGCGCAGGCGAGCGATGATTTCACTGCTTTCGGCGTACTCCGCGACCGTGCGGATGCCGAGGTCGCGCGCGAGGCCGACGATCGCTCGGACCATCGACTCGGACTGGCGATTCGTGAGCAGATCCGCGACGAAGCTGCCATCGATCTTCACCCGATCGACTGGCAGATTGGTGAGATTCTTGAGCGAGTTCACGCCGGTACCGAAGTCATCCAGGGCGAATCGACATCCGAGCGCGCGCAGCTCGCGAATGAAGCTCACGGCCTTGGCGAGACTCAAGACGGCGACGGTCTCGGTGATCTCGAACGTGATGAACGCGGGTTCGATGCGAGACTGCTCGAGCAGCCGGCGGATGCGCTCGAGGAAGGTCTGGTCCGTGAGAGAGGGGCCCGAGATGTTGATCGAGAGGGAGATGTTGGCCTTCTCGAGCTCGGTCCGAAACGGCGCCGCCTGAGCAATCGCGTGCTCGATCACCCAGAGGTCGACGGCGGGTGCCAGGTGATTGCGATGCGCCGCGGTGAGCAAGTGCATCGGAGCACGATTCTCCTCGAGATCATCCAGTGATCTCAGCAACAGCTCGTACCCCCCACGCTCGTGCGCGTCCTGCAGCGGCAGGATTTTCTGCGCGTACAGGGTGAACCGATCTTCCCGCAGGGCCTCGCGCAAGAGCCGCACGGCGATGATGTCGGTGTGCCGCTGAACCATCGAGGCATCGGTATCGTGATAGATCTCGATGCGCCCTGCGCCGCGCGCCCGCGCGGACTTGCAGGCGAGCTGCGCCAATGCGAGCCCCGCCTCGCACTCACGCGTCGAGCCGAACGAGGCGATGCCGCAGCTCAACGTGATGGGCTCCTGAGCGCTCGCCAGCGCCGCAAGCAGCGCTCCACTGAGCCGCTGCAGGGCCTCGGCTGTCCCGTGGGCCTGCTCGGGCTCCGTGTAGGGCAGAACGACTGCGAATTCGTTTCCCGAGATTCGGGCCGCGAGCGCCTCGGGTGGCAGGTGCGAACCGGTGAGGAGCCCTGCTACTGCGGCGATGACGGCATCGCCGGCGCGGAAGCCGGTCGTCCTGTTGACCGCATCCAGTCTGTCGATCCGAATCGACAGGATCGAGTGCGTGTTGCCGGCCGGATGCTTCCGGGGGTTCCATCGCTCGAGCTGGTCGTGGAGGCTGGCTCGCGTATGCAGGCCGGTTGCCAGGTCGAGATCGGATTCGAGTGCGGCCGCGAACAGCCGGCTCACGTGCCTCGCGAGCGCGACGTGCAGGCTCGACAACCGAGGTGTTTCGACCGAGCGAACCAGGACCAACGCGCCGGGAGCGGCGCCTCGAGTCGCGACAGGTACCGCGAGGAGCCGAAGCGGTGCAGAGCTGCCCGCCCGGGCGCGATTGACGAGCATCGATTCGCCCTTCTGCCGGACCCAGCTCAGAACGGCCGGCTCGAGCTCGACCATCACGCTCTCGGCCTGCCGAGCGGGTATCTGGGGCGAGCCTTGGACGATCCTCAGGTACCGCGCGGGTATGAGCACGGCCCCGATGACGCAGTCCAAGTGCGACACCGCGGCCGCGAGAAGTTGAAGAAGACGTTCTCTGCGAGCCTCAGGCTTCGGCCTGGGCTCGGTTTCGGCGTGCGTCCGGCTCAACTCGAAAAGCCAGTCGAGCTCGCTCGCCATAGTCGCCTCTTCAGGCGAATCGGCCAGCGGTTGAGGAGAGCCCTCGTTCCGTGCGGACGCGGTCACTGCATCGCTCTGTGTGATATGTGAAATGTCCGTCAGATTGGCGGGTCTGCCGCACAGCTACGTACGGCGCATTCTCGCTATTTGGCCGCCGTGCCGCGGGGATTCAGGTCGCAAAGTGGATGTCTGGGCAAGCCTTTCCCACGCAGGGGACGGGATATGATGCCGATCACGTCTCGCTCGTCACGCGATTGCGTCCCGCACGCTTGCTCGCATAGAGCGCGGCATCCGCGGCTTTCACCAGAGCGCGCGGGAGCGGGCGTTTGTCTCCGCGGAGCGGGTCGAACACGGAGACCCCGAAGCTGCCCGTCACCGTAAGCGGACCTGCCGCCGTCACGTATGCGGCTCCTCGAATGCGCTCGCACAATCGCCGCGCGATATCGAGCGCTTCGTGCCGGGGGGCCTCCGGCAGCACGATGGCAAACTCCTCACCTCCGACTCGCGCGACCCAGTCCTTTCCGAGGCGCAGACCCTGGATGAGTCGATTCGCAAATTCTCGCAAGACCTCGTCGCCGATCTCATGACCGTGGGAGTCGTTCACCGCCTTGAAGTGGTCGATATCGCACATGACGAGCGACAACGTGCGCCGCACACGCCCGGCGCGCTCGACCTCGCGGGGGAATTCATGCTCGAAGAAGCGGCGGCTGCCGCAGCGCGTGAGCTCATCGACCGTCGAGAGTATGCGATTGTCCGTGAGTGCGAGTTGCAGCGCTGCCGAGAGACTGGCGATGCGCCGAGCGGTCATGAGATGTGCCCAGAATTCCTCGCCGTCGGGCTCGCTCGGCATACATTCGCTCGCGCCCATTCGTAGCGCCTCGCGCACGCTCACGTCCCGCCGCACGTCCACGAAGATCGCGTGCGTGGCCGAGCCCGCATAGAGCTGGCGGGTCGCCTGAACGAGCTCCAGCCGGTCGGTGAAGAGCAGCGCATGGTTGCGCGCCTCGAGCCGCGCAAGCGCTTCGGTCGTCGAGGCAGCGCACTCGATGTCGATGTTGGCATTGCGCAGCCACTTGGTGAACCGTTCACGCGTCTGATCGGAGTCGAAGGCGACCAAAGCCACCGGTACCGGGGGATGTCGCCGCAGGATGCTCGACATCGTCGAGGTATCTTCATCCTTCAGGGTGCGATCGAGGATCGCCTGGCGCTCCAGCAGATAGGGGGCTGCGCCATGGGCATCGGGGGGCAGCTCGGACTTGCGTCGTTCTCCGTGGTGCTGCCGAGCGCCACGCGCCCGTTCGTCGATCGCGGAACGCACGACGGCGGGCAGCGCTGCGAGTGTGCGTATCATCTATCCCTACCCGCCATGTCACCGTGCTCGATGAGATTTGGACATAATGCCCTGCTTGCGTCCGAGTAATTCCTACGCTCGGCGTTGGCTTGCGTGTAATTTGTCGTGGCCGGCCCCGATGGCATCAGCGTGCTGACGGCACGGTGCAAGAGGTATGCCGATCAACGGGGGGTGGCGGCCGATGTCGCGGGCAGCCGATGCAGCGTCTCGTGCGCTCACGTCGCGGCGAGGACGCGCTCGAGCGACTGCAGGTCGACCGGCTTCACCAAGTGATCGTCGAAACCTGCGGCACACGCGCGCTGCCGATCTTCCGCCCGGCCATATCCAGTGACCGCCACCAGCCGCAGCCCCGAGAATTCACGTCCGGCACGCAGGTGCTTCGCGAGCTCGTACCCGTCGATCTCCGGCAGTCCGATGTCCAGCAATGCGATCTCGGGCTTGAAGGATTTGATCCTCTCGAGCGCCTCGCGCGAGGAATGCACTGCTTCAGCATCGTGTCCGACGGCTTGCAGCAACAGCGCGAGCGAGTCCGCTGCGTCGGCGTTGTCATCAACGACGATGACACGCCTTCGAGCTGCGGGCGCCGCCGACTCGACAGGCTCGGGAGCCGGGAGTGGATCGACTCGAGGAATCCGGATCTCGAATGTCGCTCCTTGATCTGGGCCGGCGCTGCGCGCCGCGACGCTTCCGCCGTGCATCTCCACTAATTGTTTGACCATCGCGAGGCCGATGCCGAGCCCACCTTGCGGGCGGTCGAGGGTCCGGTCACCCTGCACGAAAAGATCAAAGACGCGCGGCAGAAGCTCCGGCGCGATACCGCAGCCATTGTCACCGACCTCTATCAGCGCCATCTCGCCGTCTACTCGGGTAGTGACGCGGATCTCTCCGCCGGCCTGGGTGAATTTGGCGGCGTTCGTCACCATGTTGCTCACGCATTGAATCAGCCGCACCCGATCACCCCGGACAAACAGGTGCGGGAGAGAGCTCGAGACGGCGGTCAGCCGCTGCCGCTTCTCCTCGAGCAGCGGACCTGCGGTCTCGATTCCCTGTTGGACGATATCCTCGAACGCGATGGTCTCCTGCTCGAGGGCGATTCGCCCCTGCGTTATGCGTGCGATATCGAGCAGATCGTCGACCAGCCGCATCAGCTGCCGAGTCTGCCGCTGAATGACGCCTACTGCGCTTGCCGCACGGTCCTCCTGCAGAGCGAGGCGGGACAGGAGTTCCGCAGCAGTATAGATCGGTGCAATGGGATTCCTGAGCTCGTGGCCAAGTGTCGCCAAGAACTCATCCTTCAACCGCTGCTCCTCACGCAGCCCACTCTCGAGTTTCTTGCGGTCGGTGATGTCCCGGGCGATCTTCGAGGCGCCCACGACCTGTCCATCCTCGTCCCGGATCGGCGATATCGAGAGGGATACGTCGATCCGGCGCCCGTCCTTCGCGAGTCGCACCGTGTCGAAGTGATCGATGCGCTCGCCACGGCGTAGGCATTGCAGTATGTAGTGCTCCTCTGCGTGCAACTCCCGCGGAATGATGGTCGTGATCGGCTTGCCGATGATCTCGGCCGCTGAGTACCCGAAAAGCCGCCCCGCCGCGGGATTCCATGAAGTGATCGTGCCGTCGAGATTCTTGCTCACGATGGCATCGTCGGTCGATTCGACGATGGATGCGAGCCATGCGCTGCGCAGCTCCGAACGCCGCCGCTCGGTGATATCTCTGAACACGATGACCACACCGATGGTGCGCCCATCCTGAAGGCGGATCGGCGCGGCGCTGTCGTCGATGGGAATCTCGCGTCCGCTCCTCGAGAGCAACACGCTGTGATTCGCGAGCCCTTGGATAAGACCCGTCCGCAGCACTTTGGCAGCAAGATCATGCACTGGCGCTCGGGTGCGCTCGTTGACGATGTGCAATACTCGTGCGAGCGGCTCCCCCTGTGCTTCCTCGGAGGTCCAACCGGTCAGCGACTCGGCCACGGGATTGAGAAAGCTGGCACGTCCTTCGTCGTCGGTGATGATGACCGCATCGCCGATGCTGGCGAGCGCCACCTCGAGCGCATTGTCATGCTTGACCATCGGCAACCTCCGTCCTCGGCATCGCTTTGTAACGCGCCGGCGGGTTGCCGGATTCACGTTTCCCGATGGAATACCACACGCAGCTCGTGCTTGGCCCGATCGAGAACCCGGCGGCGCTCGGCCGTGAGGTTTCGCCCGGCGCGGTTGATGTGGAAGTTGAGCATGGACATCGCCGAGCGAAACGGCTCGGCCTTCCGGCGGCGGCTCGATTCGGCCGAGCGCTTGAGTGAGAGCGCAATCTCCCGCGGAGTGCGCTTCGCGAAAACGCCTGGCTCGAGATCGAGTGCGTTGCTTCTCTGCATGACGCGATGTGACCAGCGACTGCCGCCTTTGGCAGTGGTGCGCCTGCTGTCGGTCGACTTGTGAGCCCTCACACCGAGGAAACCGCTGCCGCGGACCCAGGTTCCGCGCTAGAGCACGGCTTCGACGCCGGTGCCCTGGACGCTCCGCCGGATCTGCTCCGCCCAGCGCTCCGTCTCGTGCTCCTCGCCGAGCCCCGCAAGCGCCCGTTCCGTGTCGTAGATGTGCCGGATGCGGCCGACCTCGCGCGCGAGGCGGCGAGCAGTGTCGATCTCAGCGAGCGCGGCGCTGCGTTGCCCCTGGGCGAGAAGCGCCTCGCCGCACCAGCGGTGTGCGACCCCGATCAGCTCCTTGAGGCCGGAGCCTTGGGCAATCGCTAACAACTCGCCCGCGTGACGGAGGCAGGCCTGCGCATCGCCGTGGGAAAGTGCGATTTCGGCAAGCACTTCGGCACAGCGTGCGAACTGATAGCGCTCCCGGCGCTCCCGGCACGCTGCCGCTTCGCTCTCGAGCTCGCGCCCCGTGTCGTCGAGTCCGAGCCGCAGGCGTCCAACGCTCAACATGGCCATCAAACCCGGCCGCCAATATCTGACGTTCGCCGAGGCCCCGAGCCCGAGTCCACGCTCTGCGTATCCGATAGCTTCTCGATTGCACCCGAGGTCGAGCATCAGCTCGGCGAGGAGGTAGTAACCCATGAGCACGTACCGGGTCTGCCTGAGACTCTCGAGCCATTCCAAGGTCCGCCGCATACCTTCGAGCGCCTCACCGTAGCCCCCGGTGCAGGAACGGACGCGGTCCAGGCCCAGCAGTATCGGTCCGCGATGCCATTGCAAATCGGCGCGTTCGGCGATCGCGAGGGCTGCTTCGAACGCGGCTTCGGCCGTTGTGTAATCGGCGAGCCCCATGGTTCCCGTGGAAGCGTAGCCGATCATCATGAGGTTCTCGGATTCGTAGCTCTTGTCCCCGATTCCGCGTGCAAGCTCGATCGAGCGCTCATAGCAACGAATCGCCTCGCGGGGCTCGAGGCTTGCAAAGTGTGCCTCGCCACGTCCGTGGTAGGCCTGCACGGCGATGAGATCCGTCAGGCGCAGCCGCTCGCAAATCGCCACCGCCTCCGAGTGGTAACCGATGGCCTCGACGTTGCGGCCGTCGCTCCACGACACGGTTCCGAGATGGTAGAGCGTGTCGGCGGCGCGACGCTCGTCGCTCATCGCGCGGCATTCATCGAGCGCCTGCGCGAGGCAGGCGAGGGCCTCGGGGTAATCGTCGGCGCGCCGGTAGGTCATGCCGAGCTGAATGAGCGCGTCCCGCGCCTTGACTCGATCGCTCCTGCGCTTGGCCGCCTGGACGACGCGACGGATATCCTCGACGGCGCCTGCGACCTGACCCGTCTGAGTGCGCACCGAACCGCGCCGCTCGTACAGATCGTCGAGCGAGAGGTCCTGCAGCGCCTCGGGATGCGCGCCGGCGAGCGCGACGGCGCGATCGAGCCAGTGCAAGGCGTCACGCAAGGCGAAAATGTCCTGCGCGCGCTCCGCGGCGAGCAGCATGTGCCTGAGGGCCTCGCGCCACATGTGCCCGCGCTCGTAGTGCTCGGCGAGGCGCGCATCGCGCTCGCGCGCTTCGCCGTCCGAGCGGCTCTCGAGCGACTCGGCGACGGCGCGATGCAGCAGCATGCGCCGCGCCGCGCCGATCTCGAGGTAGGCGACCTCGCGAACCTTGTCGTGACTGAAGTCGTAGCAGCCCTCCGCATCTTCCCGGAGGAGCCTCCGCCGGACGAGGGTCTCGATGGCGTGCAGGAGCTCGTCTTCGGCGCCCTTCGTCACGGCGCACAACGTGTCGAAATCGAATCGCCGGCCGAGCACGGCCGCGACATCGAGCGTTGGACGCACCTCCGGCGGAACGTGTGCGAGCCGGGCACTGACAAAGCCGCGCAGTGCATCGGACAAGGGCAGCTTCTCAGTCTCATTCCAGGGGATCGTCCCTGCCTTGAAGGCATCGAGCATCGAGGTCATGAAGAAGGGATTGCCGTCCGTCTCCCGCTGCAGGACGGCGGCGAGCCCGGCATCGCCACCGACCCAAGCCTCCGTGTCGACGAGTCGAAGCCGCGCGAGCGGCAGGAGGTGCGTGTGCGGCTCGCGCCGCAGGCTCTCGACGAGCTCGATGAGGCGTGGGCTGGCGCCCAGGTCCTCGTCGCGGTAGGCGAGCAGCACCAAGATCGGACGGTTTGCGACGTGGCGTGCGAAGTAATGCAGAAAGCGCATGCTGGCATCGTCGGCCCACTGGACATCGTCCACGATCAGGATGAGCCGACGCCCAGCGGTCAGCGCATCGAAGAAATGCCCGATCGTGTGCAATAGCCGCGCCTGACGCGCTTCCGGGTAATCCGACGACAGCACGGGCACGTCGGCGGACCCGACGGCATCCGGGACGAGCGCTGCGATCTCCGCACGCGAGATCGGCGCGAGCCGCTCGAGAAGGCCGCTGGGGGCGAGGGCGAGAGCCTGAGTGAGGAGATCGATGACGGGCTGATAGGCCATGGCGCGCTCGATCTCATAGCAGCGCGTCTGCAGCATCGCGATATCTTGCGGGCGCGCCTGTCGGGCGAGCTCTCGCATGAGACGGCTTTTGCCGATGCCCGGCTCACCTTCGATCAGCGCAACGTGGCCTCGGCCCGTCGTGAGGCTCGCCAGCAAGCCGAGCAGCAGGTCGTACTCGTTGCCCCGTCCGACGAACAGATCGGACTCGGCGTCTCGCGGCTGCGCAGGCCCTCGGGCCGGGGAGGGCGCGCGGGCCGGTGCGGGCACGAGTACGGGCTCGCCTCGCAGGTCGAGCCGCTCGACCGTGTGCACGGCGCGGGCCGCATCCAGGAATGCCGCGCGCTCGTACGCAGGGATGGCGAGCTTATCGGCCAGACGCTCGGCCAGGCTGCGCGAAGGGCGGCGCTCGTCCGCCTCGATTTTCCGTATGGCGTGGCGGGAACAGCTCACGCTCTTCGCGAGCTCTTCCTGGGTCAAGTCGAGCGCTTTGCGCCGCCGCCGCAGCCAGAAGCCGAACGAGCGGGTCGACTCATCCCCCTGCACGGTCCGTGCGTCGCTCATCGGCGGATTGTGTCACCTTTTCTGTCTCGCTTCCTGTCCCCCTCAGCGTGACCGATGTTCTGTCGCGGCGCGATCTAATCCGACCCGAAAGAGCGCGGGGCGACAGTCAAAGAACGTCGATCCCCGCTGGGGGAAGGACTACATGAGGACGCTATCCAGTACGCTTGCTCTCGCGACCGTCTGCGTGCTTGCGAGCGCGCTCGCTCGTGCCCAGCTCATCGACAACAATCTGGCCACGAGCACCGTCAACGCGGGTATCAACAAGACGCTGCAGCAAGAGATCGGCGCCGGAAGAGGAGATCTTTTCACGCCGGATTCCTCCATCTACATCATCAAGCGCGATCCATTTCGCGCGATCCGGCGCGGCCGCCAGCTCTTTCAGCGCAAATTCACGCGCCTGCAGGGACAGGGGCCGGGCGAGGGAGACGGAGCCGGCGATCTGAACGTCGATCCAGCCATCGGTGCAGGCCTCGCGGACGCGTGCGCCCTGTGCCATGGCGACCCGCGGGGCGCCGCCGGTTCCGGCGGAGTCCTGGACACGCGTCCCGACGGTCGTCACGTGCCGCACCTGTTCGGCATCGGCTTGCGCGAGATGCTTGCGGATGAGATCACGACCGACCTGCGCGACATCAGTGCCGCGGCCCGCAAGCAAGCGCGCGCCGCACACCACACAGTGACCCTGTCGCTCGCGAGCAAAGGCATCGACTTCGGCCGGATCACCGCCCATCCGGACGGAAGCCTCGACACATCCAGGGTTGAGGGCGTCGACGCGGACCTGCGCATCAAGCCTTTCAACGCTCAAGGCAGCATGTTCTCGCTGCGCCAGTTCATCGTCGATGCCTTGCATCATGAGATGGGGCTAGAGGACGCCGACGATCCCGACATTCTCGCCGCGAGCCGCGGCCAGCGCGTCGTGACTCCCGCGGGCATGGTGCTCGATGGCTCGCTCGATGAGCTCGCTCCGCCTCCGCCTCCGGACCGCGAGTACGGCAATGAGATCGACCCGGCGATCGTCGATCATCTCGAGTTCTATCTGTTGAACTACTTCAGACCGGCCCACGGGCGCCCGACACCGGCGACGCAGCTCGGCCGAAAGGTCTTCAACGAGATCGGCTGTGGTTATTGCCACATCCCGGACTTGACGGTACAACATGATCGGCGCGTGGCGGACGTGGAGACGGCCTACGATCCCGTGCGCGGCGTGTTCAATCACCTCTTCGCTCGCGCCGAGCTGCTGACATCCGAGAAGGACGACGGCTCCGGCCTTCCGCCGCTCATCCTCCCGGCCGGGAAGCCCTTCGTAGTCAAGGACATCTTCACCGATTTCAAGCGGCACGACGTGGGCCCCGGGTTCTACGAGCGCAACTGGGATGGCACGCTGGAAAAGGAATTCATGACGCGCCCGCTCTGGGGCGTCGCGTCCACCGGCCCGTGGGGGCACGATGGGCGCAGCGTCACCCTCGAGGAGGTGATCTTGCGGCACGGCGGGGAGGCGCAGCGATCGCGCGATGCCTACGCCGCGCTGCCCGATACGCTCTCGAGCGCGCTGATCTCGTTCTTGGATTCCCTGGTTCTGTTTCCGCCGGACGACACGGCGTCGAACCTCAATCCCGCAGATCCCACGCAACCGAACTTCCCGCAGCTCGGTCACGGCAGCATAGCCCTGACCGGCTTGTTCCACGATCCGAGCGATCCGGAGTGATTCAGAGTGTCTGGAACCCCTGCCGTCGTAGCTGCCCGAGCCGCGGAGAAGTAGCTTGTTCGATCAACGAATGAAACGTCATTCAGGAGCTTCTATCATGCAAACGAAACGACTCGCATTCACGTGCAGCGCCATGGCGGTGATCGTCGCGGCGCTCTCGGCATCGGCGATCCTCCAAGTACGAGCGAACGATTCCCGCGGGGAGAACATCCAGTCCAGTCAGAGAGGTCTCGACGGCCCTCTGCTGAAAGTCGTCAGGGACTCGACCCAGAAATACAAGAACGTATCCGCCGCGGAGAAAGCGGGCTATGGGCTGCTGTTCGGCTGCGTCAGTGGTGAAAACGAGGGCGCGATGGGGCTTCACTACGTGAACATGAACCTCGTCGGCAACCCGCCTCTGGGCGCCGACGGCCAGCCCGACCCTACACAGCCCCAGATCGTGGTCTACGAGCCGCAGGCGGATGGAAGCCCGCAGATCGTCGGGGTCGATTATTTGATCATCGCTGAACCCTGGGACGACGCGCATCCCGGACAGGGCGCGCCGCAGATCATGGGCCAGTTGATGCAGTTCGTTCAGGCCCCGAATCGCTACGGCCTGCCGAACGTCTATTTGCTGCATGTGTGGGCCTGGAGGTACAACCCGACGGGCCCGTTCACGATGTGGAATCCCAACGTGTCCTGCGCGGCATACAACGGCCAGGTGAAATGATTCCGGGCGAGCTTGGCGCACTGCACCCGCGCGGGGCCGCAACAGTGGCCCGGCGCGGGTGACACCGGCACGTGGTAAGGTCTGACGCCGAGCGTGCGGAGTGTGTCAACTTGGGCGAGAGTACGAGCTACCAGGTGCTTGACGAGGCGGCACGGAGGGCAGGCGTATACCTCCGTGATCTGAAGAGTCGATCCGTTGCGGCGAGCGCTGATGCCATCGCGGCGCTCCGCGAGCTGGATGAAGCATTACCGGAGCTCTCGAGTGACCCAGCCGGCACGCTGGCCAGGCTCGATCGAATCGTGTCGCCCGCGACGATGGGAATGGCGGGTCCGCGCTTCTTCGGATTCGTGGTCGGCGGCTCGTTGCCCATCGCGTTGGCCGCCAATTGGCTCGCGGGATCGTGGGATCAGAACGCCGTGCTGTACGAAGTTGCCCCCGGCGTTGCGCGCATCGAAGAAGTCACCTCGAGGTGGCTCATCGAGCTCCTCGGATTGCCGTCCTCGACGGCGGTCGGCTTCGTGACCGGCGCGACGATGGCGAATTTCACCGCGCTCGCTGCCGCTCGACACGCCGTCCTTGCGAAGGCCGGCTGGAACGTCGAGGCGGATGGTCTATTCGGTGCACCCCCGATCACGGTGATCATCGGTGAAGAGGCGCATCCCACACTGCTCAAATCTCTCGGGATGCTCGGATTGGGGCGCAGCCGAGTTCAACGCGTTGCGGTCGATGGGCAGGGCCGCATGCGCGCGGATGCCCTGCCGGAGATCGGCGGACCGACGATCTTGTGCGTTCAGGCCGGCAACCTCAACTCGGGCGCATTCGATCCGTTCGAACCGTTGATCGACCGAGCCCACGCGGCCCGTGCGTGGGTCCATGTCGATGGGGCATTTGGCCTTTGGGCCAAGGCATCGCCCTCTCGCAGTCATCTGGCTCGGGGACTGGAACGGGCCGACTCCTGGGCAACCGACGCGCATAAGTGGCTCAACGTGCCCTATGACAGCGGCCTGGCCTTCTCGCGCGACGCGCAGGCATTGAGCGCCGCGATGGCGGTGACGGCGGAGTACCTTCCGAGCGAAACGGCGCACCGCAACCCGTCCGACTTCACGCCGGAGCTTTCCCGTCGGGCGCGCGGCGTCGAGGTCTGGGCCGCCATGCGGTCGCTCGGCAAGGCTGGTCTCGCAGAGCTGTTCGAACGGAACTGTCGACAGGCGGCCCGATTCGCGGATGGGCTGCGCGCAGCGGGCCATGCGATACTGAACGAGGTCGTGCTGAACCAGGTTGTCGTTTCATTCGGGGATGCGGACCGCACGCGCAGGGTCGTTGCCGCTCTGCAGGAGGAGGGGACCTGCTGGTGCGGCGCAACCGTCTGGCACGGCCGCACGGCCATGCGCATCAGTGTCAGCAGCTGGGCGACGACGGATGCAGATGTGCAGCTGAGTCTGGCTGCGATGCTGCGCGTTGCGGCACGCGTTTGCGGTTCCTAACCGGTTACAAGCCTCGGAGCAGTCATCGTGATATACGACAGCATTCTCGGCACGATCGGACGCACGCCCATCGTCCGCATCAATCGTCTGGCGCCCCAACACGTCACGATGTATGTGAAGTGCGAGTTCTTCAATCCCCTGCACTCCGTCAAAGACCGGCTCGCGATTGCAATCATCGAAGATGCCGAGCGCAGCGGCGCATTGAAGGCCGGACAGACGGTCGTCGAGGCGACCTCGGGGAACACGGGCATCGCGCTCGCGATGGTGTGCGCCGTCAAGGGCTATCCGTTCGTCGCGATCATGGCAGAATCCTTCTCGGTCGAGCGCCGCAAGATCATGCGTATGCTCGGCGCTCGGGTCATTCTGACGGCGCCGGCGGAGCGCGGCACGGGTATGATCCGCAAGGCCGAGGAGCTCGCGCGGCGCCACGGCTGGTTCCTTGCACGGCAGTTCGATAATCCGGCGAATCCCGCGTATCACCGCAGCACGACGGGAGCGGAGATCCTGAGCGACTTCGTCGGCAAGCGGCTCGACTTCTTCGTGACCGGCTGGGGCACCGGCGGGACCCTGACGGGCGCGGGGGAGATGATCCGCCTCGCACGTCCCGAGGTGCAGATCATCGCCGCCGAGCCGGAGGCGGCGGCCATGCTCTCCGGTAAGCCCTGGGGTTCGCACAAAATCCAGGGCTGGACGCCGGATCTCGTTCCCAGCGTACTCAACCGCGAGGTGCCTCACCGCATCGTCACGGTTACGGATATCGAAGCGATCGAGGCCTCGCGCGCGCTTGCGCGCCGGGAGGGCGTCTTCTGCGGGATATCCTCGGGAGGCACGTTCGCCGCCGCTGTGAAGGTCGCAAAGGAAGCGCCCGAGGGGTCTATGCTCCTCGCGATGCTGCCCGATACCGGCGAGCGCTACCTGTCCACGCCGCTCTTCGAAGGCATCGTCGAGGGCGGCGACCCCGAGCCCTGAGGGGAGACCGGTCCCGCTGCGGACGCGGCGCGAGAGCAGCCGCCGTCCGCCATCGCGCTACACGGAAGTCCGTCGCGGGAGCGCTACTCGCTTTCCCACGGTGGCACCGGTTGCATGCTCTTCTTCAAAAAGTCGACGAATTGACGTACAGCGGGACGGCTCATCCGCATGCGAGGCACCTGCACGTTCATCCAAACCGCGGCCCGCAAAGACCCGCAAAGACTGGAGCGCCTATTTCACCGTCAATAACGTGTTCAACCGCGATCCCCCGCTCGCTCCCGCGCCGTACTTCGTGTTCGGCACCTCGGGCGGCGCCACGAACGGATCGCTGTTCGACTTGATCCGCAGTTACACTTTGGGAATCAAGCTCAACCTGTGAACGCCGTTTGCATCGCGCGCAGTTCCGCTGCCGGATCGGAGAGTCGCCCATGAGAATCAATTTTCGCGTCCTTCACGCGACGGGAATGCTGCTCGGCGTGGCCCTCCTGGTGTCCGTCGATGCGGCGGCGGCGCAGCGCGCCGACTGTGACCGAGCATGCCTCAACGGTATCGTCGAGCAGTATCTCGCGGCGCTGCCGACGCACGACCCGACTCGTGCGCCGCTCGGACCGGAGGTTCGTTACACGGAGAACGGCGTCGCGCTCACACTGCCGGACGGACTCTGGCGCACCGCGACCGCGGTCGGCAAGTACCGTCTGTACATCGATGATCCGACGGCCGGGGAGGTCGGATTCTTCGCGAAGGCGCAGGAGAATGGTTCGCCCGTGCTGATCGCGACGCGCCTTGCGATCCTCGACCGCAAGATCACGGAGATCGAGTCGGTCGTCTCGCGCTCGAGCGACCGCCTGGGCGCCGGAGGTCACCCGCGGCCGGATGTGCTCGGCGATGCGCCACGCCCGCAATTCCTGCAGGTTCTACCGCCCGCGAGCCGACGCTCTCGCCAGGAGATGATCGATATCGTCAATACGTATTTCACGGGTATCGAGAACAACAACGGCACGCGCCCGCCGCTCTTTGCGGACGATTGCAATCGCATCGAAAACGGGTCGTACACGACCAACCGTCCGATGCCGAAGCAGGGTGAGCCGAGCGGAGCGAACTACTCTTGCAAGAAGGCTTTTGCGCTCGGCTATTACCACGACGACACCCGGCTGCGGGACCGGCGCATTCTCGCCATCGACCAGGAGCGCGGGCTCGTGTACACGGGTGTGTGCTTCGACCACGACGCGACCATCCGCTCCTACAAGGTCGCGGACGGGCACACGGTGATCGTGAAGCGCACTGCGCCCTGGACCTGGATGATCCAGGAGGTGTTTCAGATCAATCGGGAAGGCCGGATCAGCCAGGTAGAGGCGGTGCTGCTCAGCGTACCGTACGGGATGCGTCCTGGCTGGCGCACGGGCATCCACGTGCCGAGTCCGTCGGCTATCCGGGACCATTTCCAGGAGTGATTGCCGAGGCGGGGGACATGTCACATGCCGTGGAGACGCCGAGCCTTCCGCGGCTCCGATTGCGCACGTACGCTCAATATCAACGACCTGCGTGAGATTGCGCGGCGCAGGTTGCCAAACTTCATTTTCGAGTACGTCGAAGGCGGAGCCGAGGATGAGGCCACCCTACGGCGAAACCGCAGCGTTCTCGAGGCGCTGCGGTTCGTGCCACGGACACTCGTCGATACGCGGAAGCGCCGTCAGCATATCGAGCTCTTCGGACGCCGCTGCGAGGCACCTCTGATCATCGCCCCCACGGGCGGCAACGGCATGATCAGTTTCCGAGGCGATATCGCGCTTGCGCGTGCGGCGGCGCGCTTCGGCATCCCGTTCTGTCTGAGCATGCTCTCTACAGTGTCGCTCGAGCAGGTGGCCGCCGAGGCGCCGGGCCGGCTTTGGATGCAGCTCTACGTCATGGAGGACCGCAAGGTCACCGAACACATCGTGGGGCGCGCTCACGCAGCCGGGTACGAGGCGCTGGTCTTCACGACTGATGCCAACATCGCCGGCTCGCGCGAGTGGGACCGGCGCAATTTCCGTCGGCCCGGCAGGCCCACAGCCCGCAATGTCGTCGACACGCTGCGTCACTTGCGCTGGCTCTATGGCATGCTCGTGCACGGTGTTCCGCGGCTGGAGAACTTCGCCGCGTTCCTGCCTGCGGCGGATGTGACTGCCCTCGGGGCCAGCACCATCATCCCGAAGCTGTTTCAGCCATCGATCAGCTGGGAGGACGTGCGTTGGCTGCGCCGGATCTGGCCCGGGAGCCTGCTGGTGAAGGGAGTGCTCAGCGCAGCCGATGCGGACCGTGCTGCGCAATGCGGATGCGACGGCATCGTGCTCACTAATCACGGTGGCCGCCAGCTCGACTATTGCGTGTCACCCGTGGAGGTGCTGCCGGAGACCGTCGAACGCGTCGGCGAGCGCATGGCCGTGATCGTCGACGGCGGCTTTCGGCGCGGCACGGACGTGATCAAGGCGCTTGCGCTGGGCGCCCGCAGCGTCATGGTAGGCCGCGCAACGTTGTACGGTCTCATCGCGGCGGGAGAGCAAGGTGCACGACGCGCGCTCGAGATTCTGACGGGCGAGATCGATCGGACGCTCGGTCTCCTCGGGTGCTGCTCGATCGGCGAGCTGGGCCCGCATTTACTGCGCGGCCTACGTGCCGAGGAGCACGCTCAGGGCGAACAGCTCGCCCCATTACCGCCATCGCGCAATACGACGTAGCGGTGCGCCGTGAGAGACGCGGTCTGAGGGTCGCTTTGCCACTTGGCAGGTGTCCCGTCGGCCGCGACGTCGCCTGTGCAGCCGATCGCATAGGCGGACCCGAGTACGAGACCCGAAGCGCTCGAAGGCAAGAGCGACGTGAGGTCGTAAGCGACATACCCTGAACCATCGGGCGCCGTTGCATCCGGCTCCCAGAGCACGGCGCGCGAGCCGACGTTCTGAGGATCGTCGGCGAGCGAGTAGCTTCCGACGATCTCGCCCGCGGAGTCGACCGCGTACGCTTTCGAGGGGGTGTGCGGATCAACGCCCGGCGGCATCGGCAGGATGGTCGCAGAGCCGGCCCCGTTCGGCCAAACCAGGCCGTGCGTCACGCCATCGGCAGCGTCGCCAAAGCCAACGAAAATAATGTTCCCGGACCAGTCGAGCGCCTCGCTCACGGTACCGCCTCGCGCGACCCCGAGGTCAACACCTCCGTGATTGCAGTTGCAGAGATACATCGCGTGGTAGGGGCCGGTGTCGCCGGTCACGTACTGGTAGCCGACACCGGTATAGTCGAGCGAAGTCCCAGTCGGGCTTTCGTGATACAGGCAGGTATAGCCGGTTCCCTCGCCGTCGTCCGGGGCGCCCTCCTGAGCATTCGCACAACTCATCGTCGGCCAAGTCGGTGCGTCCGGCACGAAGTTGACCGCCCCGAAGTCAGCCAGTGCCGAAAACAGTGGCGGAGCAGTAGGGTTGCTGGCGGATGAGCTGCTACTCGATGCGCTACTCGACGCGCTACTCGAGGGCGACGATGAAGACGATGAGGATGAGGAACTGCTGGTGGACGGTGCGCTCGATGAGCTGGATTGCGATCCGCTGCTTGATGAGCTCGCGGAGGACAGGCTCGCTGAACTCCATCCGGTCGAACTGCTCGAGGAACCGGATGACGAGCTCGGCTGTGCTGGGCTTGCGTGCGCGCTCGGAAGCGCGCTGTCGGACGATGCGCCGCAGGAAACCGTCATGATCGCGACGGCGAGCATACCGGCGGAAAGAGCGAGAATCCGCTGCATGGTGAGCCCTCCTCCCTGTGGCGGGGATCGTGCCGTCGGTCGATAGCATCCCGCGTGCCGGGCTCGTTGCGACGATGCAACGGCTTGTTCCCTTTGAGAAGCTCAGGAGATGGGGAACGCGGCGACGACTCGCGGGGGGCTTCGTTCCGGAGGCGCGTTGAATTAGCCAGCGATCGTAACGCGGCAGCCGAGAGCTCCACGCAGCACATGGGGATAAAGTCTAATTGCAAGTACTTTAAGTATTAGTTAAAGTATCTCGTAGTCCGCGCCGGGAGCAGCAGCATGAGGACGCGAGATCCGCAGGATCGTCTCCGGAGACAGGCCCGAGTCTTCGGGGCTCTCGCCGTATGGGCAGCAAGCCTGAGTGTCCTGTCGGCCTTCACCCAGGTGGTGACCGTGGCCGCCCCGCTGTGGCGCGGTGGCCCCGTCGATCAAACGCTTCTCGACACACTCAAAGAGTTGGTCCTCATGGGTCCCGTGTTCTGCTACGTCGCGGGGCTTGCGCGAAGTCGAGGAGTATTTCGCCGAATCGGCCGCGGCGAGATCTTCATCCGAGAGAACAGCGACGGGCTCGTCCGCGTGGGCGGGTGGCTTCTCGCCGGCGCTCTTTGGGCGATGACAGCCGCCGGACTGGAACCGACCATCCATGCGGGCATTCTGAGCCCCGTCGCGCGCGACATCGCCGAAGGCGCAGCGCAGCTGGCGTTGGCCGCGCTCGGATTGGCATTGCTCATGATCGGCCGGGTCATGAGCGCCGCCGTGCAACTGAAGGCCGAAACCGACGGATTCGTCTGATGCCGGTGATCGTCAGGCTCGACGTCATGCTCGCAAAACGGAAAATGAAGGGTCGAGATCTCTGCGCGCGCATCGGCATCTCTGAGACGCAGCTCTCTCTGCTTCGCTCTGGGAAGATACGGGGAGTGCGATTCAGCACTTTCGCCAAGATGTGTGCGGCTCTCGATTGCAAGCCGGGAGACTTGCTCGACTACGAATTCGATCCAGCCGACTTCGATCCACCGGTGTCAGAGGATTCAAGCGGGTCTCGCCGATGAACCTTAGACCAAATCGTCGCGTGCGCCCGAATACCCAACCCGAAGATCTTCGGCTGAAGTAGGCGCGAGGAGGGCCGTTCAATGCTCAGATGGCTGCGGCGGATCGCGATCGCGATCGGAATTCTGATCATCGTGGGAGTCGTCTCGCTCCTCATCGGCTTCGGCTTTTGGCGATCAGGCATCGAGCGCGAACTCCTGGCAAAGAGTTCCGTCGTGATGACAGCGCGGGGCCCCGTGGAATACGCACAGATCGGACACGGCCCGGCCGTGCTCGTCATTCATGGAACCCCCGGGGGCTATGACCTGTGGCTCAACACCTTCGAAGCGATGCACGCGGCAAAGGACGGATTCCGCTATATCCTGCCATCCCGGCCGGGCTACTTGAGGACTCCGCTCGGCGATGGCGCAACCCCGGCCGAACAGGCGGACGTGCTCGTGGCTCTGCTCGATGCGCTGCATATCGGGAGGGCCGCCGTCATCGGCGTCTCCGGGGGCGGTCCCGCGGCGTTACAGTTTGCGATTCGACATCCCGATCGCTGCACGGCACTTGTTCTCGAGGAGGCAGTCGTCCGACGTCTGAGCGAACAGTTGCCGAATCTCCCGAGGGGCGCGTTCGCGGCGGGCTTCCGGGATTTCGAAATCTACCTCATGTATGAGGCCGCCGGCCTCTACGGATTGAACCCGCAGTATGCTCAAGTGATGGCGGTTGCCAGGGCTCAGCTGAGCGCGAGCGCCCCTTACGCCCTGCGCAAGGCCGGCGTCTTAAACGATCTGACGCAGGAGGGACAAATCGGCAATTGGCCGCTCAGCCAGATCCACTGCCCCACCCTCATCCTGCAGGGAACTGCCGACCAGAATGTGCCGCCAGCTGATGCCAGGTACGCACATGCGCAGATCGCGGGCTCGCAGCTTAGGGAATTCCCAGGAGCGGATCACCTCATGGTGATCTTCAGGTCGCGGCAGTTGCGCTCGATCATCGTGAGTTTTCTGCGGGCACACCCAGAGACGCACCCGGCCCCGGTCCTCGTGCGCTAGTCGTACCGTGTGTTTGTCAACCCGACCAGGCCGAGGGGGCCGGCCACCGTCGCACCGGTCGTGCAGTGGATTGCGTTCGCGAGCCTCGGGCGCGCATAGTGCAGCCGTCAAGGGGGCGATGGTGCTCGGGGCAGGGCATGAGCCGAACCCAGAAAGTGCTCGCGAGTATCCTGCTGGTGCTCGTCGTCGGGGTGGCGGCGCTCGCGCTCGCGATGAGCCACGACTCTCCGTGCGGAGCGGCGCAGCGCGCGCCAGCCGGCGCGCAAACGATGCAGGCAGTCGAATATCTCTGCTACGGCCCGCCGCGCGTCGCGACGCTCGGGCGTATCGCAAAGCCTAAATTTGGCGCCCACGGCGTTCTGGTCAGAGTCCACGCCGCCTCGGTAAACCCTATCGACTGGCATTATCTCGAAGGCAAACCCTACATCGTGCGCACGATGAGCGGGTGGGGTGCGCCGAAATACATCCGGCTCGGGACGGACTTTGCCGGAACCGTCGAGGCGGTCGGCAGTCAGGTCACCCGATTCAAACCCGGCGACCAAGTGTTCGGCGGAACGCTCGGCTCGTTTGCCGAGTACTTTGCCATTCCCGAGAACCGATCGATCGCGTTGAAGCCGTCGAATCTGACATTCGAGCAGGCCGCGGCCGTGCCGGTAGCCGGCGAGACCGCATTGCTCGCGGTGCGAGACTACGGCAAGGTCCGGGCGGGCGAAAGAGTTCTGGTGAATGGCGCCGGAGGCGGCGTCGGTACGTTCGCCGTGCAGATCGCCAAGGCATTCGGAGCCGACGTGACTGCGGTGACGAGCACCGCGAATCTCTCGCTCGTCCGCTCGCTCGGTGCGGATCACGTGATCGACTACGCACGGGAGGATTTCACCGGAGGGCCCGAGCGCTACGATGTGATCATCGACTGTGGCGGAGGGCACTGGCTTCTTGCGTATCGCCGCGTGCTGGTGCCCCGCGGCAGAGTCGTTTTGGTCGGAACAGAGAATTCGGGCGTGTGGATCGAACCCGTCGATGATCTGTTCATCAAGCCTGCGCTGATGTCACGGCTGTCGGACCGGACGTTCATCTCTTTCGTGGGCTCGATCACGGCGGTCGACCTGGCGACGCTGCGCGGATTGATCGAGGCCGGCAAAGTGAAGCCCATCATCGATCGGCGCTACTCGCTGAGTCAGACAGCGGAAGCACTCGGCTATCTCGAGACCGGACACGCGCGGGGGAAGGTGGTCATCGACGTGCCGTAGCGGCCTGTGTCGCGGCGCGTGAGGCGCGCATCTGCTAGTAGCGTGACACGTTAGTTACGAAACATAATGGCGGCTCAGCTTCCGGTCCGCGTCTCGACGCGTAAAACGCCACTCAATGCCACATCGAGCGGTGTTGCGCTGCCTCTGCCAGGCGGCCACCT
>JBOHZR010000086.1:0-9455 GCA_050738595.1 Steroidobacteraceae bacterium | reverse complement strand
CGGTGATCGAGGACGGCGATGAGCTGTACTTCCTCGCCACGCGCGAGGCGATCCGGCGCGTGATGAACGAAATGCGCCGGGAGAGCGAGAGCGTGCGCAAGATCCTGATCGCGGGCGGCGGCAACATCGGCCTGCGGCTCGCGAAAGCGCTCGAGAAGAGCCAGCAGGTCAAGCTCATCGAGCGCGATCTGCGCCGCGCGCGGCATGCCTCGGAGCTGCTCGAGAACACGATCGTGCTGAACGGCGACGCGGCCGACGAGGAGCTGCTGGTCGAGGAGAACATCGACAGCACCGACATCTTCGCCGCGATCACGAATTCCGAGGAGGCGAACATCCTCTCCGCGATGCTCGCCAAGCGGCTCGGCGCGCACAAGGTCATGGCGCTCGTCAACAAGCCCTCCTACGCTGAGCTGATCGAGAGCGGCAGCATCGACGTCGCGCTCTCGCCCCAGACCATCACGATCGGCTCGCTCCTCGCGCACGTACGCCGCGGGCACGTCGTCAAGGTCCACTCGCTGCGGCGCGGTGCGGCCGAAGCGCTCGAGGCGATCGTCCATGGGACGGACGTGAGCTCGCGCGTCGTCGGCCGGCGCGTCGAGCAGATACCGCTTCCCGAGGGCGCCCAGATCGGTGCCGTGGTTCGCGGCGACGAGGTCATCATGGCCCGCCACGACACCGTCGTGAGCGCGGACGACCACGTCATCCTCTATCTCTCGGACCGCCGGCACGTCGAGGCGGTCGAGCGCCTGTTCCTCGGCGCGTAACTGACGAGCAGGCCCGTCCGCGTATGCTGGCCGTGGCGAATATGCTCGGGCTCATGCTCGCGGGCTTCAGCGCCGCGTATCTGCTGCCGATCGCCGCGGCACTGATCTCGGACGACGGCACGGTCCTCGCGTTCGTCGCGGCGGCGCTCGCGACCGGCGGAGCGGGTCTCGCACTCGCCGCAGCAACCCGTCGGGGCGCGCGCGAGTTGAAGCCGCGCGACGGATTCCTGCTCGTGACGCTCGGCTGGGTACTCATCTCCGGCTCGGCGACGATCCCGCTCAAGCTTCTGCTGCCGCACCTGACCTTCACGCGAGCGTACTTCGAGGCCATGTCGGGCCTCACGACGACGGGCGCGACTGTCCTCACCGGCCTCGACGATCTCGCACCGTCGATCAATCTCTGGCGCCACACGCTCGAGTGGTGCGGGGGACTTGCGATGATCGTGCTCGCCGTCGCTGTGCTGCCGCTGCTCGGCATCGGAGGCATGCAACTGTATCGGGGCGAGGCGCCGGGACCGGTGCGCGAGGATAAGCTCACTCCGCGAATCATGGAGACGGTGCGCTCCATCTCGTCCGCTTACGTGACGCTCACTGTCGTGGGCATCGTGGTGCTGCGGCTCTGCGGCATGAGCTGGCTCGATGCGATCTGCCACGCCTTCTCCGCCGTGGGGCTCGGCGCCTTCTCCACGCACGATCAGAGCGTCCGCTTCTTTCACTCTCCGTCGATCGAGCTCGCGCTCGCGGCCCTGATGATCGTCGCGTCGCTCTCGTTCGCGCGGCACTTCATCGCGCTCAAGCGCCTCACGCTCGAGCCGTACGCGCGCGACCCGGAGGCCAAGGCGATCTTCGCCGCGCTCGCGGCGAGCGTGATCGGCATCGCGGTGCTGCTCACCCTCGCGCGCACGTTCCCGAGCTTCGGGACCTCGCTCCGACATGCCTTCTTCAACGTCGTATCCCTCGCGACGACTTGTGGCCTCGTATCGGACGACTACACGGCGTGGCCGGTGCTCGCACCCTTCTGGATGCTGTTCCTCTGTTGCATTCTGTCCAGCACGGGCTCCGCCGGAGGCGGCATCAAGATGTTCCGCACGCTGCTCCTCGCGCGCCACGCGGGTCGGGAGCTGAAGCTCCTCGTGCACCCGAGCGCGGTCGCGCCGGTACGCATCGGCGGGCGGCTGATCCCGGACCGTGTGAGCGATTCGGTGCTCGCGTTCCTGTTCCTGTATTTCATGACGACGGCGGTCCTCATCTTCGCGCTGCTCGCAAGCGGGCTCGACTTCGTCTCCTCTTTCGGCGCGATCGTCGCGACGATCAACAACACGGGGCCGGGGCTCGGCCTGGTCGGTCCGTTCAAAACCTACCACGCCCTCACGCCTTACCAGACCTGGGTCTGCACGGTAGCCATGCTTCTTGGCCGGCTGGAAATCGTGAGCGTGCTCGTGCTCGCGACGCCCACGTTCTGGCGCAAATGAGCGGCCGGCGAGCGCGCTGGCGAGCGGGGTGGGCGAGCACGGCTGAAAGCGCGGCGGCGAGCGGCGCTGCAACTTTTCTCCGCGCGCCGATCTAAGTCAGTGTGGCTCGGCTCGCGTGCATCGCGGCATACGGGCGCCACGGGAGCTGCGGTCGGGGACTCCTCGTGCGATCGGCTCGACTTGGGGACCTTCGGCCGATCGGCGCAATCCGACCGCGGCCTCCCACTGCGCCACGCGCTCGGCGCTTCGGCCCCGTAGTGCGCCGGCTCGGGCAGCGATCAGCTCCAGTAGCCGGGCCGCCGGTAATGGCGGTACAGGTCCGCTTCCTCGCCGCGCGAGGGCAGATGCTCCGGGTCGTATTGCGGGCTCCCCTCAATGTCCGCGCGGCTCAGCTGAACGACGACCAGCCGCTCCGGCCAGCTCACCTCGCGGATCCACTGCGGTGAGATCAGCACATGCTTGCCAGGCAGCCAGTTGCGTGTGTCGGCGGCGAGATAGCGAATCGCCCAGGAATCGTCCGCGAACAAAAAATCCTCCACATGGCCCACCGCATCGTCCGAGCCCTGGATGTGATACCCCGTCACTTCCCGAGCGCTGCGCAGAGGGGTATCGCTCGAGGTTGCGCCGGCCTCGGCTCTCGCCCCGACGGCCCGACCAGAGGCGCTGGGAGACAGACCGCCCGCGGCCGGCCCCGGCGGGCGCGCGCCGGGCTGCAGCCCCGGATCCGGCGGGATCACGACCGGTGTGGCGCCCCAAGCCCACAGGGTCGTGTACGGCCAGTACACGGGATAGCCGAAGTAGGAGAGATAGCTCTCCTCCTGCCGGCGCGAGATCGGCTTCGCGGTGTCGATGCTCGGGCTGCCTTCGACCTGCTTGCGGGTGAGCGCGGCCACGATCGCCGAATCGGCGTCGTCGACACGCGAGATGGAATACGGCGAGATGAGCACCTCCCTGCCGTTCAGCCAGCTGCCCGTGTTCACGACGAGATAGCGGATCACCCAGCGGTCATCGTCGAAGTAGCCATCGGTCACCTCGCCGATATCGCCGTCGGATGCATGAACATGGTATTTGTGTAGTGCCGTAAGACTGTGCAGCATCTCGCGCCCTCCACTCGCAAGTGTCCTTGCCTGGACACGCTTGCGAGTCGATCGAGCACGAAGCGTGCCCAGTGCCGGCACCGGTCCACGCAAGCTCTCGCGCGCGCAACCGTGCTCATCTCGCGACACTCGGCCGCGAAAGCGGGCCGGGCGCACACCGCTGACGGAGCCCGGCGTGCGGCAGTTCAAAGTCCGAGCATTGGGAGCGCATGGTGCGGCGCGCCGGGCGGTATACAGCTACTGCATGGAAACCTCTCTTCGAGAAGTGCTCGTCGCGCCCGACCGGTTCGAGATCGCGACCGACGACGTCGTGTTCCGCGCCGAGCTGCGCTCAGCGATCGCCGTGTGCGTCTACGACGCCGTCGCCGAGGCGGGGGCCCTGCTGCACTTGAGATTCATCCTGCGCAGCGCGCAGCCGCCGGACGTGACCGATACGACGCTCGCGACGGAGCTGCTCCTGCTCGATCGCTGCATCGAAGCGCTGCGCGAATCCGCGCCCGGCATGCGCCATCTGCAGGTGAAGATCGCCGCGCATCTCCCGGAGCAGTCGACCGCGGTCGAGGCCTGCGATAGAGTGCTCGCGCTCGTCTCGCACTTCCTGCGGGACGCGGGGGCAGAGGTGGCAGCCGCCGACATCGCAGTCGGGGCGCCGCGTCGCTTGAATTTTCGCCCGAGCATGGGGTGGGTGCAGGTGAGTTGACGGGAACCTCCATACCGGTACTGAGGGACGATGCGGCGCTGTTCCTCGACATCGACGGCACGCTGATCGAGATCGCTCCCACCCCGGAATCCGTAGAAGTTCCGCCCGGCCTGCCCGCGCTGCTCGGGCGCCTCTCACGGCGCTTCGCGGGTAGCCTTGCGCTCGTGAGCGGGCGCGCTCTCGAGGATATCGACCGGCTTTTCCGCCCGTTCCGCTTCCCGGCGGCCGGCATTCACGGCGCCGAGCGGCGCGATGCGTTCGGGAACCATCATTACATCGGTCTCACGAGCGAGGATCTGAGCCCCGCGCGTGTGGAGCTGCGGCGCTTCGCAGCGCGCCATCCTGCGCTGCTGCTCGAGGACAAAGGCTTGAGTCTCGCGCTTCACTTCCGGCAGGCCCCGGAGCTCGAGGCCCGCGTTCGCGAAGCCCTCGAGCAGGCGCGGGTTCGGCTGCCCTCGGACGCACACCTGCAGCCGGGCCACTGTGTGATCGAATTGAAAGGCGGGGCCGCGAGCAAGCGCGCCGCCATCGAGGAATTCCTGCAGGAACCTCCCTTCGCGGGGCGCGTTCCTGTATACCTGGGAGATGATTTGACGGACGTGGACGCGCTCACCCATGTCCAGTCGGCCGGCGGCCTCGGCATCTATGTGGGTCCCGAACCTCAACCGGGTCTCGCCTGGCTCCCGCGCCCGGCCGCCGTTCTCGAATGGCTGAGGAGTCTCGACACGAAGTGAAGCGACTCGTATGCGTCTCGAACCGCCTCGCACTGCCGCGCCGAGCGGCGGCGGCGGGCGGTCTCGCGGTCGGCGTTCTTGCTGCGCTGCAGCGCACGGGCGGACTATGGTTCGGATGGAGCGGCGAGACCTCCGAGGAGCCCCGCACCGACCCGGATATTTTCGCGCGCGACAACGTCCGTTACGCCACGATCGATCTCAAACCGGCAGAGCTCGAGCGCTACTACAACGGCTTCTGCAACAGCTCGCTGTGGCCGCTGTTCCACTACGCGACCGGTCGCTTCCGCTACGAGAACGAGGACTACGAGGCCTATCAGGCGGTGAACGGCCTGTTCGCGCGGCAGCTCGCGAAGCTGCTGCGCCCGGACGACTGTGTGTGGGTGCACGACTATCATCTGATCCCACTCGCACGGCACCTGCGCAGTTGCGAGTTCCACGGACCGATCGGCTTCTTCCTGCACATCCCTTTTCCGCCCGTGCAGGTCCTGAGATTGCTGCCGAGCTACGATGAGATCGTGCGCGATCTCTGTCAGTACGATCTCACCGGCTTTCAAACAGAGGACGATCTGCGCGCGTTCGAGAGCTGCCTGGAGCTGCCCCCGCACGCGCTCGTGCGGACGGCGAGCGGCGGATCGCGGTTCGAGCTCGGCGGCAGAACGGTTCGGCTCGGTGTCTATCCGATCGGAGTGGATGTCGAGCAGATCGCCTCCGAGGCAGCCGGCACGATGGGCGAGGACACCGTCCAGCGGCTCATCGCGAGCCTTCTCGGCCGCAAGCTCATCATCGGCGTCGACCGGCTCGATTACAGCAAGGGGCTCACGGAGCGCTTCGCCGCGTTCGAGCACTTCCTCACGACTTTCCCGGAGAGCCAGGGGAACGTCACGTTCCTGCAGATCGCCCCTCTCAGCCGCGCGGACGTGCTCGCCTACAGCGAGATTCGCATGGCGCTCGAGCAGACCGCGGGACGACTCAATGGCCGCTTCGCCGAGGCCGACTGGACTCCGGTACGCTATCTCAACCGCAACTTCTCGCACGCGACGCTGATGGGATTGCTGCGCGCTTCGCACGTGGCGCTCGTCACCCCGGTGCGCGACGGCATGAATCTCGTCGCCAAGGAGTTCATCGCCGCGCAGGACCCCGAGGACCCAGGCGTGCTCATTCTCTCGCCGCTCGCCGGCGCCGCGCGCGAGCTCGCCGGGGCGCTGCTCGTGAATCCTTACGACAAGCGCGGCACCGCGCTCGCGCTGCAGACCGCCCTCACGATGCCGCTCGGGGAGCGGCGGCGGCGGCACGAGCAGATGCTCGATGCGGTGCGCCGCCGCGACATCCACAACTGGTACCGCGAGTTCCTGCGGGATCTCACCGGCGAGCGCTTCATCGCCGCGAGCGCGGGCGCAGCCGCTGCGACGCCGCTGCGCCGCTCACTGCCAGGTCCTTCGAGTAGACGACGTTGAGCGGATTGTCGTACCAGCCGGCGACGCGCGGCTTGACGAGGTGCTTGTCGACGTAAAAGTAGATCGGAATGACGGGGTGATCGGCGAGCGCCACGCGCTCGGCCTGCTCGAGCAGCGCGCGGCGGCGCGCCCCGTCGACCGAGGTGGATGCCTCATCGAGCAGCCCATCGTACTCGACGCTGCGGTAATGCGGCAGATTGACCCCGAAATCGCTCTTGAAATACTGCGCGAACGCGTACGCGTCGTTGTAGTCGGCGCTCCAGCTCGCCACGAACAGGTCGACGTCCCTGCGGTCGATGTCGTGGAGGAGCGATTTGAATTCCTCGGCGGTCAAGCGGGCCTCGACTCCGAGCGCCTCCTTCCACATCGAGGCGACGCCCAAGGCGAGGCGGTCGTTGATCTCGCTCGAGTTGTAGCGCAGCTCGAACCGCAGAGGGCGCTGCGGCGAGTAGCCCGCTTGCGCGTAGAGCCGCCGCGCGCGCTCGATCCGCTCCCGCATCGCGAGCGGGCGATAGTCGAACGACTGCGGCGTGTAATCGTTGATCCCGTAGGGCACCCAGCCGTACGCCGGCCGCTCCCCGGCCTTGAGCACCTCGCGCGCGATGAGCTCGCGGTCGATGACCATCGAGAGCGCGCGCCGCACCCGCACATCACGGAACAGCGGCCGATCGAGATTGAAGCCGTATGCGTAAGTCGTGAGTTGCGGAGAGATGTGCAGCTCGCCCCCGATGTTCGCGCGGATCCACTCGAGCTCATCGCGCGGCACCACGCTCGTCACGTCGAGCTCCCCTGCGCGGTAGCGCGTGAGCTCGGTGTTCTCGTCCGCGATGCACAGGAAGCGGACCTCATCGAGACGCGTCGCGCGATCGTTCCAGTAGTGGCGGTTGCGCGCGGCGACCACGTGCGATCCGGGTACCCATTGCGAGAGCACGAACGCGCCGTTCGAGACCATTGCGCCGGGACGGGCGTACGCCTCTGCGCTGCGGGCGAGAGTCGCGCGATGGACCGGGCCGGTGCTGGGATGCGAGAGAAGCGCCGGAAGATAGGGTGTCGGCGCATCGACCGCCACAATCACCGTACCCTCGTCGGGGGCGGACACGCCAAGTGCGCTCGGCGGCTTGCGGCCCGTCACGATGTCGTGCGCGCTGGTGATCGCCTCGATGACCTGCGCGTAGGGTGAGGCGGTCACAGGGTCGACGAGCCGGCGCAGCCCTGCGACGAAATCGGCTGCGACGACCCGCTCGCCGTTCGACCAGCGTGCATCGGAGCGCAGACGGAAGGTGTATGTGCGCCCGTCCGGACTCGCGGACCAGACCGTGGCGGCCCCCGCTGCAACGCCGCCGTCGCGCGCAACCGAAGTGAGACACTCGAAGGCGTCGCGCAAAATGCTCTGCGCCTCGACCGTGCGCGCCTTCTGCGGATCGAGGGAGTCCGGATCGGGGCCGTTTCCGCGGGCGAGAATCGCCTTGCCCGAGCCCCCCGCGCCGGAGGCGCCCCCGCCGGGGCCGCTGCCGGGCTCGCTTGCGCCGCCGAGCTCGCCTTGGCTGCCGCACGAGGCGAGCCCGCCCATCCAGAGCGCGGCCGAGAGCGACCCCGCCGCCGCGAGCAGGCGGCGGCGCGTCTCAAACACGCGTTTGGCGATAGCGATTGATCCTCTCCCGGAGCGATCGCACGGCGTCGCGCGCGGCCTCAGCGAAGTCCCCTTCGGATGAGGCATAAAGAATGGCTCGCGATGAGCTGACGAGCAGCCCGCCCCCATCGCTCGTGCGGCCGAGCCGGATCGCCTGCTCGACGTCCCCACCCTGCGTACCGACGCCCGGAACGAGCAACGGCATCTCCCCGACGATGGAGCGCACATCGCCGAGCTCGGCAGGGTACGTGGCGCCGACCACGAGTCCGCAGTTGCCGCGCGCGTTCCAGCGAGCGGCCGCAAGCTGCGCGACCACCTGATAGAGCCGCCGTGCGGCCGCGCCGCCGATGCTCAGGTCCTGCAGATCGCGAGCCCCGGGATTGGAGGTGCGGCAAAGCACGAACGTGCCGCGGTCCTCGAAGGCCAGATAGGGCTCGAGCGAATCGAAACCGAGATACGGATTGACCGTCACGGCATCCGCGCGATAGCGCTCGAAAGCCTCGACCGCGTAGCGCTGCGCCGTGTGGCCGACGTCGCCGCGCTTCGCGTCGAGCACGACCGGGATGCCCGGATGGTGCTGATGGATGTAATCGATGGTGCGCTCGAGCTCTCCCTCGGCCCCGTACGCCGCATAATGCGCGAACTGCGGCTTGTAGGCGCAGACCAGGTCGGCGGTGGCCTCGATGATCGCTTTGTTGAACTCGAAGATCGGCGATGCGCCGCTCGCGATCGCGCGCGGGAAGCGCTCGATCTGCGGGTCGAGCCCGACACAGACGAGAGAGTCGTTGCGCGCCCAGGCGGCCTCGAGCCGATCGCGGAAGCGGATCACGCCGCGTGCTCGCGCCCGCCCCGGCGGAAACTGCGCTTCTTGAGGTGCACCAGCAGGACCGAGACGGCGGCCGGCGTCACGCCAGGCACGCGCGCGGCCTGGCCGAGCGTCGCGGGACGAGCCTCCGCGAGGCGCTGACGCGCCTCCGTGGAGAGGCCCGTGATCGCGGCGTAGTCGAGGTCGGCCGGGAGCGGCATCTCCTCGCTCAGCCTCTGGCGCTCGATCTCCGCGTGCTGGCGCTCGATGTAGCCGGCGTACTTCGCCCGCACCTCCACCTGAAGCTGCACTTGGGCCGGCAACCGGTCATCGATGCCGTCCCACTGCGGCGGCCCGGCGAGCGCGCCGATCGCCTCGTAGTGGACCTCGGGCCTGCGCAACAAGTCGAAGGCGCTCTGATCGCGCGCGAGCGGGCTCAGCAGGTGCTGCGCGATCCATTCGGCAGGCACCGCCTCGGCGCGGATACGCGCGGCGCTCAACCGCTCGACCTCGGCGTCCGCGAGCTCGCGCTTCGCCTCGAGCAGCCCCCAGCGCTCGTCATCGACGAGCCCGAGCGAGCGGCCGCGCGGGGTGAGCCGCAGATCCGCGTTGTCCTCGCGCAGCAGCAGGCGGTACTCCGCACGGCTCGTGAACATGCGGTACGGCTCGCTCGCTCCGCGCGTCGTCAGGTCGTCGATGAGGACCCCGAGATAGGCCTCGCTGCGCTTTGGCGTCCAGGGCGCCTCGCCCCGGGTGTGAAGCGCCGCGTTGATGCCGGCGACGAGGCCCTGGGCGGCAG
>JBOHZR010000085.1:0-8192 GCA_050738595.1 Steroidobacteraceae bacterium | reverse complement strand
ACTCGCTCCTGCAGCGCGAGCGCGTCCGCGAGCGGCTCGCGCCGCGGGTGGTCGAGCTCGCGCGCAGCGCCGCGCGTGCCGGCGTCACTCTGACGGTCGACGCGGAGGAGGCCGATCGCCTCGATGTCTCGCTCGAGGTGACCGAGCATCTCGCGCGCGATACGGCCACTCGTGCCTGGAGTGGTCTCGGACTCGCCGTGCAGGCGTACGGCCGGCGAGCGCTCGGCGTGATCGAGCGGGTCGCCCGCCTCGCTCGCGAGAGCGGGCGGTCCATGCACGTGCGACTCGTCAAGGGTGCTTACTGGGACACGGAAATCAAACGTGCGCAGGAGCGCGGGCTCCCGGGCTTCCCGGTGTACACCTCGAAGGCCGCAACGGATGCGAGCTATCTCGCGTGCGCTGCGCGGCTCTTTGACGCACGGGACTGCCTGCGTCCGCAGTTCGCCACCCACAACGCGCTCACGGTCGCCGCCATCCTCGAGCTCGCGCCGGCCAACGCGGCGTTCGAGTTCCAGAGACTGCACGGCATGGGCGAGGCACTCTACGAGAGCGCGCGAGCGAGCACTCTCGGGCCGTTCCCGGCCGTGCGGGTCTACGCGCCGGTCGGCAGTCACGGTGATCTGCTGCCGTACCTCGTGCGCCGGCTGCTCGAGAACGGCGCGAATACCTCCTTCGTCCACCGATTTCTCGATCCGGCGGTCCCCGTGGAGCAGGTCGTGCGCGATCCGCTCGCCGAGCTGAAGCAGGCGCTCGAGGCTCCGGCACGCGTGCGCGCACCCGGCGCGCTGTATGCGCCCGACCGGATGAATTCACACGGCATCGACTGGGGTGATGAGAGCGAGCTCGATGCCTTCATGACCCAGGTGCGCGGCGAGGCTACCCGGAGCTGGACGGCAGAGCCGCTCCTCGCCGCGCGTACCGCGAAGCACCGGCGGCGGCGCAGCCTCGAGCCGTCGGCTGCAGTCACCTCGATCGTCTCCCCGGCCAATACCGCAGAGAAGGTCGGCAGCGCGAGAGACGCGACGCCACGGGAGATCACCCGCGCGCTCGAGGACGCCGTGCTCGCGCAGCCGCACTGGGATTGCGAACCGGCGGCGCAGCGTGCTGCGCGCCTCGAGCGAGCGGCCGATCTGCTCGAGGCGCGCCGCGCCGCCTTCGTGAGCCTGCTGGCGCGCGAGGCGGGCCGAACGCTGCCCGATGCCGTGTCCGAGGTGCGCGAAGCCGCCGATTTCTGCCGCTATTACGCCGCGCGCGGGCGGGAGCTCTTCGGCGCCCCGCGGGTGCTGCTCGGCCCCTCGGGCGAGCGCAATCAGCTGTCCCTGCATGGCCGAGGCGTATTCGTCTGCGTGAGTCCGTGGAATTTCCCGCTCTCGATCTTCACCGGCCAGGTCGTCGCGGCGCTTGCGGCCGGCAACGCCGTAGTCGCGAAGCCCGCACCCGCGACGCCGCTCGTCGCGTGCGCGATGACGCGGCTGCTGCACGAGGCCGGCGTTCCGCCAAGCGTGCTGCAGCTCACTCCAGCCGACGGCCCCCCGTTCGGCGAGGTGGCATTTCGACATCCGGGCCTCGGAGGCATCGCCTTCACCGGCTCGACCGCCACGGCGGCGGCGATTGAGCGCACGCTCGCGCTTCGCGAAGGGCCGATCGTGCCGCTCATCGCGGAGACGGGCGGCGTGAACGCGATGATCGTCGATTCGACCGCGCTGCCCGAGCAGGTCGTCGATGATGCGGTCGCATCGGCGTTCGCGAGCGCCGGGCAGCGCTGCTCGGCGCTGCGTGTGCTGTATCTGCAGGAGGAGATTGCCGAGCGCGTCATCGAGATGCTGATCGGGGCCATGAAGTGCCTGAAAGTCGGTGATCCTCTCGATCCGGCGACCGATGTGGGGCCTGTCATCTCCGCCGCAGCCATCGCGCGCCTCAAAGCTCACGCCGACCGCATGCGCGCCGAAGCCGAGCTGCTCTACGCCTGCCCGCTCGATGAGTCGAGGCTTGCAGCCGGGCACTTCTTCCCGCCGCACCTGTTTCAACTGCGCGCGCTCGATCAATTGCGCACGGAGGAGTTCGGACCGATCCTGCACGTCGCGCGGTACCGGGCCGCGCAGCTCCCGCGAGTTCTCGAGGCGATCCGCGGGACGGGTTTCGGGCTAACGCTCGGCGTTCAGAGCCGGCTCGAGGGCTTCGCGGAGCATGTGTTCCGCTCGACAGCGGTCGGCAACACCTACGTCAATCGCAACATGATCGGTGCCGTGGTGGGCGTGCAGCCCTTCGGAGGCCAGGGACTCTCCGGCACCGGCCCGAAGGCAGGCGGCCCGTATTATCTGCTGCGCTTCGCGACGGAGCGCACGTTGACGGTCAACACCGCGGCGATCGGCGGGGACCTCGACCTGCTGTCCTCGCAGCGCTAACCTCAGGCAATGGTCGACTTCTCCGGCATGCCGCACGCAGTCGGCTACTTCGCCGCCGCGCGCTTCGATGCGGACATTCGCGACTGCGAGGTGGCCGGCAGGGTGCCGCCCGATCTCACCGGCGCGTTCTACCGTCTGCACGCCGATTGGCTTTATCCGCCGAAGTTTCGTGACGATGCGAGCCTCGCGGCCGACGGCTACATCAGTGTCTTTCGGTTCCGGGGCGGCGGCCTCGTCGACTATCGGGGACACTACGTGCGTACCGACCGCTACGCGCGGCAGCTCGCCGCGCGGCGGCAGCTTTACGGCTATTACCGCAATCCCTTCACCGACGATCCCGAGGTGCGCAACCTCGACGATCCGGGCGAGCGCACGACGGCGAACACGACCCCGGTCATCCTCGCGGGCAAGCTCTACGCCACGAAGGAAGATGGACTCCCGTACCGGATCGACCCCAACACCCTGCAGACGCTGGGCCGCGAGCAGTTCGGCGGCGCCTGGCACAGCCAGACCTTCACGGCTCACCCGAAGCTCGATCCGGCGACCGGAGAGCTCGTCGCGTTCGGATACGAGGCGAGCGGCATAGCCTCACGCGAGGTGTTCCTCGCGACGTTCGATGCCGCCGGAAGGCTCGGGCACTCGATGCGCTTCGAGGTGCCGCACACGACGATGCTGCACGACATCGCGATCACGGACCGGCACGTCGTGATTCCCGGCAGCTCGGCGGTGACGAGCGTGGAGCGCCTGCGGGAGGGCCGCATCCACTGGGGCTGGGACCACACGAAGGAGAGCTACTACGGCATCGTCCCGCGAAGCGGCGATACCGGCGCCATCCGCTGGTTCCGCGGTCCCGAGCGCTCGATCGTCCACACCGCGAATGCCTGGAGCGAGGGGCACACCGTGCACGTCGATCTGCCGATGGCGGACGGCAACACGTGGCCGTTCTTCCCGGATGTGCACGGCGCGCCGTTTCACATGCCGCCGAATACGATCAGGCGCATGACGTTCGACCTCGACTCGGCGAGCGAGCGGGCCGAGGAGCGCGTGCTCTTCGCGCAGCAAACGACGAGCTTCACCCGAATCGATGACCGCTGGCTCGGACGCGCGCACCGCTACATCTTCGTACAGTTCGCCGATCTGAGCCGGCCGTTCCACGCGACCCTGCCCGATGATCCCCGCGCACAGCCGGTCAACTCGATCGCTCGATTCGACGTGCGGACCGGGCAGATGAGGACCTACTTCGCGGGCGAGGCCCATGTGGTGCAGGAGCCGTGTTTCGTGCCGCGAAGCGCGCGCAGCCCCGAGGGCGACGGCTACCTGCTCGCGACCGTGCACAACCTCGCGGCGATGCGGGCGGAGCTCGCCATTGTCGATGCGGCGAGCATGGCGGAGACGGCGCGCGTGATCCTGCCGTTCCGCAATGCGAGCCAGGTCCACGGAGCGTGGGCCGGCGAGCGGGACCTGCCGCTCGCCTGAGAAGGATGCGCGCTCCCGTCACGATGCGATGAGGTGCGGCACGAAACGCGCGGTATCGCGCGTGATGAGCGAGTCGTCCTCCCGCATCCCGAGTCCGGCGGGCAGGTCCGCGACCATCCAGCTGCCGACGAGCGCATACCGGCCTTCGAATCGCGGCAAAGCGTGGTAGGCCTGCCGGATGTAGGGAAAATCCGTGTAAGGGCCCGCTGCGGCGACGCGCTCGCCCGCGTCGGTCATGATCTCGACGTTCGCCCCCTCGCGCGAGCAGAGCGGCTTGCGCACCCAGCCCGGAGGCAGGGCAGAGGAGGGCGACGCATCGAAGTAGGCCGGCAGCAGATTGGGATGATCGGGATGGAGCTCCCAGAGCAGCGCGAGCGCGCCCTTGTTCGACAGAATCGCTTTCCACGGCGGCTCGAGCCATCTCGCCCTGGAGGACGCGAGGCTCGAGCCGAACTCGTCGGCGAACAGCATCTCCCACGGGTAGAGCTTGAAGATCGTCTCGATCACGCGGTCCTGGTCGTCCGTGAAGCGTCCATCGGCCGTGCGCCCGATGTCCTCGATGGCAACGTGGGCGGTGTGGATACCCGACTGGAAAGCGAGATCGGCGAGATAGTCGACGGTCGCGCGATCCTCCTGCGAGGCGCGTACCGAGGCGAAATGCAGCGTGCCGCCGGCGTACGGCGCGAGCGCACGGAAGGCGAGCAGGAGCTTCTCCTGCAGCGAGTTGAACTGATCGGTCTCGCGCGGCAGCGCGCCGCGCTCGATCATCTGCTCGAGCCACACCCATTGAAAGACCGCCGCCTCGTAGAGCGAGGTGGGCGTGTCGTAGTTGAGCTCGTAGAGCTTCGCCGGCCCGCGCCCGTCATAGGCGAAATCCATCCGGCCGTACAGATGCGGGTCGCCCCGCAGCCAGGAATCGCGAACGAAATCCCACTGCGGCTCGGGGATGGAGAGGCGCGCGAGATACGACACGTCGCGCACGGCGCGGCCCACGAGATCCTCGGCGAGCTCGTGCAGCTCCGCCGTGGGGCGCTCGATGTCGTTCTCGATCTCCGCCAGAGAGAAACGGTAGTGCGCCGACTCGTCCCAGTACGGCTCGCCGCCGATCGAGTGAAAATGAAACCCGAGCGCGGCAGCCTGTTCGCGCCAATCCGGGCGCTCTGACATCTCGATACGCTCCATGCGCCGCAGGACTCAGCCGCCCCAGCTGAACCGCGCGGCACCGCCGCGTCCGAAGCCTCCGCGCGAGAGTGTCTCCGCCACGCTCGGCGCGCCCGGTCCGCGCAGTCCATGGCCGAACCGCTCGCCCTGCGCGCTCTGCCACTCGCCGCGGTCGCCGCGCGCTCGGTAGACCGGCTGCCCGCTGAAACCCCCATAACCGCCCGGCCGCCGATAGCTGTGCCAGTCGTACCCGCCCCAGCCATAGGCGTGATAGTGCGGGCTCAGCGCTCGCCCGACGAGGAAGCCTGCGAGCGCCGGCATGAACCAGTGGCCGCCCGAGGCCCTCGCAACGGAGTGGCACTGGTTGTACCCGAACTGCGCCTCGCACTGCGCGAGCGAATCGTAGCGGGGCGCATTGCGAGATTGATCGCGGATCGCGTCCGCGTACGCCTGCGCGCAGACTTCCGGAGTGACCTTGCCCTCGCGCACGCACTGCTGAAGGTTCTGATAGAGCAGGTCGCTGAGCGGCGGGGGCGCCTGGCCGCACCCGGCGGTGAGGAGCGGCACGGTGCCGATCATGGCGAGCTCGATTTTTCGTGACCGCTTCATAGAGCCTCCGGCGCCTCGTGCCCTCAAGGGGTCATGCACGCCGCATTGATCGCGCCGACCGCGACCGACACGAGCGCGACGAACAGTCCCGATGCCATCTCGTTGCGGGCGATGCGCTGGGAAAGATTCGGAATGAACAGCCGCACCGCGAAAAACGTCGCGAGCTGGATGACGAGCGCGATTGCCGCCCAGATGACGAAATCCACGAGCGAAGCCGAATGGACAATCGCGCTGCACAGGGGCAGAACGAACGCGACGAGTGAGCCGCCGAGCGCGACGGCCGCCGCGGACTTGCCTTCGCGGATGAGCGCGAACTCATCGTGCTCGGTGATCCGCGTGTAGATGAATGCGAAAATGAGCGTGAGGCCGATCGCGACGCCGAAATACGCGAGAAAGGCAGGCAATCCGACGAGCCAGAGTGTCCAGTGAGACATGGTTCCCCCTGATGTGGCGCTCAGGTCACGGTGAGATCGGCCGGGTTCAGGTCGACGCCGATGGAAGTGCAGACATCCAAGTTCTGGGGTGACTCCTCCACCGAGATGAGCACGTACTCCTGGCGAGCACTGTCCTCGATCCGGCGCCGATACAGCATCGCGTAATGCTGGCAGCTGAAGCTCGGGACCGTGTCGCTCTTGTCGAAGACCTGCTCGATGAAGGGCACGAGCTCCGTCTGGCCGCGCGCGACGCCCCAGACCCGCTGATACAGAAATGCGCCGACCTCGTAGGTCGGGAGCCCAATCTCACTCGCCGGCCCGGCGATCGACTTGAGCTCCGTGAGATTCGCCGGTGTCTTGCAGTCCCAGTACTGCCAGAGGATGCACTCCGAGACGCTCGCATCATCGGTGCCGCCATCCGTCTTCACCTGCAGCCAGGTCTCATCGTCATCGAGGTAATAGCGGTGCAGCCAAGTGCCGCTCAGGTCGACGAGTCCGCGCGTTGCGATCGGCTGTGCGCTCTGTCCGAGCTCGAAATTCGCGCGGTCCTTCAGCATGCGATAGGGCAGCGCGTCGATCTCGAGGAAGCCGCCGCGGCGCAGCTTGAGCGGCTCCGGAGGGAGTGCCGCGCGCGGCGCGGAGGGGGCGATGGCCTCCTTCGCGTCGCGTGCGAGCACTTTGAAGAGCGCGCCGACGCTCATCGGGTTGCCTGTCCGGAAGGCAGCGCGGGCGGGATCGCCGCCTCGGTCTCGAACCGCGCGAGCACGTCACTCGCGGCGCTCGCCCCCGGGATGATGCCTGCCTTGCGCAGCCGTTCCTCGAGCGCCTCCCCGGAGGACTCGGCTGCGAGCCGATTGGCCGCGTCCATCTGGGCGAGGGATTGCTCCTGGCGGCGCTCGATGCGCTCGAGGCTGTCGAGCGCACTGCGTGCATGCGTGTCCGTACCGGAGCTCGCGGCGGCAACGGCCGCCGAGGCCTTGAGGACGTGCTGCTTCGCCTTCACGGTATCCGCGCGCTGCTTGAGCGTGCGGATCGCCGCCTCGCCGGCCGTGATCTTCTGCTTGAGCACGTCGACGTTCTTGCCGTATTCGGCGATCACGTTCTCGCTCGCCTTCACGAGGGACTCCTGCTCGGCGTATTTCGCCGCGATCTCCTGGGCGAGCGCGCCGCCCTGGGTCGCCTCAGCCGCGCGCCCGGCGCTTTGCGCCTGCTTCTGCTTCGCGAGCGTCTGACGGATGTAGCCCGCGTACTCCTCGAGCTTCGCGCGCTTCTCCGCGAGATGGTTCTGCTCGACCGACTGTTTGCCCATCATCTCCGAGAGCGCGATCCGCGCATCGCGCAGCTCGCGGTCCGCGTCGCGGATTTCCTGATCGAGAATGCGCGTCGCGTTGGCGTCGACGGCGGCTTCGCCCGCGTCGTTCGCGGCGCCGCGCAGGGCGGTCCAGAGCTTCGTCAAGATGCCTGACATGGGGAGGTCCTCCGGAGACTATTTGATGAATTCGCGGTACGCCGCAGCGGCATCCACGGCGTTGCGGGCGAGCGTATCGATCTCGAACTCGATGTCCGGCAGAGCGGACGTGGCGCGCAGCGCCCCGTAGATGACGTAGAACTCGGCCCCGTCCGGGTGCGAATCGATGGAGATGTTGGCAAGATCGAAAAGTTTCTCGGTACGCAGGATCCGCTCGTTGAGGCGCGCGGTGTCGCGCACGCGAGCGACGGGAAAGAGCGTCGCCTGGACGATCGCGATCTCGCCGGTGACGGCGAGAAACACGTGCACGTCGCCGTAGTCATGGGCGACCGCCTGGATGACCGGCTCGAGTCCCTCAACCAGCGAGAAGCTGTAGCGGCCGGACGCGGCGAGCTGCCCCGACTTCAAGCCGGGAAGCAGGGAATGAGTCGTGAGTGAACCGTTCGACATGGCGGTACTTACCCCTCTCAGTGCGTGAATGAGCGCGTGCGCGTTCGGCTTCCTGAGCAGCTTCTCGACTTTGAGCAGTACCGGGGCGTGGTCAGGGAGGATCCACACCTCCCGCGCCACGAGACCTTCGGCTCTCAGTCGCTGCCGGCGAGTCTGTTGCCGCCGCCGGTTGCTGTCTCTCGTCACTTC
>JBOHZR010000084.1:0-2085 GCA_050738595.1 Steroidobacteraceae bacterium | reverse complement strand
AGATCGCCGATGTAGTGGATGTTCTCCGCCTTCAGGCAGTTGGCGCTGCGCACGGTGAGCTCGAGCTCGTCGACCGGACGCAGCAGGATCGGGTCGAACTGCATCTCCGAGACCTTCGTCGCGGCTTCCTCCTCGCCCTGCAGATCGACGAACACGGAAAGCTGATCCTTGAGGATCCCCCCGGCGCGGCGGATCGCCTCCTCCGCCTCGATCGTGCCGTTCGTCTCGATGTCGATCACCAGCTTGTCGAGGTCGGTGCGCTGCTCGACGCGCGCGGCATCGACGGAGTAGGTCACCCGGCGCACGGGCGAGAACGAGGCATCGAGCTGCAGCCGGCCGATCGGGCGGGTCTGCTCCTCGAACGCCGCGCGTTGGGCGGCCGGGCGGTATCCGCGGCCGCGCTCGACACGCAGCACCATGTTGAGCTCCCCGGCCTTGGTCAGATTCGCGATGACGAGGTCGGGATTCACGACCTCTACGTCGTGATCGCCCTGGATGTCGCCCGCGGTGACCGGGCCCGGCCCCTTCTTGTGCAGCCGCAGCTCGGCGCTGTCGCGCGTGTGCATGCGGATCGCGACCTGCTTGAGATTGAGCAGAATGTCGACCACGTCCTCCTGCACGCCCTCGATGCTCGTGTACTCGTGCAGGACCCCGTCGATCTCGATCTCCGTGATCGCGCTGCCCGGCATCGAGGAGAGCAGCACGCGCCGCAGCGCGTTGCCCAGCGTGTGGCCGAAGCCGCGCTCGAACGGCTCGATCACGACCCGCGCCTGGCGCGGCGCGACCGGCTGGACCTTGACGACGCGTGGCCGCAGGAACTCACCAATGGAACCTTGCATACTGCTCACCTTGCCGGGGCGATCCGGCCTCAATAGATGTCCGAACGTCAGAGGGTCTCTGGCGCTCAGGCGTCAAATACTTCGCATTACTTCGAGTACAGCTCGATGACGAGGTTCTCATTGATGTCCGGCAGGACATCCTCGCGCGCAGGCACGGTCTTGAAGACCCCGCGCATCTGCTTGTCGTCGACCTCCACCCAGTCGGGGAAACCGACCTGCTGCGCGACGTTGAGCGCGCTCTGTATGCGCAGCTGCTTGCGCGACTTCTCGCGCACCGTGAGCACATCGCCTGCCCGCACCTGGTAGGAAGCGATCGTCACGTTCTGCCCGTTGACCTCGATCGCCCGGTGGCTCACGAGCTGGCGCGCCTCGGAGCGCGTCGCCGCGAAGCCCATCCGGTAGACGACGTTGTCCAGCCGGCACTCGAGCAGCTTCAGAAGATTCTCGCCCGTCGCGCCCACGCGCCGCGCGGCTTCCACGTAGTAGTTGCCGAATTGCCGCTCGAGCACGCCGTACATGCGCCGCAGCTTCTGCTTCTCCCGCAGCTGCAGACCGTAATCCGAGAGCCGCTGTCGCCGCTCGCCCTTCAGGCCCCCAGGGGGCACCGTGAGCTTGCACTTGCTCTCGAGCGGCTTCACGCCGCTCTTCAGGAACAGATCCGTGCCCTCGCGCCGGGCGAGCTTGCACTTGGGACCGATATATCGTGCCATGGGGCGTTTACACCTCGCTCCTCAGACCCTGCGCTTCTTCGGCGGGCGGCAGCCGTTGTGCGGAATCGGCGTCACGTCCGCGATGCTCGTAATCTTGAGGCCCGCCTGATTCAGCGCGCGCACCGCCGACTCGCGCCCCGGCCCGGGGCCCGCGACGCGCACCTCGACGTTCTTCACGCCATGCTCCTGAGCGGCGTTGCCGGCACGCTCCGCCGCAACCTGCGCCGCGAACGGCGTGCTCTTGCGCGAGCCGCGGAAGCCACAGCCGCCCGCCGTCGCCCAGGAGAGCGTATTGCCCTGCCGGTCGGTGATGGTGATGATCGTGTTGTTGAAGGACGCGTGTACGTGCGCGATCGCATCGAGCACGTTCTTGCGCGCCTTCTTCGGCTTCTTGGCCGCCGCCGCGGCGGCGCCAGCGGCCCCCTGGGATTGCTTCTGATCCGCCATGATTCTGCGCTCCTACCCTTATGCCTTGCCCGGAGGCGCGTTGAGCTTCACGGCCTGCTTGCGCGGACCCTTGCGCGTGCGGGCATTGG
>JBOHZR010000083.1:0-9028 GCA_050738595.1 Steroidobacteraceae bacterium | reverse complement strand
GACAACGGCTGCTCGCTCAAGGCGTACAGCGCGACGCTCATCAAACGCATCCCGCTGTACTCGGAGATGCACCGCTTCATTCCGGCGGTCGCCTGCATCGCGGGCCCGCGCATCGCCGAGCTCCAAGTGCGCCATCACGCGCGGCGCTTCGGCCGCTCCAAGTACGGCCTTTCGCGTATCTACAAGGTGCTGCTCGATCTGCTCACGATCAAGACGATCGCCTCGTTCACCTCGCGCCCGCTCACTTGGTTCGGCCTGCTGTCGCTGCCGCTCCTCCTCGCCGCCGCAGCGCTCGCCGTCGCGGCGGTGGGCGGGCTGGCGGACGGCGGCAAGGTCGACCTGCCGCTCGCGGGCTCCGCCGTGATCTTCCTTACCTCGGCAATCATTCTGATCTCGGCGGGCGCGCTCGCCGAGCTCGTCTACAAGCTCGGAGACGTGCGCGAGCTCGAGTTCTCGGGCCTCACGCAGCGCGTGCACACGCGCTCCCTGCCTTTCAATCCAGGTGGCCGCCCATGCTGAAGCCGCGCTCTGCGATCGATCTCACCGTCCTCATCCCCGTCGGGGGCCGGCATGCGGATGTCGCGGCGCTCTGGGCGGAATACCAGGTGGGCCTCGAGTCCCTCGGCCTCACCTATGAGTGCGTGATGATCCTCGATGGGCCGCAGCCCGATGTCGCGCCCTCGCTCGAGCGGCTGGCCGCCGAGTCGGATCGCGTGACGCTCCTCGAGCTCACACGCTCCTTCGGGGAGGCGACGGCGCTCATGGCGGGCTTCGAGCGCGCGCGCGGCCAGATCATCGTGACGCTCCCGAGCTATCCGCAGATCGAGGCTCACGACCTCCCGCGGCTCGTGCGCGCACTCGAGAGCTGCGATGTCGTCATCGCGCACCGCACGCCGCGTGCGGGCGGGGTGCTCGAGCGCATGCGGCGCGCCCTCTTCCATGGCCTGATTGCCCGCGTGACCGGGCTCGCCTGTCACGACCTTGGGTGCAACGCGCGCGCGATCCGCCGCCGGGTGCTCGAGGAGATCGTGCTCTACGGGGATCAGCATCGATTCCTGCCGGTGCTCGCCGACCGCCACGGCTTCCGCGTCGCCGAGATCACGCTGCGCCAGTCGCCGCGCGATCGGCGCCAGGGACGCTATCCGCCGCGCGAGTACGCGCGGCGCGCGCTCGATATCTTCACGGTCTTCTTCCTGGTGCGCTTCACGAAGAAGCCGCTGCGCTTCTTCGGCATGGTGGGCACGATCGTCTTCGCGGCGGGCGCGCTCATCACGGCCTGGCTGGTGGCCGATCGCCTGTTCTTCGGCACCGCCCTCGCCGACCGGCCGGCGCTGCTGCTCTCCTCCCTCCTCGTGGTGCTCGGCCTGCAGCTGTTTGCGATCGGGCTTCTCGGGGAGCTCATCATCTTCACGCATGCGCGGGATCTGAAGGACTACCAGATCGACAAGGTGGTCGAGTTCCCCGCCGCCCCTGGGCCGGCTGACGAACGGTCCGCGACGCGATCCGCCGCCGGCACGAATGCCAGGTTCTGAGGACACCGCCTTGCTCCCGCGAGTGTGCTTCGTCGGCCTCGCCAATCTCGCGCACCTCGCACCGCAGGTCGCCCCGGCCGGCGCGGGCGGTGCGGAGCTGCAGCAGGTGCTGCTCGCCCGGGCGCTCGTGCAGCGCGGATTCGAGGTCTCGACCGTCGTCTACGATCACGGGCAGCCGGATGGGGCCTGCTACGACGGCATCCGCGCGTTCAGGACGTTTCCTCCGGATGCCGGCATCCGCATGGTGAGATTCTTCCATCCGCGCTGGAGCGGCATCTGGGGGGCGCTGCGCCGCGCGGATGCGGACATTTACTACGTGAGCATCGCGGGCATGCCGGTCGGGGAGACCGTTCTCTTCGCGCACCTGCGCGGACGCAAGGCAATCTATCGCGTCGCCCACGATGCGGACTGCGATGCGCGCACGCTCCTCATCCGCTACGGACGCGACCGGGCGCTTTACCGCTGGGGCCTCGCACGCGCCGACCTCGTGCTCGCGCAGACCTCCGCTCAGCAGCGCTTGCTGCGCGAGCGCTTCGGACGCTCGAGCCGTGTCATCCCCTCCCTCGCCGAATCCGGGGGCCGCCGGCCTGTCTTCGCGGAACGCGATATCGACGTGCTCTGGGTCGCGAACCTGCGCGACTGGAAGCGCCCCGAGCTGCTCCTCGAGCTCGCAAGGCGACTGCCGCAACTCGCCTTCCACATGGCCGGAGGGCCGTGCACGGGCGCGGCCCCTCTCTATGAGTCGGTGCGGGCGCGCGCCGCGGCGCTGCCGAACGTGCGCTTCCACGGCCACGTGCCCTATGCCGCGATCGGCGAACTCTTCGCGCGAGCGCGCGTGCTCACGAACACCTCCGATGCGGAGGGCTTTCCGAACACGTACCTGCAGGCGTGGGCCCACGGCACGCCGGTCGTCGCCTTCCTCGATCCGGACTCGATCATCGAGCAGCGCGGCCTCGGACGCCCCGTCAGATCGATCGAGCAGATGACCGGCGCTGTCGCCGAGCTCACCTCACGCGAGACGATCTGGAGCGCAACGAGCGAGCGCTGCGTGCGCTATGCCGAGCGCCGCTGCGACAGCGAGACCCTCATCGCGCCGTTCGTCGAGGCGCTCCTCGAGCTGCACAGCGGCAGCGAGGCGCCGTCCCGGACCGGCGATCGTCCCGCCGAGACGAGCTCGGCACACCCGTGATCCGCATGGACACGTCTGATTGAGTCGAGCCATGCACGCACCCGCACTCGAGCTGCCGTCGATCGCGAGCCTCAAACGGCTCAACCTCGCCGACACCATCATCCGGCGCAACGCGCTGCTCTATGGCCGCATCCGGCAGCAGATCGAGGATTTCGAGGCACTCGCGCCTCACGAGCGGCGCCGCTGGCGCGCGGTGCGCCTCGAGCGCCTGCTGCGCGCAGCGCGCCGCACCGGCTACGGGCGCACGCACGGCTGCGTGGGCCCGCTCGCGGAGTGGCCGCTGCTCGACAAGGAGTCGGTGCGCGATCGGCAGAGCGAGTTTCTCGCCACCTCGGCGGCGTTCGCCGTGCAGGGCTCAACGAGCGGCACGAGCGGAATTCCGCTCACCCTCAAGCGCTCCATCGTGTCGGTGGTCTATGAGCAGGTGATGTTCGATCGGCTGCTCGAGCGGGCCGGCGTTGCGGCCGCGAGCTGCCGAGCGGCCGTGCTGCGCGGGGATGACGTGAAGGACCCTGCGGATCGGGCGCCGCCGTACTGGAGGCTCGCAAACGGCGGGCGCCGCCTCATCTTCTCGTCCAATCATCTCGACCGCGACAGCGTCGAGCCCTTCGTGCGGCAGCTGCGCGCGTATCAGCCCGAGCTGCTGCTCGCCTACCCGACCGTGCTCGAATCGCTCTGCGCGCTCATGCTCGAGCGCGGCCTCGAGCTCGCGATTCCGGTCACACTGTGCGCCTCGGAGGTGCTGACGCGGCACACGGCGCAGCTCGCGGCGAGGGCTCTCAACACGCGCGTGATCGGCCACTACGGGCAGGCGGAGCGGGTCGGGTGGGCCGCGAGCGAGTCGACGGACGGCTATCGCTTCGATCCGAGCTACTCGATCAACGAGCTCGTCCCCATCGAGAGCGAGCCGGACGCCGACATCTACGAGCTCATCGGCACTGGACTGTGGAACCGAGCGATGCCGCTCGTGCGCTATCGCACCGGAGATCAGATCCGCTTGCGGCGCGGCGCAGACTCGATGGCCGTCGCCGAGGGACGCGAGCCCTTCCTCGATGTGATCGGCCGCAACGGCGACTTCCTCGTTGCCCCGAGCGGCGCGCGCCTCATGGGCATCGACCACATCCCGCGCGGCGTACCGAACGTCGTGCGCACGCAGTTCATCCAGGAATCCCCGGAGCGCGTGCGATTGCTCGTGGTGCCGGCGGCCGAGTTTGGCGCGGAGAGCCTCGAGCTGCTCGGCGCGCACGCCGCGCTGAAGCTCCCCCCGAGCATGACGCTCGCTATCGAGACCACGAACCGCCTCGAGCGCAACGCCTCCGGTAAGACGCCGCTCGTCGTGCGCCGCTTCTGACCAGCGGGGATGCCCGGGAAGGTCGCACGGTGCACGCGCTCGATTCCACCCTCGAAAACCGCTCGCGCGGCCGCGCCGAGCGCGCGCTCGGGCGCTGCCGCAGCGTGCTCATGGTCGGCACCGATCCCGCCTCGCTCGGCGGCATCCGTGCAGTCGTGCAGAGCTACCGCGAGGGCGGTCTGTTCGAGCGCTTCCCGGTCACCTACGTCGCGACCCATCGCGACGGCAACACGTGGGCCAAACTCACCCGCGCGCTCGGGGGATGGGCGCGCGCCGCGCGCTGCCTCGTGAGGCTCGATGCGCCGCTCGTGCACGTTCACACCGCCTCGCGGGCCTCCTTCTGGCGCAAGAGTGTCGTGTGCCGGATGGCGCGTCTCGCGGGGCGGCCGTACCTGCTGCACCTGCACGGCGGGGCCTTCGCGCACTTCTATCACGAGGAGTGCGGCGCGCTCGGGCGCCGGATGATCCGCTCGGTGCTCGCACACGCGGCGCTCGTGCTCACCGTGTCCGAGCAGTGGCGCACCGTGCTCGAGCGCATCTGCCCGGAAGCCCACATTGAAGTGCTGCCGAACGCCGTCAGCTTGCCCCCGCGCGCGCGGCTGCATGCCCGGGCGGCAAAGGCCCGCGAACCGAGCCGCCGCATTCTGTTTCTCGGTCAGCTGCACGCCGAGAAGGGTGTGCTCGACCTGGTGCGTGCCCTTGCCGCGATTGCAGATCGCTTCCCGCACACCGCGCTCCTCTGTGCGGGCAGCGGCGCCGCATCCAAGGTCGAGGCGCTGGCGCGCGAGCTCGGGGTCGCCCCGAGCGTACACTGTCCGGGCTGGCTGGAGCAGGACGCGAAAGGCCGCGCGCTCGCCGCTGCGGACCTGTTCGTATTGCCTTCTTACACGGAGGGCCTGCCGATGGCGCTGCTCGAGGCGATGTCGTGGGGACTGCCCGTGATCGCCTCTCCGGTCGGCGGCATTCCGCAGGTCATCCGGCACGAGGAGAACGGCCTGCTCGTTCCCGCGGGCGATGTGGCGGGTCTCTCGCGCGCGCTCGCCCGGCTCCTCTCGGACTGCGAGCTCGCCGCGCGGCTCGGGGGCGCCGCGCGCGCCACGATCGAGTCGCAATTCGCACTCGATGCCGCGCTCGCCCACCTGGGGAAGATCTACGCGCGGTTCGGCGTCGCGCCACGCCTGCTGGCCGCGGCATGAGCACCTCCCCCGGCCCGGTCGTCTTCCTGCTGAGCCAGCTCGGGATCGGCGGCTCGGAGGCGAAGACCGTGCGCCTCGCCAATTCACTCGCGGGGCGCGGGATCGACGTGACGATCACCTATCTCAGCGAGCCGGCGGGGCTCGCCTCGACGGTCAGCTCCGATGTGACGCTCGTCAATCTCAAGCGCCGCGGCAAGCTCTCGATTCCCGCGGTGAGCCGTCTCGCCGACCTGCTTCAGGCGCGGCGCGCGCAGACCGTGGTCGCGATCAATCTCTATGCGGCGCTCTACGCGCGTCTCGCCCAGCTCGCGCGCGCGGCGGCGGGAGTGCGCTTCATCGCGTGTGTCAACACGAGCGAGATGCTGCCACGGGATCGCGCAAAGCTGCCGCTCTATCGCTGGACGCTCCGCGGCGCCGATGCGGTCGTCTTCGGCGCCGAGAGCCAGCGAGCCCTGTGGCGCAAGCGCTATGGAGTCGGCGTGCCGCCCCAGCAGTCAGCGGTGCTCTACAACGGCGTCGACACCTCCCATTTCGCGCCGCGCCCGTCCTCTGCGAAACGCGCACGGACGGTGATTCCGACGCAGCTCGTCATCGGCACCGTCGCGCGGCTGCGCCCGGAGAAAGCTCATATCGATCTCATTCGTGCGACGGCCGCGTTGCGCTCGCGCGGCTTCGACGTCGGCGCGCTCCTCGTCGGGGAGGGTGAAGCGCGCACGGCGATCGAGGCGGAAGTCGTGCGGCTCGAGCTCGGGCCCTACGTCGATCTCGCGGGTGAGAGCGGCGACGTTCGCCCCTATCTCGAGTGTCTCGATGTCTTCGTGCTCACCTCCGTCGCCGTCGAGACGTTCTCGAACGCCGCACTCGAGGCGATGGCCTGCGCTCTGCCGATCGTCTCCTCGGAGATCGGTGGCATGCCGGAGCTGCTCGCCCATGGCGGCGGACTGCGCTACACGCCCGGCGATGTCTCTCAGCTCACCGAGCGGCTCGCCTCGCTCCTCGAGAATCGCGAACTGCGCACCCGGCTCGGGGAGGAGGCGCGCCGCGCAGTGGTCGAGCATTTCAGCTGGGACCGAATGGTGGAGGAGTTCCTGGCGCTGCTCGACTCGCGCGCCGGCGAGCGGGGCTATCTGGCGGCCCGCAAGTCGTACCGGCGGCTCTCCGCCTGAGCCTCGGCCCGGCGCGGTCGCGAGCTTTCCTCGAGCCAGGACTGGAACATCAGCACGATCCAGAGCCGCGTGGACCAGTCCGCGGCTCCTTGCTGGTGCTGGCGCCAGCAGCGCTCGATCAGCGCGGGCTCGAAGTAGCCTTCGCGCTTCAAGCGCGCGGGCGCGATGAGATCCCCTGCCCACTCTCTGAGCTCGCCCTTCAGCCAGCGGCCGATCGGCACGCCGAAGCCCATCTTCGGCCGCTCGAACAGCGCGCGCGGCACGTGCCGCTCGAGCAGCTGGCGCAGCACCCACTTGCCGCGTCCGTCCTGCAGGTGCACGTCGAGCGGAATGCGCCACGCGGCCTCGGCCACTCGTGGGTCGAGGAGCGGGACGCGCGTCTCGAGCGCGACCGCCATCGCCGCGCGATCGACCTTCACGAGCACGTCGTCGGGCATGTACAGCCGAGTGTCGACGTACATCATGTGGGCGATGTCGCTCGCCTGCGGCGGCCAGTCCTCGGGCCGGCTCGCGGCATCGTGCGGCTCGCGCGCGCCGCGCACGAGCTCACCGGGGGCCGCCCAGAACGAGCCGACCAGGTGGTAGTACTCGGGGAGCGTCCGCGCGCACCACTGCGCGGCCCGGCGCTGCAACTGATCGGGCAACGCACGGCCGTTTCGCACGCCCAGGAGTCCGGCCGGCCGCGCCGCGAGGTCGAGCGCGCTCAAAGGCGCCAGGTCGATGAGCCGCGCGGCACCGCGCCGTAATTGCCGCGGCACGCGGCGCATCCGGCTCCAGCGTCGGCGCACATCGAAATACCGCCCATAGCCGCCGAAGAGCTCATCTCCCCCGTCGCCCGAGAGGGACACCGTCACGTGCCGGCGAGCGAGGCGACAGAGGAGCATCGTCGGGATCTGCGATGCGTCCGCGAACGGCTCGTCATAGACCTCGGCGAGGCGCGGAATCACGGCGAGCGCATCGCGCGGCGTCACCGTGAGCTCCGTGTGATCCGTGCCGAGGTGCCGTGCGATGGCCCGCGCAAACGGTGCCTCATCGAATTCGCGCTCGGCGAAACCGATCGAGAACGTCTTCACCGGCCGCGAGCCTGCCCGCTGCATGAGCGAGACGACGAGCGAGGAGTCGATGCCGCCCGAGAGGAAGGCGCCGACCGGCACGTCGGCGACCATCTGCAGGCCGACCGCCTCCTTCAGCGCGCGAAGCACCTCATCGAGTCCGCGCTCGACGCCCTCGCTTCCCGCATCCGCCCCCTCGCCCGCACGCGCGCGCGGTAGCGTCGCGACGGCGGAGGGCTGCCAATACTCGAGCTCACGGATCGCGAGCGCATGTCCGTCCGTCGCGACGGCAATCAGACATCCGGGGCGGACCTTGCGAACGCTGCGATAGATGCTGTGGGGCGAGGGGATGTAGCCGCGCCGCATATAGAGCGCGAGCGCATCTCGGCTCACTTCCGCCCGAAAGGCAGGGTGTTCGCGCAGCGCCTTGAGCTCGGAGCCGAAGATCAGCCGCCCGTCCTCGAGCGCGTAATAGAGCGGCTTCTCGCCGAAGCGATCGCGCGCGAGATAGAGCATGCGCTCCGGGGCGCTCCACAACGCGAACGCGAACATGCCGCGACAGCGCTCGAGCGCCCCGCGCACCCCCCACTCCTCGCAGGCGGCCAGCAGCACCTCGGTATCCGATCCGCCGCGGAACGTGTGCCCGCGCCGCGCGAGCTCGGCGCGCAGTTCCGCATGGTTGTAGACCTCGCCGTTGAACGAGACGACCGAGCGCCCGCTCGAGGAGAGCATCGGCTGATGACCGAGCGGGGAAAGATCGAGGATCGAGAGCCGCCGATGAGCGAGGCCCACCCCGGCCGCGGCATCGAGCCATATGCCCTCATCGTCAGGACCGCGGTGCGCGAGCACCGCGGCCATGCGCCGCAAGTCCTCGCGAGCCTCCTCGGGAGGCAGGATGCGGGCCTCAAGAAATCCGGCGATGCCGCACATGGCGGGGATCCTCAGGGCAGCTCGATGCAAATCTCCGTAACAAAAGCCTGGGACCCCTGAATGTTGCCGCTCGCCATCGCGCTCGTCGCAGGCACTTTCTCATCGTAATTCGGCGAGAACCATCCGCAAGGGGGCGCCTCGCAACCCGACTCGAGACGCCATGCAAGCCGTGGATCGCCCTTCAGCGTGAGGCGAACCCCGCCGCGCTGCGCAACGAGCGCCCCGGCGCAGAGCTCGACGCGGCACTCCGGAGCGAAGTGCCAGTTGAGCTCCACGCGGTGCGCCCCACGGCACACCAGCTCATCGGTGACGACGAGCAGGAAGCGTTCCCGGTCGTACTCGAGTTTGCGGCGGTGGCGGACGGGATCGGCGAGCCGCCCGTAACCGTCGTGGATGGCGACGATTCGCTCGCGCAGATCCGGCCCGCTCGCCGGCTCGTACGCTTCCACGGCGGTGCGTGCATGGTCGAGCCACAGAAAACTCCCGGCCGGCCGCGACTGATCGAGCCCGTCGATGCAGACGGTGTTGTGCGCGCGCGTACCCCGGAAATGACGCCGCCACTGAAGGTCGCCGTGATACGAGAACGTTCCAGGATCGATGAGCAGCGGTTGC
>JBOHZR010000082.1:0-7667 GCA_050738595.1 Steroidobacteraceae bacterium | reverse complement strand
GGCGCGCGCCCGTCGTGGGTGTGACGTCTGCTCTATAATCGCCCGTTCGGCCGCGCGGCTCGCCCCGCGCCGTATCGACACGACGGAATCCCGATGCCAGATGCCATCCGCGTGCAAGGCGCACGCCAGAACAATCTGAAGAATCTCACGCTCGAGATTCCGCTCAATGAGCTGGTGGTCGTCACGGGAGTCTCCGGGTCGGGGAAGTCCTCGCTCGTCTTCGACACGCTCTACGCCGAGGGACAGCGCCGCTACGTCGAGACCTTCTCCCCGTACGCGCGGCAGTTCCTCGACAGGATGGACAAGCCGCAGGTCGATTCGATCTCCGGCATTCCCCCCGCGATCGCGATCGACCAGACGAACCCGGTGCGCACCTCGCGCTCGACCGTCGGCACGATGACGGAGCTCAACGATCATTTGAAGCTGTTGTTCGCACGCGCGGCGGCCCTGTATTGCCAGTGCTGCGGGCGTCCCGTCCGCCGCGACACGCCCGAGAGCATCTACGCCGACCTCGTGAAGCGTGCCGGGGCCGCGGACGATCCGCGCCTCGCGCTATGCTTTCCGGTGTCCGTGCCGAAGAGCTTCGCGGAGCGCGAAGTGCGCGAGCTGCTCGCGAAACAGGGCTACACGCGCTTTCTCGAGCCGCGCGCCGCCGCTGCGCAGCAGCACCGGCCTGCATCGAGCGCACCCGTGCGCGCACCCGCGGCACGCGCTGCACGACGCAAGAAAGAGACCGCCGCCGCGCCTGCCGTGCTCCAGGTGGTGCAGGACCGCTTCCGCGCCTCGACCGCCGAGCGCAGCCGGGTGCTCGAGTCGCTCGAGGCCGCACTGCGCGTCGGGCGCGGCCGCGCGAGCGTGCATGTCATCGACGAGGCAGGCCTGCCGGCGAGCCTCGCGGCGTGGCGCTATTCGAGCGACCTGCACTGCGCCGAGTGCGACATCTCGTATCGCGAGCCGAGCCCGAGCCTGTTCTCCTTCAACTCACCGCTCGGCGCGTGCGAGATGTGCCGCGGCTTCGGACGCACGATCGGAATCGACTACGGCCTCGTGATTCCTGACGAGAGCAAGTCGCTGCGCGAGGGCGCGGTGAAGCCCTGGCAGACCGAGTCGTACAAAGAATGCCAGGAGGACCTGGTGAAGTTCGCGAAGCGGCGCGGCGTTCCGCTCGAGCGGCCGTGGCGCGAGCTCAACTCCGATCAGAAGGAATGGGTGATCGAGGGCGAGGGCCGCTGGGAGGACGGCGTCTGGTACGGCGCGCGCCGCTTCTTCAAATGGCTCGAGACCAAGGCGTACAAGATGCACGTGCGCGTGCTGCTGTCGCGCTATCGCGCTTACACGCCGTGCGAGGCGTGCGGCGGGGCGCGGCTGAAGACCGAGGCGCTGCTCTATCGGCTCGGCAGCCGCGATCTGGCCGAAGGCGTGCTCGCGGGCACGCCGCGCTTCCGGCCGAGCGGGGTGCAGTGGAGCGAGCAGACGCTCGCCTCGCTCCCCGGGCTCACACTGCACGATCTGATGCTGCTGCCGATCGAGCGCGCGTGCGAGTTCTTCCGCCGTGTGGCGCTTCCCGCTCCGCTCGATGAGGCGGTCGATCTGCTGATGCGGGAGATCGTGAGCCGCACCGGGTATCTGGTCGACGTGGGACTGGGCTATCTCACCTTCGATCGCCAGTCGCGCACGCTCTCGGGCGGGGAGGTCCAGCGCATCAATCTCACGACCGCGCTCGGCACCTCGCTCGTGAACACGCTGTTCGTCCTCGACGAGCCCTCGATCGGGCTGCATCCGCGCGACATGCAGCGCGTCATCACCATCATGAAGCGGCTGCGCGACGCGGGCAATTCGCTGCTCGTGGTCGAGCACGACCCGCAGATCATGCTCGAAGCCGATCGCCTCCTCGACATGGGCCCGGGAGCGGGCGAGCGCGGCGGAGAGATCGTCTTCGCCGGAACTCCCAAGGATATCCGCTCATGCCGCACCTCGCTGACGGGAGACTACCTGAGCGGGCGCCGGCACGTCTCACCGGCTCCGAGCCATCCGGTATCGCGGCCCGCCGTCGGCGTCACTGCCGAAGCCCGCGCCAACAGGTGGCTCGAAATCCGTGCGGCACGTGAGCACAATCTCAAGGGCATCGACGTCCGTATCCCGCTCAAGCGGCTCGTGTGCGTGACCGGCGTGTCCGGCTCAGGCAAATCGACGCTCGTCGAGGACGTGCTGCATCCTGCGCTGCTCAAATACCTCGGGCGGCCGACCGAGGCGCCGGGCGAGTTCGCGTCGCTCCGCGGCGCCGAGCTGATCGATGATGTGGTGCTCGTCGATCAGACGCAGATCGGCCGCACCACACGCTCGAACCCGGCGAGCTACGTCGGCGCCTTCGACATCGTGCGGGAGCTCTACGCGGCCGAGCCCGCCGCGCAGGAGCGGCGCTACACCCCGGGCACGTTCAGCTTCAACTCCGGAAACGGCCGCTGCCCGACCTGCAGCGGCAACGGCTTCGAGCACGTCGAGATGCAGTTCCTCTCCGATGTGTATCTGCGCTGCCCCGATTGCGACGGGCGCCGTTACCGCGATGAGGTGCTCGAGGTGAAGCGCGAGGGGGCGAACGGGCAGCGAGCGAGCATCGCCCAAGTGCTCGAGATGACGGTGACGGAGGCACTCGCCTTCTTTGCCGAATCGCGCGAGCTCGCCTCGAGGCTGCGCCCGCTCGCCGACGTCGGACTCGAGTACCTGCGGCTCGGCCAGCCCGTTCCGACGCTCTCCGGCGGCGAAGCACAGCGCCTGAAGCTCGCCGGCCATCTCGCGGCCGCTGCGCAGGCCGGCGCCCGTGAGACCACTCACCGCGGCAAGCTGTTCCTCTTCGATGAGCCGACGACCGGCTTGCATTTCGATGACGTCGCGAAGCTGCTGCGCGCCTTTCGCAAGCTGCTCGTCGCCGGACACTCGCTGCTCGTCATCGAGCACAACCTCGATGTGGTCCGCGCAGCCGATTGGATCATCGACCTCGGGCCGGATGGCGGGGAGCGCGGCGGCCGAATCGTTTGCACGGGCACGCCCGCGGAGGTGCGCGCACACCGTGAGTCCCATACCGGCCGGGCGCTCGAGGAGTACGAGCGGGCTCTCGCCGGTGGATCGGGCGCCGATCGATCGGGCGAGCTCGGCATGGCGGCGGGCGGAGCACACGAGCCCGCCGCCGCGCAGGTGCGCGATCGACCGGTCGCGCCGGCGCACGATGCGATCGTCATCCACAACGCGCGCGAGCACAACCTCAAAAGCATCGACGTCGAGATCCCCCGCGACCGCTTCACCGTGATCACCGGCGTCTCGGGCTCGGGCAAGTCCACCCTCGCGTTCGACATCCTCTTCAACGAAGGTCAGCGCCGCTACCTCGAATCGCTCAACGCCTATGCGAGGCAGTTCGTCCAGCCTGCCTCCCGTCCCGATGTGGATGCGATCTTCGGCATCCCGCCGACCGTTGCGATCGAGCAGCGCACGAGTCGCGGAGGCCGCAAGAGCACCGTTGCGACGCTCACCGAGATCTATCACTTCCTGCGCCTGCTTTACATGAAGCTGGGCGTGCAGCACTGCCCGGATTGCGAGACGCGCATCGAGCCGCAGAGCCTCGGCTCGATTGCCGCGAGGCTCCACAAGGACTTTCGCGGCGAGCGCGTGACGCTGCTCGCGCCGCTCGTCGTCGCACGCAAGGGCTTCTACACCGATCTCGCCAAATGGGCCGCGAAGAAAGGCTACAAGGAGCTGCGCGTCGACGGCACGCTGCTGCCGACGGCGCGCTGGCCGCGGCTCAACCGGTTCAAGGAGCACACGATCGAGCTTCCCGTCGACACGCTCGAAGTGAGCGCCCGCAATGACGGCGCTTTGCATGAGGCGCTCGCGCGCGCGCTCGACTACGGCCAGGGACTCGTGAGCGTGCTGCCGTCGAGCCGATCGCCCGCAGGGCTCCCGAGCGCCGTGAGCTCGCGCGGCGCTCGCGGGAGGGCTCCCGCAGCTGTGCGCCCCGCCGGCCGCGCAAACCGGACTCGCACACCGGCCGCGGCCCCGGCAAGCGCCCCTGTTGGTGCGGCCGGCGCCGTCATGTTCTCGACGAAACGCGCGTGTCCCGCCTGCGGCCGCAGCTTCGCCGAGCTCGATCCGCGGCTGTTCTCGTTCAACTCCAAGCACGGCTGGTGCGAGAGCTGCTTCGGTACCGGCCTCGAGATGGCCGGGTTCTCGCAGGAGCAGACGGGCGAGGAGATTCTCTGGAACGAGTGGTACGACGGCGAGCCCGCCCCGTGCGGCGCCTGCGGCGGACAGCGCCTGAATCCCGTCGCGCTGCACGTGCGCTTCCGCGATCGGTCGATCTCCGAGCTCGCGGCGCTCTCCGTCGGGGAGTGCGCGACCTTCCTCGCTCGCCTGCGGCTCGAGCCGCGCGAGCGGGAGATCGCGCGCGACCTGCTCGCGGAGCTTCGCTCCCGGCTCGCGTTCCTGATGCGCGTCGGCCTCGGCTATCTCACCCTCGAGCGCGCCGCCCCGACGCTCTCGGGCGGCGAAGCGCAGCGTATCCGTCTCGCGGCACAGCTCGGCTCGAACCTGCAGGGGGTCTGCTACGTGCTCGACGAGCCGACCATCGGTCTTCACCCGCGCGACAACCGCGTGCTCCTCGATGCGCTCGGAGAGCTCGCCTCGCACCGCAACACGCTGGTCGTAGTCGAGCACGACGAGCAGACCATCCGCCGCGCCGATCACCTGCTCGACCTCGGGCCGGGCGCCGGAGTACGCGGCGGGGAGCTCGTCGGCTCCGGGACGGTCGAGGATCTCATCGGGAATCCGCGCTCGATGACCGGCCGGTATTTGAAAGCGCCGCTCGAGCACCCGGCGCAGCCGCGCCGCGCGACCCCCGCCCGCGCACCCGCTCTCGAGCTCGAGGGTGTGAGGCTGCACAATGTCCGGGGCATCGACGTGCGTGTTCCTCTCGGACGCCTCGTCGTCGTCACCGGAGTATCCGGCTCGGGCAAGTCGACCCTCGCGCGCGATGTGCTGTTCACGAACCTGCGCCGGCTGCTCGCAAACGACGCCTCGCCGGGGCGTGCTCGGCGGCGGCCGCTCGTCGGCTGCCGTGCCGTGCTCGGGATCGAGCACCTCGATCGCGTGCTCGAGGTCGATCAAACACCGATTGGCAAGACCCCGCGGTCCTGCCCCGCGACTTATATCGGGTTCTGGGATGATATCCGTGCGATTTACGCTGGCACGACCGAGGCGCGCATCCGCGGCTACACGGCGAGCCGCTTCTCCTTCAATACGGCCGGCGGCCGCTGCGAGGCCTGCGAGGGCCAGGGTGTCAAGACCATCGAGATGAGCTTCCTGCCCGACGTGAAAGTCGTGTGCGACGTATGCGGCGGCCGCCGTTTCAATGCCGAGACTCTTTCGGTCCTGTGGCAGGACCGCAGCATCGGTGATGTGCTCGGGATGAGCGTCGACGACGCAGTCGAGGTCTTCCGCGCGCACGCGCGCGTACATCACGCACTGAAGCTGCTGCAGGACGTGGGACTCGGCTACCTGACGCTCGGACAGCAGAGCCCGACGCTCTCGGGCGGCGAGGCGCAGCGCATCAAACTCGTCACGGAGCTTGCGAAGGTGCGCGGTCCGGGCCGCCTCGGGCCGCGGCAGCATCCGAAGCACACCCTGTACGTGCTCGACGAGCCGACCGTGGGCCTGCACATGGCCGATGTGGAAAAGCTCGTGGCGGTGCTCCACCGGCTGATCGAAGCCGGCAACACCGCGGTCGTGATCGAGCACAACCTCGATGTGATGGCCGAAGCCGATTGGATCATCGACATGGGGCCCGAGGCGGGAGAGGAAGGCGGGCGCATCGTCGCGCAGGGCACGCCGGCCGAGGTCGCATCTCGCGGCGCCAGATCCCACACCGGGCGGGTGCTGCAGGAATTCCTCCGCGATAGAACTTCCCGTGCAGTCGCGGGCGCCGCTGCGGCGGCCACGGCGCGCAAGGTACCGGTGCAGGCGTAGGCGTAGGATCGCGCCGATGGCTCACGATCTCGTCTGCTGGAAATGCGGCGCATCGCTCGCCTCGCTCTCCCTGCCGCTGCGCCGGCTCGAGGAATGCCCGCAATGCCGAGCGGAGCTGCACGTGTGCCGGATGTGCATCGACTACGATGTTCATGTCGCCAAGCACTGCCGCGAGCCGACCGCGGAGGAAGTGCACGAGAAGACGCACGCGAATTTTTGTGATTTTTTCCAAGCCGCGCGCGGGAGCCTACGTCCCGCCGAACACCGCCGAGGTGGACCGCGCGCGCTCCGAGCTCGACAAGCTTTTCGGCCGGAAATAGACCGCGATGGCTGCTGCCGGCGGGTGCCAGCCGGCAGTGCCTGCCGGCCGAGCGTCGCTCGCCTATCGTCCCCGCGCGCGCTCCGCGAGCCGGTCGAGCAGCCGCGTGAAGGGCGTGTTCTTGCGGACCTGCACCGACAGATGCCGCACGCCCGTGTCGTTCAGCGTCTCGCCGCTGCCCTGATCGATCTCGAGCTGGTCCGCGCCGAGGATCTCCAGTGTCTCCTCCAGCGTCTCCGGCGAGCGCCGGTCCCGGGCCCGCACGCGACCCGCCGGAGTTCGCGGGCCGCGCTTCGTGCCCGCAGCGGCGCTCGTCCCCTTGGCTCTCGCCTGCGGCTGCGATCCGGCCGATCGTGCGCCAGCTACCGCGGCCTTCGCCGTTGCCGTGGCCCCCGATTCGGGCTCGGAAGCGGGCTTCGCTGGAGGGGCCGGCCCGCGGCGCGGGACGGGCACATCGTCGATGAGCTTGAATTCGCCGGTCGGCTCCGGCAGCCGGTCTCGCAGCGGCGATGCGGCGACCTTTGGGCCGTTCACCTCGCCTTTCTTGCCTCCGCTCGCGCGGCTGCGCTCCTGAGGACTCACCGGCACGACCGCGACCGAATTGAATTCCGAGCGAACGTAGTGCGCCACCTGCTTGGCCGAGATCGCATCGGTGAAGAACCCGAGCCGCAGCCCGTACCAGCGCCGCCCTTCGCGGCTGCCCTCGACGGTATAGAGGGTATACGCGCTGAAGATCGCGAGCGGCGGCACCTTCGAAAGGTCGATCGCCTGCACCGACCACTGCAGCTGTACCGCGAACGAGACGGGCGCGTTGGTCGCGACCGCCTCTTTCAACGCGCGCCTCGTGCCGGTGTCCTCCGGCTTGAGCAGCGAGATGCCGCGATCCACTTCCGCGGGGCCCCCATCGGCGCGGCGGCTCTCGAGCAGCCTCAGAACCTGGGTATCGGAGAGGCTGCGCGCCGCCTCAGGCTGCGCAGGCCTTTCCGCCGCGAGCGCGGGCATCTGCCGTGTCGCACCGGTTTCATCGAGCGCCGCTAGAACCTCGCGGACATTGGACAGTGGGAGGCGTGCGGCTCCCGCCTTCGGCTTGGAGCCCGCCGTGGGCCTCGGCTGCACTGCGGCGTCGGCCGGCCGCGTGACGCCCGCGGCCGGCGACTGCGCCGGAGCCGCCCGCAGCACCGGCACGTTCGAGGGGATCGCCGATGTGGCGTGCGATGGAGCCGGCTGCGCGGGCGCGCGCGGCTGGCCGGCAGCCGCCGCTGTTTGGCGCCGAACCGGCTGCGAATCACTCGTTTGTGGTGCGGGCGCCGTGCGCGGCGGAGCGGCAGCCGGCGCC
>JBOHZR010000081.1:0-4147 GCA_050738595.1 Steroidobacteraceae bacterium | reverse complement strand
GCACGAGGGTCCGCGGCGGCAGGCGCGCGGCGAGCGCACGCTCCATGCGCTCGCGCCAAGCCTCGAGCTGCGCACCGAACGCCTCGACATCCGCAACGCCCGCGAGCGCCGCCTGGATCACTGCGGTCCCGCGGCGGACCTGCGGCTCGCCACTTTCACCGAGCTCACGGGCACGGCGGCGGTGGCGGCAGGCCGCGCATCGGGCCGCGCATCGAGCCCACCGGCGAGCAGCGGCGGATCGGCTGCCATCGGTCCCTGCGTGCGCGGGCCGCGCAGCGACACCGCGGCAGCCTTCCACGGCTTGCGGAAGGCGTCGTCGACCGCCGTCCCCTCGTACCCGCAGTGAGCCATGCAATTGTTGCAGCGTGGGTTACGCCCGACACCGTACCGTTCCCACTCCGTCTCCTCGATGAGCGAACGGAAGCTCGGCGCATAGCCCTCGTCCGAGAGCAGGTAGCACGGCCGCTGCCAGCCGAAGAGGTTGTACGTCGGGTTGCTCCAGGGCGTGCACTGGTACGACTGGTTGCCCGCCAGGAAATCGAGGAACAGCGAGGAGTGGTTGAACAGCCACTTGCGGCCCTTGCGGCCGTCGCGGCGCTTGAAGATCTCCCGGAACAGCCGCTTGCTCGCGCTCCTCTCGAGAAACACATCCTGTCTCGGAGCGTGCGAGTAGCTGTAGCCGGGAGATACCGTAATCGCCTCGATGCCGAGGTCCATCGCGGTGTCGAAGAATGAGGCGACCTCGTCGGGGTTCTCGCCGTTGAAGAGCGTGCAGTTGATCGTGACGCGGAACCCCTTCGAGCGAGCGAGCCGGACCGCGGCGACCGCCTTCTCGTACACGCCCTCCTGGCACACCGATTCGTCGTGCCGCTCGCGGTTGCCGTCGAGGTGGATCGAGAAGGTGAGGTAGGGCGTCGGGGTGTACTCGTCGATGTGCTTGGCGAGGAGCAGCGCATTCGTGCAGAGATACACGAACTTCTTGCGCGCGACGATGCCCGCGACGATCTGCGGCATCTCCTTGTGAATGAGCGGCTCGCCGCCGGGAATGGAGACTATCGGCGCGCCGCACTCATCGACCGCCGCGAGCGCATCCGCGACGCTCATGCGCCTCTGCAGGGTCTCCTTCGGATAATCGATCTTCCCGCAGCCCGCGCACGCGAGGTTGCACTGGAAAAGCGGCTCGAGCATCAGCACGAGCGGATAGTGGCGGTTGCCGCGCAGCTTCTGTCCGGCGATGTACGCGGCAACGCGATATTTTTGTAGCAGCGGGATGCTCACGACTGTCTAGCTCCTAAAGCTCGCCGCGATGATCGCGCTGAATGCGCGTCCATTCCAGGTGGAACCAGGGGGTGAATTCGGCGGCGCGCTCCATCAGCTCCGCCTCGAGCGCCGCCGGAGCGATCCAGCGCCAGCCCTCGACTTCGCTGCGATTGACCCTGAGCGGTCCACTGTAGCGGCCGATGTAGACCGAGCACAGCTCGTTCTCGGCCCCGGCCCCATCGTACTGCGCCTGGTACTGGAACTTGAACAGGAACTTGAGCGGACAGCGGATGCCGAGCTCCTCGTGCAGCCTGCGCTCAGCAGCGGCCTCGATCGCCTCGTTGCGCCTCGGATGGCTGCAGCAGCTGTTCGACCAGTGCCGGGGCCATAGGCGCTTGTGCGGCGAGCGCCGCTGGATCAGCAGCTCCCCCGCTTCGTTGAAGATGAGCAGCGAGAACGCCCGGTGCAGGACTCCGCGCCCCAGGTGGCAGAGCTCTTTGCTCAGGTGTCCGACCTCACGGTCCGATTCGTCGACGAGGATCAGCGACTCCGAATCTGTTGAAATATCCGCACAGGCATCGGCCACGCTGGCCCGAACATTATCCATCGATACCGAACTCCGGACTGCACCGGCGCGTGGAGTGCGCACGATATGGGCCACGTTGCAATTGGCATTCCCATCATAACTGTGAGCGAGAACTCCACGCCAGCATCCCCAACCCCGGCGTGGCGGGAAGCCCACAACATGGTGGAGCGATAGCCCGCGATGATCGCGATTGCATGTGGTATTGCCGTCACAAGTGTCGCCATGGCTTACGCTATAATGGCCGCGGCTGCGACGATGCGGCGGCGCCACACTCGGCGATACCAAGGTCTCCGGCACGTGAGCGGTGCGTTTGCCGCCCCGGCGGTGACGGTGCTCAAGCCGCTCTGCGGCGCCGAGCCGCAGCTCTACGAGTGCCTGCGCTCGTTTTGCGATCAGGCGTATCCCTGCTTCCAGATCGTGTTGGGTGTGCGCGATCCGGGGGACCCGGCCGTCGCCATCGTGCGACGGCTGCAGCGCGAGTATCCGCACCGCGAGATCGCGTTGATCGTCGATCCGACCGAGCATGGTAGCAGTCTCAAGGTGAGCAATCTGATCAACATGTTCCCCGCAGCGCGCCACGACACGCTCGTCATCTCCGACAGCGACGTGCGCGTTCCCGCGGAGTACCTCGGTCAGGTCGTGGCACCGCTCGAGAATCCGGCGGTCGGGATCGTCACGTGCGGCTACCGCGGCGTTCCGCGCGGGGGCCCCTGGTCGGTGCTGCTCGCCGCGTTCGTCAATGACTGGTTCATGCCTTCGGTGTACGTCGCGGCGGCGCTCGGCGCGCGTGACTTCGTCTCCGGCGTGACCATCGCGCTCAGGCGCGATGCGCTCGCGGCGGCGGGGGGCTTCGAGGCGATCGCCGATCAGCTCCCCGACGATTACCGGCTCGGGGAACTGACGCGCGCGCGCGGCCTCGCGACAGTGCTGTCGGACGTGATCGTCGAGACGGAGCTCGATGAGCGCAGCGCGCGTGAGCTGATCCGCCACGAGCTGCGCTGGCTGCGCACGATCCGGGCGGTCCGCCCCGGCGGCTACGCCTCGGCATTCGTCACGTTCGCCCTGCCCGTCGCGGTGCTCGGCGCCCTGCTCGCGGCCTGGGCCGAGGCGGCCCTCGCGATGCTCGCCGTCACCGCGCTCGCGCGTCTCCTGTTACACTTCGATGCACGCCCGAAGGGTACGGCGGCGCTCGAGTTGTGGGTTTTGCCGGTCAGTGACACGCTCGCCTTCACACTCTGGTGCTGGGGATTTCTCTCGCGCCGCGTGCACTGGCGCCAGGCTCGCTACCGGGTGGCCCGCGACGGCAGCGTGGAGCCGATCGCCTGATGAGCGCCATCCTGCCTGATGCGCGTTAACCACCTGATGCGTGTGATCCCACCTGAGAGGCCACGGTGAAGACCCTATTTCTGCATCCTCCTTCGTTCGACGGATTCGACGGCGGCGCCGGCGCGCGCTACCAGGCGAAGCGGGAGATTCGCTCGTTCTGGTATCCCACCTGGCTCGCGCAGCCCGCGGCGCTCGTGCCCGGCAGCCGCCTGCTCGATGCGCCGGCGGACGGTCTCGGCCTCGATCAAGTGGCCCCCCTCGCCCGCGACTACGACCTCGTCATTCTGCACACGAGCTCCCCGTCGTTCCCGACCGACGCGCATGTCGCGGAGCGCCTCAAGGAAGAGAACCCGCGCCTGACGATCGGCATGGTCGGCGCGAAGGTCGCGGTCGATCCCGAAGGCTCGCTCGGCGCATCGCGGGCCATCGATTTCGTCGCGCGCGAGGAGTTCGACTACACCTGCAAGGAGGTGGCCGAGGGGCGGCCGTTCGATTCGGTGCTCGGACTCTCCTATCGCACGCCCGAGGGGACCATTCGCCACAATGATCCGCGCCCGATGATCGCGGACATGGACGCGCTGCCGTGGGTGTCGCCCGTCTACGCGCGCGACCTCACGATCGAGAACTATTTCATCGGCTACCTGCAGCACCCATATGTCTCGTTCTACACGGGGCGCGGCTGCCGCTCGAAGTGCACGTTCTGCCTGTGGCCGCAGACTGTCGGCGGCCACCGCTATCGGGTGCGAAGCCCCGCGAGTGTCATCGAGGAGATTCGCTGGATCAAGGAGAACCTGCCGCAGGTGAAGGAGATCTTCTTCGACGACGATACCTTCACGGATTTCAAACCGCGCGTGGAGGAGATCGCGCGCGGTCTCGGCAAGCTCGGGGTCACCTGGTCGTGCAATGCGAAGGCGAACGTTCCCTACGAGACTCTGAAGATCATGAAGGACAACGGCCTGCGGCTCCTGCTCGTCG
>JBOHZR010000080.1:0-2872 GCA_050738595.1 Steroidobacteraceae bacterium | reverse complement strand
TCTCCGGATGAGCCACTCGGTGGTCATCGGGGGTGTATTTCTTCGTTCGCAGCTACCCGACTTGGTTTCAGCAATGAGGCGCCGCAAATCGCGACGGATCGATGGTGATTCGCCCCGGCCCAGATGGGAGCGCCCACTCTGAAGGGATTTACTCCTTAGTTTCCTATGTCCGGACTTGGCCGCAGGAAGGCCGTGGTACCGAAAGCGAATGACGGCATGGCGAACATCGTGCGACGAAAGGGAACGGTCACTAATTGGAATGCGGAGAGGGGCTTTGGCTTCATTATCCCCGTCGGGGTGGTGAGCGAGTGTTTCTCCACATCACCGCCATTTCCGAGCGGCGCCGGCCACCGGCCGACGGTGACATGGTGACGTACGAACTCGCGTTGGACGGAAAGCGACGTTCCCGCGCCGTCGGCGTGAAACAGTCGTTGCCGACTCGATCGAAATCTCCGGTATCCGCTCCGCGGCGTCTTGTGGTTGTCAGACCCTCTGGCGGCTGGTCAGCGGAACGAGCAAAGTCGTCGAAGTCATTTACGTGCTGCTCTGTTACGCCGGTCCGCTGAACGGCCTCGCCGCGCTGGATTTCTTCGGAACGCGCAGCTCGACTGCTCCGCTCTTGTGGCTCGGGCTCTCTGCAGCGAGCGTCGTCATCGCGCTATCGTGGCGCTGGCGGCAACTGAATCGCTGACGCCAGAACGGCCCACTGAGGTCAAGCGACTTGCGCGGAGGCTCCCGTAAGCGCGTTCGGCGACCTGCCGACGGAGGTAGGGGCAAGTTGACATCCCCAAAGCGGACGCAAGGGATACCGAACAGGAACTCACGTGATCTGATTCAGCACGTCACCCCGGCTCGGTCACCCGGCCGGAAGAAGCGGTACCATCGAGCGGCGAGCTTCTGCTGTCAACCAGGCGAGAATGGCTCGGAGGAAACGCGCAAATGAAAAGAGCATCCGCATGGCTTCTGGTCGGGCTCGGCACGCTTGCCGCTCAGCCGCCACCGGCAGACCCGCCCAATACGCCGAGCGCGGCCCGCATGGATCGGCCGACCAAACAGAAGGACGAGCCATTCGTCTTCGAGACCTGGAGCAAGCAGAAGCTCGCCGCCTTTCGCGGCTCCTTCGCGGTTCCAGAGAACCGCACTGCACACGATGGTCGCTCGATTTCCATCAAGTACGTACGGCTTCCCGCCACCACTCGCGCACCTGGACCCCCGATCGTCTATCTGGCCGGCGGACCGGGCGGGTCAGGTATCGAGGCGATCAACTACCGATATCGGCTAATGATGGCGATGCGAGAGTACGGTGATGTCATCGCGCTCGATCAGCGCGGCACCGGCGCATCCAACGTTGTCCCGGTATGCCGCTCGGGGGAGGTTATACCGACAGACCGAGCAGTCCCAGACCGGCTGTTCATCGAGCACTTCCGGAACGCCTTGAAGGAGTGCCTGGCGTTCTGGCGAGCTCACGGAACCGATCTCACCGGATACAACACCGTGCAGAACGCACTCGATCTCGAGGCGCTACGCAAGCATCTGGGGGCGGACAAGCTCGTGATCTTGGGGACCTCCTACGGAAGCACGCTGGCGCTCGAGGCGCTGCGGCAGATGCCAGGCCGAATCGCGAAGGTCGTGCTCTCGAGCGTCCGCGGATTGAATCAGACCATGAAGCTGCCCGCTCGGGCGGACGAGTACGTCGCCCGCCTGCAGCAAGCGGTGGACAGCCAGCCGGAGGCCAAAGCCGTCTATCCCGACATTGGGGCACTGATGCGCCGTGTGCACGCAAAGCTCGCGCGCGCTCCGGTGTTCGTGAAGCTGAAATCAGTCCACGGCACGACGATCCGTTATCTCCTGCAGGAGCACGACATGGAGCTGCTCGCCGGCGCACTCATCGAGGACCCAGCAACCGCGGCGCACCTGCTGCCGATCTATCGTGCGCTCGACCGGGGAATCGACCCTGGTCTCGACCATATCCCCGTCCGATTCCTCCCCGACTATCTCGCATCGCCAGGCGAGCCGATTGCGCTCGAGGGCATGTCCGTGGCGGTGAATATCTCCTCCGGCATGACTGCGCGGCGCCGAGGCGCCATCCTGAAGCAGGCGAGGTCGTCGATACTCGGCCGGTATCTCGATCACATGTTGCTCGCTTTCGACGGCGTGGCTCCCGAGCTCGATATCGGTGATGGACTGCGCGCGAATCCCAAGAGCAGCGCGCCCGTTCTCGTATTCATGGGCACGCTCGATGGGCGAACCGACATCGCGGACCAGCGCGAAGCCGTATCTGGACTTAAAGCTCTCACCCCGGTCACGGTGCGGAACGCGGGCCACAACCTCCTCGACAACCCCTCTCCGGAGATGTTCGACATCATCCGCCGGTTCATGGGTGGTCTGCCGATTGACGAGAGAACCATTTCCGTCCCGCTGCCCGACTTCGCACCGGCACCGATCCAAGGTTCGACCATGCCAGTAGAGCCTCGCAATGCGAGCGGCTTGCGAGCAGCCTCGGTCCGAGATCCGGTGCTGGCGACAGAGCGCCAAAGCTCTGACTATCAGTAAGTGTGCGTCCCAGAGCTCGCGACGACTTGGAGCTTCGCTGGCCCGTCGGCGCGGCGCAACCGGCCATGAGCAGTCCTAGCGGTGCGAGACTCGAGTTTCTCGAAAGCGGCCCGTCGTAGTATTCTCGGTGAGCACTCGCGTTCGAGCGTATCCAGAAGAGCTTTTGAAGGAGGAAAGGTGAACCTTGCGCTCCTCGGGATGCGCTGCATTTCCCTGCCGTTTCTGGCGGCCCCTGCGTCATCCATCGCGTCCGTCGCGAGCGACCGGCCCTTGAGCTCGTGATTGTGGAGACTGAATGATCGCGCGACTGTCGCGTAAA
>JBOHZR010000079.1:0-1787 GCA_050738595.1 Steroidobacteraceae bacterium | reverse complement strand
CTCCTCGAGCGCGGCGCCCGCGTTCTCGGCGAGCAGCGCTCCACCGACCACGTCGGTGGTGCTGCGCTCCATCGAGACGACCGCCTCGTTGGTGTCCGTTTGAATGGTGCGCACCAGCACCTCGATCTGCTTGGTCGCGTTCGCGGCGCGCTCCGCGAGCCGCTGCACCTCGTCCGCAACCACGGCGAACCCGCGCCCCGCCTCGCCGGCCATGGAGGCCTGGATGGATGCATTGAGCGCGAGGATGTTGGTCTGCTCGGCGAGGTCATTGATCAGCTCGACGATGTTGCCGATCTCCTGAGAGCTCTCGCCGAGGCGCTTGATGCGCTTGGAGGTTTCCTGAATGGTCTCGCGGATCGCGTTCATGCCATCGATCGTCCGCCGCACGGCATCCCCGCCCTTGTGAGCGATATCGACCGAATGGCGCGCCACATCGGAGGCGCGCTCGGCGTTGTTCGAGACTTCCTCGGTCGCCGACGCGACCGCCCCGGCGGTCTCCGTCGCAGCCGCGATCTGCTTGGACTGTGCCCCGCTCGACTTGGCCAGATGCTGCGAGAGCGCCTGCGTCTGCCGGGCCGCCCCGTCGAGCTGGATCGCCGACTGATTGATGGTCGTCACGAGCCCGCGCAGCGCATCCACGGCATAGTTGATCGAATCCGCGATCGCGCCGGTGATGTCCTCGGTCACGGTGGCCTGCACGGTGAGATCGCCGTCGGCGAGGCTCGAGAGCTCATCGAGCAGCCTCAGGATGGCCTGCTGGTTGCGGTCGCTCTCGAGGCGCTGCGACTCGACGGACTGCTGCTGCCGCTCGGTCGTGCGGCGCAGCCTCGCGAGCCCGAACCCAAGCGATCCGAGCACGGCGAGCGCTCCGACCCCCAGAAGCGTGGGGAGCCATGCGCCGCCGGCAAGCGGCATGGACGCGCCGGTTACGGCGCCGAACGCCGCCACGACGGCCGCTGCGAGCATCAGCACCGCCGCGACTCCGATCAGAAGATTGAGCCGATCGATCGCGCGGGCCGCGGACGCACCGTTGGCGGCGGGCGGCGGCGCGCCCCTCGAGGCCGGGGTGGGATCGCTCATGACGGTGCCACCTTTCCTCGTCTCATTGAACGTTGCGAAATCATGCCGCAGCCTCGGTGAAGGCGGAGCTCTCGAGGATCGAGCGCAGCGAGAGCACCGGCCAGTGCTCCTCGCCGCGGCGAAACGCGCCGGCGAGGTACCGCTCGCAGCGGGCGACCGTCGGAGGCGCATCGCCCGAGAACTCGCTCTCTGCGAACCGCCGGAAGCCGAGCACCTCGTCGACCAGCAGTCCCGCGGGGATCTCGCGATGATTGACGACCAGCACGCGCGTATTGCGTGTGGCGGGCGCAACGCCGCTGCCGATGAACTGCCTCAAGTCGATGATCGGCAGCAGCTGGCCGCGCACGTTCGCGAGCCCCCGTATCCACGACTTCGCGCCCGGCACGCGCGTAAGCGCGGGCGGCACGGAAAGCACCTCGCGCGTCTCCTCGCGGGCCGCGAGGAACAGCTCGCCCGCCATGCGCAGCGCGACCCCCACCCATTCGCGGCCGCCCTGACTTTCCTGCCCGGCCTGCGCCGAGACGGCGCGCCCGCGCCGCTCCAGCTCCCTCAGGAGCTCGAAGGGCCGATCGCGTAGAGATTTGAGAGAGACCCCCTCCATCGCCTGCGTGTCTTCAGCTCGAGAGCGTCGCCTGGGCTTTGGCGACGAGCTGATCGGGAGAGACGGGCTTGACCATGTAGTCGACCGCGCCCTGGCGCAGGCCCCA
>JBOHZR010000078.1:0-14015 GCA_050738595.1 Steroidobacteraceae bacterium | reverse complement strand
GGCATCAACGTCAGCGCATTGGACCGCATCGGACAGCGGGTCATCAGCGAATCCCAATTGACCGGGGTGCAGCTGTCGGTCGATACCCCGACGATCGAGCGGCTCGGAGAGAGTCTCTCGGGTCTGCCCGACCCGTTCGTGATCCACGTGTTCGGCAGTGACGTTACGCAGCTGCGCACTGTGGCCGAGGAGGTTGCTGCCCGCCTGCGGCCCATTCCGGCGCTCTCGGACCTCTTCGACAATGACGGCTATCCCATCACGCAATTGCAGATAGAGCCACGAGATGATGCCTTGGCCGCCTATGGGATCTCGCCCGCGCAGCTCTATGGCCAGCTCAACCCGCTCCTGAACGGGGAGGTCCTCGGGGAGGTCCCACAGGGCAACGTACCGCTCGACTTGTACATGCGGCTCGCCGATGCGCCAGAGACCTCCCTCGCCGAACTGGCGCGCCTGCCGATCCGCACCGATGGGTGGACGCCCCTCGGTGAGCTCGCGCATCTTGAGCTCGTCGAGACACCGAACCAGATCCGCCATATCGCCGGCGCACGGGCGCTCGATATCGTGGCCACACCCACGGGAACCCTCGGCGGCACGATCGCCGCAGCTCGCCGGGCGCTCTCGGGCCTGAAGCTTCCTCCCGGCTATCGCATCACCTTCGGAGGTCTCTATGCGCAGCTCGAGCAGGCCGTCATTGCCGTGCTCATCGCCGCGGTCGCGGCCTTTTTTCTCATGCTTGGCATTCTCGTTCTGCAATTCGATGGGCTGCTCGTTCCGGGAATCCTGCTGCTCGAGATCCCGCTGGCGATCACGGGTGGCACCGTCGCGCTCATCATCAGCGGGGTGGGGCTCAATGCCACGGGCGTGATTGGGTTTCTCACGCTGATCGGCATCGGACTGCGTCACAGCATCGTGCTGCTCGACCGTGCGAAACAGAATGAGGCTGCCGGCATGTCGGTAGAGGAAGCCGTACGGGAGGCGATACAGGTTCGCTTCCGCCCCATCGTGCTTACGGTGGTCACCGCGATGCTCGGTATGTTGCCCACGGCGTTGGGCATCGGCCAGGGAGCTGCCCCCGAGCAGGGCCTGGCAGTGGTGATCTTGGGCGGGCTTGCCTGGAGCGCGGTGCGTAGCACGAACTTGATTCCAGCGCTCTACGTGCATTGGCGCCGCCGGCAGCTGATGCGGGAGCAGCAAGCATGAAGCAAGCCGCCTGGTCTGTTGCCGCCCGACGCCCCCGAAGCGTATCCATCGCGGCGATCCGGAGAGTCTTCCGGAGAGTCGTAATTGCGATGGTCGCAGGTTGCGCGTCGCTGCTGTCCGGGTGCGCCATCTATCACCAGAAACCGCTGCCCTCCAAACCAGATCTGACCCGCACGCCGGCCCTCACCGTGCCTGCAAGCGACCTAGGCGTTCCGGGACTCAAGCCCGAGCCACTCGATCTCGCGAAAGGACTGACGGAGACCAATGTCATCACGCTCGCCGTGGTCGACAATCCGCGGCTGAAGGCTGTGAGACAGCAGGCAGGCGTGGCTCGCGCGCAAATGCTCGAGGCCGGTTTGCTTCCGGATCCAGTATTCACCGGGGGGCCGCTGAAATCGTCTCTTCCTTTCACAGGGTACGATGCGAACCTCGCGGAAAACATTGAGGCATTGGTTACCCGAGGCGCGGCCAAGGACGCAGCTCGGGCGCACCTCAACGAGGTCAATCTCGACATTCTCTGGCAGGAGTGGCAGGTTGCCGCGCAAGCAAGGCAGCTGTACGTCCAAACCCGGGCACTCGATCAGCTACGTCAGGTTCTGGATCAGCGCCGCACGCTTCTGGCCACACTCTATGCGCGGGACGAGACGTCCCTGAAGCAAGGCTTTGTAACGGTCAGCGGCCTGACTGCGGATTTTGCTGCTTGGGATTCGGCCGAGACAGCATGGCGTGCTTACGAACTTCAGGACAATCAGACTCGTCACGCACTCGATGAGCTGCTAGGCATTGCACCCGATGTTCACCTACGCCTGCAAGGGTCCGTTGGCGAGCACACCGTCACCCAGGTGGAGTATCGTTCGGCACTGGCCGCGCTGCCGCACCGGCCGGATCTTCTTGCATTACAGGCCGGCTATCACAGTCAGGAAGAGCAATTGCGCGAGGCCATTCTTGCCCAATTTCCGCTCATCAGCGCCGGAGTCGAACAGGCCATAGACCCTATAGAGAACAAGCCGTACATCGGATTTAACGTGACCCTCACACTCCCGTTGTTCAATCGGAACCGAGGTCCGATCGCCGTCGGTCGCGCGAGCCGTGAGCAACTTTATCAGGCCCATCAAGCCAGTCTTGATGAGACAACCAATCAAGCCGATCAGGTCTGGAAAGCTGTCCTGATCATGCAGCGCCAGCTCGAGAGCCTCGATCAGCAGCTCTCGGGGCTCGAGCGGGCCGCTGCTGAGGCGCGGGAGAGTCTGCGTCGCGGGACCTTGAGCCTCGCGAACTACGCCAGTGTGGAGTCCAACACATTGGCTACTCAGGCTGAAGAGATCCAACTTCGGGCCTCGCTCGAGCAAGCACAGGCGGCGCTCGCGGTGCTCCTCGCACTGGCACCTTAAGTTCTTAAAGCAACAATGCGTGATAGCGTGCGCCCTGCGGTGTAGATCTGCCCGCAACAGCAAGGAGCGCCTCAATCTCCGGCGTATCCAGTCGGCTGGGTCTCGACAGCTCTTCGAGGAACAGGCTCAGGAGACCCGCTGCGGGCGGCCTTGCGCACATTGTGCAAATGCACGCCGAGTCGCAGGCGCAGGACGCGTACTTCCGCGGATTGCTTGACCACACGGCGGAGTATATTGAGCTCGCTGCCGACATCGATTCCTTCAAGCGCGGGCTCGCCCGTCACAAGTTGTTCCGGCCCATGGCGTCGATTCCTTCACCGTCGCGGCGTGGCGCGTGTCGGCGGTGAGATTGGCGCGCCCGCCTGCTGCGCCACCGAGCGCACGAACGGCAGCCGCACATGCCGGGCCGGTTCGCGAGGAGGCCGAGAATCAGATGGAGGTGATATACGAGGGCGAGGATCTCGAGATCAGCTTCGCCCATTGAGAGACCGTGGCTTTGCAGGCGTACGCTTCACGCGAGCGTACCCGGTTGAGGCGAGTCGGCGCCGAAGACTAACGATGCGACGGTGCCGCGCCCCGGCGTGCTCTCGATGAGGAACCTGCCGCCATGCAGTTGCATGATGGATTTCACAATCGCCAGTCCCAACCCTGCGCCCCCGGGGCCCGAGTTGCGGGACGGATCGACGCGATAAAAGCGGTCCCCGAGCTTCGGAAGGTGCTCGGCGGAGACGCCGGCGCCGGTGTCTGCGACACTAACAGTCACCCGACCATCGACGGAGGCCTCCGCACGCAGTGTGATGCGGCCGCCGCCGGAGGTGTACTTCAGGGCGTTCGAGAGCAGGTTGCTGACGGCCCTGCGAAGCAGCAGGGGATCCGCCAGGAGGCGGGTGTTGCCTTCGCAGACGATCGTCTTGCCCTCCTCGTCCGCCACGGCCTGATAGAAGTCCGCGACGGCCCGCAATTCAGCTCCAGCATCGAGTTCCACGAGCTCCGCTGCCGAATGGCTTCGATCGGCTTGGGCAAGGAACAGCATGCTGTCGATGATGCGGGACAGGCGCCCGTACTCTTCAAGCGCCGAGTGTAGGACGCGAACGTATTCAGACTCGTTCCGGGGGCGTGAAAGGGCCACTTGAGCCTCGCCCACGAGGTTGTTGACCGGAGTGCGCAGCTCGTGCGCGAGGTCTGCCGAGAACTGTGAAAGCCGCTCGAAGGATTCCTGCAGGCGACCCAGCATCCGGTCGAAAGCGCTCGCGAGTGACACGAGCTCCCGCGGCCAGGGACCTGGTTCGATTCGCTCCTGTAGCTGCTGCGCGCTGATGTTCTCGGCCGCGCGCGCGATCTGTGCTATCGGCTTCAGACCTCGTCTTGTAATCCACGCACCCGTCGCGAGGGCGGCGAGGAGGCCGCTGGCGAGTACGACGCCGATGTCGCGTCGATATTTCGCAAGGAGGCTCACCTGTGAATTGACGTTCAGTGCTGCTTGGATATGCCATCCGCTCTGACTGGACGGACCCTGGGGCACCGCGCTCGAGGCGCGCACGAGGTGCAAGTTATCAGCTGATCCCGAAAGAGCATTCCGCTCTGATCCCAGACGCTGCTTCGAGAAGGCGGACTGCGGGAGAATCGTGTGCATTCCGGGTGTTTCGGTGACCACGCGACCGTCGCGATCCAGGACTCGCAAGAAAAATGGTGACGGCGAGGTGCTCGAAAGTTCAGCCTCCTCGAACACCTCCTGATTGATGCCAGAGAGGTTGATTGGCTTCTGCTGCAGAAGCGTCGTGAGTACCTCCATCTTGTGAGCGAGAAAATCTTGGTCCTGCTCGAGCATGTTGCGCAGGAGGCCCCAGTAAAGAACCCCAGACGCTGCTCCAAGCAGGAGAAGGATCGAGACAGCGTAGGACGCGGTGAGCCAGGTGGCCATGGCCCACCGCTTTTCGCCAAGATTCTCCGCGCGCTCAACGGACTTCAAGAACATAACCCATCCCGCGAACGGTGTGGATGAGCTTCACCGGAAATGGATCATCGACCTTGCGCCTGAGGCGACGGATCGCAACGTCGACGACATTACTGTCGCCCTCAAAATGCATGTCCCAGACCTGCTCGGCGATCACCGTGCGCGGGAGTACCTCACCATGCCGCCGAGCAAGAAGTGATAGCAGGGCGAACTCCTTTGGAGCGAGATCGATTCGGGTGCTCGCACGTTGCGCTTTGTTGCCCAGCAGATCGATGTTCAGGTCGGCGATTTGCAGCACGTCCGGTTGGCGCTCGGTGCGCCTGCGAAGCAACGCCCGCACTCGGGCCAGGAGCTCCGTGAAGGCGTACGGCTTGACGAGGTAATCGTCCGCGCCGAGCTCCAAGCCCTTGACTCGGTCAGGCACCTCCCCGCGTGCCGTGAGGAAGAGCACCGGCATCGAGCGACCGCTCCTGCGAAGCTGGGTCAGCACGTCCCAGCCGTCCATCTGAGGAAGCATTGCGTCGAGGATGACCAAGTCGTAGTCGGCTTGTACAGCCCGGAAGAGCCCCTCTTCGCCGGTACTGACGACCTCCGCCACAAACCCCGATTCGGTCAGCCCCTTGCGGAGAAACGCGGCCGCCTTCTCCTCGTCCTCGACGATCAAGATGCGCATCTCACCCACGAACCTAATCGGGTTTCATCCGTATTCCAACCCTGAAGACGAAGCCCCTTCGAGCGTACGCCCGGATTGCGGAGCCTGCCGGAGCTGCCTCCGCAATGCCGACTTATTCTCAGGGGGCCAATTTCAATCGCGCGACGCGCACGCGAGAGGCTACTTGATGTGGTCGGCGCTGACAATGCGCAAACTTCCGTGGCGAAGGCGCGTTTTGTTCCGAGAGCCGTATGATCGCGTCGCGCCCATCCGGTTCGACGAGCGGGCTGTGGCAACGGAGCTACACCCTCGATTGCGGTACCGCCACTTCTGTCCCCATGAGACTGACGTTGTCGTTCGTCATACTCCCATCAGCATGCCTGTATCGTGCGGCGCTCCGAAGATGACCGATTGGTCATCTTGAGGTCATGCTCCGGTCAGCAATCGCTCGCTAGAATCGGAAGCCTTTCAGCGCGCACATCGCTGATGGCGGCGACGCGCGTGGCATGTGCCTGTCACAGCAAGCGATGAAGCTAGTCCAAATGCTGGGTCCGCTGTACAACGTGCTCGTGCTGGTGGCCGAGTTTCAGCAGTGGCGCCGTTCTCCGCGTCCGCTCGATATCGAGGGATTTCATCGCGGCCAACACCATGCTGGCGGAGCCTGGAAAGTGAGTGAGAGCCCGTATCCCTCGCACGATATCTGTTTCAATCGACGCCTGTTAATCGGGCCACCGAGGCGACAATGGAGATCACTGTTCGTGATGCTATTACAGTCGTGCATGGAATGTTCTTCGGAGCACTGCTGCTGCTGATGTTCACAGGCGGGTTCGCGGGTCTGTATGCCACGTCCGCGCGACCTCAACACTGGGCACCGACCACCGCTCAACGCGGCTTGCTTTCAATCTATCTTGCCGTCATGGCGTTGTTGGCATGGACGACAGTATTCCTGGGCGCATACGCGGTTTACCCCTGGTACCGGGCGATCCCACTGGCCGGAACGGTCAGTCTTGCTCCTTATCCTCAGCACCTTCTAATGTCCAATCCTCTGACGGCGGGCTGGCATGACATCGGCATGGAGTGGAAGGAGCATCTGGCTTGGATGGCACCCATCAGTCTGACCGCTGTCGCTTACATTGTCGCCCGCTACGGTTCCCATCTGCGCGCTTTGAAGCCGCTGCGCAACGCAGTTTTTGGACTGCTCGCACTCGCATTTGTGTCGGCTGGCATCGCCGGCTTTTTCGGAGCCATGCTCAATAAGAATGCCGCCGTGCGCGGCGGTGCACAGATCGTACTCATGAAGGGACAGCCACATGAGTGACGAGGCGGCGAGCGTCCCGGCAAACGGTCCGGCCGCCGCGGCCGTGCTCGCGGCGTGGATCGGTGGCTTCATCCTGGGCGTCCTTTCCATCGCCGGCGATGCTTTTCGCGGGATGGCGCGCGCCTTGGATTTCTGGAATCCGACCGGTCCACTCTCGGGTGTGACGGACGTCACGATCATCGTCTGGCTGGTGTCGTGGTTTGCGCTCTCGCGGCTATGGGCGCGGCGCAATCTCGCATTGAGACGAATCAACCGAACGGCGGCACTGCTCTTCATCGCCGGGCTGCTGCTGACCTTCCCCCCGTTCATGGATTTGCTACAAGGTAAGTGACCGCAATCGATGCAAGCCCTCAAAGCCTTCCGGCGCAGCCGTCGCGGGTTGCTGCGTTGTCTTGTGTGCTGCCATTTCGGTACGCTGCTCCTGGTCGCCTCGCCCGCTCGCCAATGAGCCCGGACACTCCTTACACAGCTCCAGCGGATGCCGCGTCGAGTGAGGGCACTCCGCTTGGAGTGGCAATAGGTCGATGGCCGCGGCACGCAATGCCTCGGTCTTGCAGCAACGTTCCGCTCAACCGTATCTCGAAGACCACGGCGTGACGCTCTGCGGCTGACTGCAACTGGATGGTTCAACTGGGCAGCGCAACGCCATGCGCGATTCTGCAAGACAGTGGACCTGATCGGGTTGCGCCGCGCTTGGGTGTCGCGAGATGAACCGACTTTCGCCCCGTCTCATCAGACTTGAGCAAATTGATGCGCAATTCACTTTTGCACCAGATCGAGAAAATCCGGCACCCGGCGCTCCTGCTGCCGATCCTGCTCATCGCTTGCCCGGGAGCTCTGGCCGGTCCGCCATATCAGCTCGACGATCCGGACGTGATTCCATATCACTGGCACGAGTTTTACGTGTGGAGCGGCGCCACTTCCTCGCCCGGCATCGTGAACACTGTAGGTCCTGCGATCGAGTTCAACTGGAGCCTGATTCCCAATTCGATGTTTCACTTCATCCTGCCTATCGGGGCTTCGATTCCAAGCGGCGGCCCCACCACTTTCGGACTGACGGATGGGGAGTTCGGGTTTCAGATGCAGTTCCTGCCGGAGACCGATCACCGGCCGATGATCGGAACGTTCATCATGATGGAGTTGCCTTGGGGCGACGCTGCGCGGGGATTGGGAGCGGGAGGTCCGTCCTGGAAGATTCCGCTCTATGCAAAGAAGACCTACGGCGCTTGGTCGATAGATGCCGGAGGGGGAATCAACATCAGCGACCAAGTTCCCGGGGGGAGGAATTTTCCGTTTGGCGGGACCATCATCAATTATGAAGTGTCGAAGAAGCTGACACTCGGACCGGAACTGTTCGCACACGGGCGTCCAACGGCGGACCCGATGCTGTCGAAGTATGCCGTCGATCTCGATTTCGGCGGCTTTTACACGATCAATCCCCAGCGCCCCGGATTCCAGCTCATGTTCGCGTATGGCCACAGTGTTGCGGGTCAAGCCGAGAACTACGGGTATCTGGCTCTGTACTGGACCTGGGGCCCGCCCTCGACGGCGAGGTGAACGGGGACCCTGATCCGTCTCGCTCCACTCTCTGGGTTGTTCTAGGCTGTAGCGAAATGGATACTTGGGGGTGACGATGAAGCGTTTCGCCGAACGTTTGCGATCGGTGATGGGTGCACGATGGTCGCGGCCTGGTCTGGATCCGAACCGCGGCCTCGCGGCGTCACGACTTCTCCCGCGATTGCTACACTGCTTCCGAACCCACAGTTAATTTGAGGGTAGGCGGCCACACTGCACCCGCTTCAATGGAGACCGTCATGCTGCACAAGAATCTCTCGCTCCCGTACCAAATCGGGTGCTTTGCACGGGTGTGCTTGACCGGTTGCGCGCTTGTAGTTGGCGCCTCGATGTTGAGTCTGTCGCCTCCGAGCGCGGCGGCGGCGAGGCGGCCGCATGCGAGCGCGATCCTTGCTCCGGAGGCGCTCGCGCGTCGCCTCCGCGCGGGCGGATACGTACTCGTGATGCGCCACGCGCATTCGCCGCTCGAGCCGGCGGGCGTGGCAGAGGCCGATGCCGGCAATCTGCACGATGAGCGGCAGCTCGACGCAGCGGGGAAGGCGAGCGCACGAGCGCTGGGCGTGGCGTTGCGCGCGCTGGGCATCCCCATCGGTACTGTGGTACTCGAGTCCAACGTTCCGCGCGCGCGAGACGATCGAGCTCGCCGGGCTCCCATCACCGACGCTCGTTCCGCAGCTTGCCGAGGGGGCGCACGGCATGGCGAGCTCGGCTGAGGAGTCCCATGCGGCATGGCTGCGGGAGGCCGTCGATCGCTTTCCGCCCATCGGGAGCAACACTCTCGTTGTCACGCACACGCCGAACATTGTCGGTGCATTTGGGCCGCGTGTCGCAAATATTCAAGGAAACGAGATGCTGGTCTTTGTGCCCGAAAGCGGCCGCCGCGCGCGGCTGCTCGGCCGCATAACGGTTGAGCTTCCAGCTGCAAGCCCTTAACAGACCATCTGGCCATGTGCTCATCGGTTGTCGACGAGGACGGGGGGTTCATGGTGCGACAGAGGGGTGACGAGGGAGGCGAATCTGCTGGCAATTGAGGTCGGCGCTCGCGCTGATGGGTCGGCGCTGCGCTCGCCTTCTGCGTAGCGCGGGTAGTGGCAGATCGAGTCGATACGGCGGGGCACGGAGAGCCAACGAACCCGGAAATTGCGGGCATCTTTGCGGCCGACTTGCAAACATCCGGGGGTGATTCTAACGCGCCGCTACTCAGCGCGACCGCCCGCTTTCCTCGGGTTCGATTCGGTGACTCGGCAACATACGCAAAAGTACCCGATCGTGGCGCACGAAGTGGTGCCAGAACGCCGCCAGCGCATGCAAACCAATCAGCCCGAACAACGCGTAGGCGAGGTAGCCGTGAATGTTCTCGGTCGGGTGAAAGATCGCTCGATCCGCTCGGACATGGGGGTCGATGCGAAATATCCCGAAGTCGAACACACGCCCGTGCCAGATGAATGTGACGATTCCGAATACTGGGATCACAAATAAGAGCAGGTACATCGACAAGTGCACGGGGTAGGAGTCGAGACCACCGTGTCGATGCTCGCGTCCTCGAGTGGAATTCGCTCGGCAGTGGCCTCGAGGTAGCTCACCGGGCAGGCGGGCATCGGTAACTTATATCTCGCCATCCGGATCAGCGCGGGGTCGGGCTCGAGCGCGATAATTTCACTGACGGTCCCGGCGTACGCGCGAAGGTTGAGCCCGGATCCGACGCCGCTCTCGAGGACGCGCCTTTCGGCGGCACCGATCGTGCATGCGCGATAGGGCGCTAGGCGCTCATTGCGAATCGCGAGATCGCAGAGGCGCGGCACGATCAGCTTGCGGTAGAGGCCCACTTGCGACGCTCTTGTCGACTCGATCGCGCAGGGCGGCATTTGCCCGGGCGCTCAACGTACTGGTGCGGACCCGATCGGCTGGTCCGATCGGGGCGCGGGGTGCGTTACACTACCCCGTGTCTTTGCGCCCGACACGGCTGATGCTATACGTCGTGCTGATTTTTCAGCTCGCGCTCGGCATGTCCTGGCCGTCGATGCGTCCGGCAACCGCAGCGACTGTCTCGCAGGCACACGAGGCGGGCGCCGCGCCCTGTCCCGAGCACGAGATGAGCATGCCGGGCGCTGCCGTTGAGCACACCCAAGCCGGCACGGAGCACTCCACACACTCTGCTCGCCATTCGTTCCCGGATCGCAGTTGCTGCCATACCCCCGGATGCCACTGCTACGTCAACTACCCGCCGGGCGTTCCCGCGGCCAGCGTGTCGCGCACCATCGCTCTTCTCACCTACCTACCGTCTGCCTCGCCGCCGCCAGTTCTGTCCCCACCGCCCGACGAGCGCCTCAGACCTCCCATCGTCTGACCGCCTCTTGATCTCATCTTGAGGACGGCGGCGGCACGACCGCGTGCCCGGCGTTGGCTGGTGCGCCAGGACGGATTCCGTCGAGGCGCGAACCGAAGGGACTTTCATTTGGGGGAATGGACGATGGACAGAAATCGAGGTGTATTTCGAGCGGCGCCGGCGTGGACGCGACGACGCTTCGTACAGGGCTTGGGCGGCAGCACGCTCGCGCTGGCTGGAGTCCGCGGGTGGGCCAGCGGCACTTCCACCGTGCTATCGGGCACCGAATTCGATCTTGAGATCGGCGCCCGCGAGGTCAACTTCACCGGCAAGACCCGCCCGGCAACGGTGGTCAATGGGCAGCTTCCCGCGCCGCTCCTGCGCTGGCGGGAGGGCGACACCGTGACGCTGCGAGTCTCGAATCGTCTGTCCGTGCCGAGCTCGATTCACTGGCACGGTGTGATCGTGCCGGCGGACATGGACGGAGTGCCAGGCCTTTCCTTCAGGGGCATTGGACCAGGTCAGACCTATGTCTATCGCTTTCAGGTCAACCAGTCCGGCACCTACTGGTATCACAGCCACACGCGCTTCCAGGAGCAGACGGGACTCTATGGCCCGATCGTGATCGAGCCGCGCGGGGCCGAACGGCATCGCACCGAGCGCGACTACGTCGTGCTGCTCTCGGATTGGACCGACTCCGACCCCGAGCACATCTACGCCACCCTCAAACGCCAGAGTGACTACTACAACTTTCACGAGCGCACCCTCGGGACGTTCCTCCACGATATTCACAATCAGGGCTGGCGCCGCACCATGGACGACCGGCTCATGTGGGGCCAGACGCGGATGGACCCCACGGACCTCGCCGATGTCACGGGGTACGCCTACACGTATCTCATGAACGGCACGGCGCCCGCCGGGAACTGGACGGGGCTCTTTCGCCGGGACGAGCGGGTCCGGCTGCGTTTTATCAACGGCTCCTCGATGACCTTCTTCGACGTTCGCATTCCGGACTTGAAGCTCAAAGTGATCGCGGCGGACGGGCAGGACGTGGAGCCCGTCACGGTCGATGAGTTTCGGATCGGGGTAGCAGAAGTGCTTGACGTGATCGTCGAGCCGAAGGCTGACCGCCCCTACACCATCTTCGCCCAGTCGATCGACCGCTCCGGCTACGCCCGTGGCACGCTCGCGCCGCGCGCGGGGCTTGCGGCTGCTGTTCCCCCCCTTGATCCGCGGCCCCTGCTCACGATGGCCGACATGGGAATGGGCGGGGCAATGGCCGGAATGGACGTAGGCTCGATGAGCATGAGCGACACGAAGGGCGGCCATCGCGGCGCAAGTGGCACGAAGGGCACGGATCGAAGCATGCCGAAGAAAGATCACGACATGTCCGATATGAAGGCCATGCCGGACACGCGGCATGCGCCGCACGAGTCGATGCCCGGCATGAAGATGGCGGGGATGGACATGGAGAAGGGTTCGCCGGTTCATCACGCGCCTGCCGAGTACGGTCCGACCGTTGACATGCGAGCGCTGCATCCCGAGAGTCGGCTCGATGATGCGGGAGTCGGGCTGCGCCACAACGGCCGGGGCGTGCTGACCTACGCGGACCTGCACACGCTCGGCGGCTCGATCGATGCCCGCGAGCCGGGTCGCGACGTGGAGCTTCATCTCACCGGCCACATGCAGCGCTTCATCTGGTCGTTCAATGGCCAGAAGTTCTCCCAAGCCCAGCCGCTCAAGTTCAACTATGGGGAGCGGCTGCGCGTCGTGCTCGTAAACGACACGATGATGAATCACCCGATCCACCTGCACGGGATGTGGGGTGAGATCGAAGACGAGGACGGCGACTTCCTCGTCCGCAAGCACACGATCACCGTTCAACCGGGCCAGCGAATCGCCTATGGCGTCACGGCCGATGCCCTCGGGCGCTGGGCCTATCACTGTCATCTCCTCTATCACATGGAAGCGGGCATGTTTAGGGAGGTGGTCGTCGCGCACTCGAACGGGAGGACAGAGCGATGATGGGCGGAGGATGCAAAGAAGAGGCCCGATGCCCCTCAAACGACCGTGCGCGCGAGCGATGCAGCGTTGGCGTGGTGTTCGCTGCCATCGCGCTCTTCGCTCCGCGGCTTTTGTGGTCCCAGGCGTATCCCGATCAGCACGTGGCACCGGCGGCACCACAGAATCCCATGCCGGCAATGTCTTACGGTGAGATGGCGCGCCTGATGCGCATGGACGACACGGAGGCGACGGGCATGGTGCTGCTCGATGAGCTCGAATGGCGCGATACGAGCGCCGGTGCTGCCGCCGCATGGCTCGGAGAGGGATGGTACGGGGGCGACTATGACAAGCTCTGGGTCCGCTCGGAAGGGGAGCAGGGCGCTGGGACCGAGACGGCGCGGATCGAGGCGTTCTGGGACCGCATCGTGAGCCGCTGGTGGAGCGTGCAGGCCGGCGCGCGTCAGGACTTCACCGGGGGACCCTCGCGGACCTGGGCGGCGCTGGGTCTTCAGGGCCGGGCGCCCTGCTGGCTCAACGTGCAGGCCACCCTCTACGTCGGGGACTCCGGCCGCGCGGCCGCGCGGCTCTGGACCTCGTACGCGTTGCTCCTCACTCAGCGGCTCATTCTCGAGCCGGAGCTCGAAGCGAACCTCTACGGCAAGTCCGATCCCGCGCGGCATCTGGGCTCGGGGCTCTCCGATCTCGATGCAGGTCTTCGCCTGCGATACGAATTCCGTCGCGAGTTCGCGCCCTACGTTGGGGTGGTCTGGCAACGGTTCTTCGGCGGAACGGCCGATCAAGCGCGCGCTCTCGGCGACCGGGTGAGCGAAGCGCAGTTCATGGCCGGCGTGCGGGTCTGGTTCTAGAGCAAGCCCCACCGCCACACTCACGGGAGCCTCTATGAGATCATCGACTATCTTCTCTTCCGTCCTCCTTTCCTTCGCCGCGGTGGCCGCCCAGGCCCACGCGCACTTGAGGTAGGCGATACCCCCCCGACGGCGGTATCGTGAAGGCAGCACCGTCTGTGGTCGTCCTTCGATTCTCGGAAGCCGCGCGCTTGACCGCGGCGTGGATTCAGCGTGACGGCGGGCCGCGTGAGAAGCTGCATTCGCTGCCGGAGAAGCCCGCACCGGAGATCAGCGTTGCACTTCCACCCTTGATGCCCGGAAGGTATGTGCCGAGCTGGCGGGTGATGGGCGATGACGGACACATTTTGCCCGGACAATTGCGCTTCACGAATTCGCCCGCGATCGCGGTAGCTCCCGCCGCTCATCCGTGAGGATGTGATCGTGCCGGAGGACTTTACGCCGCCATGATGACCCCGGAGCCGCGGGCATCGGTGGCACACTCGCCGTTGCGGCATTCTTGTTGAGCGGCCATACGGTGGTTCACCCCGATCGCTGGCTGCTCGGGCCACTCGTCGTGACGCATCTGCTCATCGTCGCATTCTGGTTCGGCGCGCTGCCCGGGGATCGAACCATCAGCTCTGGGTGCGGCAGCGCGGCTCAGCCTGACATAGTTCGGGGGCAAGATTCCGAAATACTGCTTGAACGCGGTGGCGAACGCCGCAGGGCTCTCGTTACCGACACCTCGCG
>JBOHZR010000077.1:0-3779 GCA_050738595.1 Steroidobacteraceae bacterium | reverse complement strand
TGGGCGATCATCACTTCTCCCTCCAGGTCGTCACGGAAGTGAAGGAGGAGCGCGAGCCGCTCGAGCGCCTTAAAGTTCTCAATGATCAGGTCGCCCACGCCCGGGCGATCCTCGCCGATACCGGAATGACGGTCGCGCGCGAGGACTTAGCGCTGGAGGCCGCCTTCTGGGCGCAGCTTCCGGGGAACTTTGCGATGCGGCCGAGGAAGGCTGCGATCACCTCGCGAAATTTAAGTGCGATGGTGCCCTTTCACAACTACCCCACCGGGCGCGCGCACGGCAATCACTGGGGGGAAGCCCTCACGCTTCTCATCTCGAGCGCCCGCTCCCCGTATTACTTCTCCCTCCACGCGAGCGACCCCACGGAGCCCGACGGCGGAAGCCGCAAGGACACCGGGCATACCTTCATCTGTGGGCCGACGGGGTCGGGCAAGTCGGTCTTCATCGGATTTCTCGCCGCAACCCTGGCGCGACGCGGTGTGACGCAGGTGATCTTTGATAAGGACCGGGGCCTTGAGATCCTCGTGCGCGCGCTCGGCGGGCAATACCGGGCGCTGAAGGCCGGGGAGTCGACGGGCTTCAATCCGCTCGCGCTTGCCCCGAGCCCGCGCAACGTCGAGTTCCTGAAAGGTTGGCTCCGTCTCCTCGCCCGCGGCCCCGCCCCGCTCACGAGAGCCGAGGAGGCCGACCTCGATCAGGCACTGCGAGGGACGCTCGCGCTCGACGGACCCGCGCGGCGCCTCTCGCGCCTCATCGAGTTCACCGACCCCACCCGCTCGGAGGGCCTTCACGCGCGCCTTGCGCGCTGGTGCGCGAGCGCAGGCGGGGAGTACGCGCAAGTCTTCGACAATTCCGAGGATGTCGTCGTGCCTCACCTCACCGGGGCCGCGACGATCGGGTTCGATGTCACGGAGTTCTTAGGTTCCGAAGTCGCCCGCGCCCCCGTCACGCTCTATCTCTTTCACCTCGTGCGCGAGCTCCTCGATGGACGGCCGCTCGTGTGCTGGATGGATGAGTTCTGGCGGCTGCTTTCTGATCCGGCCTTCGAGAGCTTCGCGAAGGATGGCCCCAAGACGTGGCGGAAGTTGAATGCCGTCATGTGCCTGGCCACCCAGAGTGCGAGCGACGTCCTCGAGAGCGGCATCAGCCGCACGATCATCGAGCAGACCCCGACGAAGGTCTTCTTCCCTAATCCGGATGCGAGCATCGAGGAGTACCGCCAAGGGTTTGGGCTCACCGAGCGGGAGGTGCGACTCCTGAAGGAGGAGCTCGAGCCGGGCTCGCGCATGTTCCTCGTCAAGCAGGGACACGCGAGCGTCGTGTGTCAGCTGGACTTGAAGGGCTTTGATGCCGAGCTCTCCGTGATCTCCGGTCGCGCGAGCAGCCTCGCGCGCCTCAACCGGATTCTGGAGGAGACCGGCCCTGAGCCGTCCGCCTGGCTTTCAAAGTTCATGAATGTCGACTCGCCCGAGGCACTCGTGGGGCCCGCCGAGACGCTATAGATAAGGAGAGATGATTATGTTCACTCGAGTCAAGCACATCGCGTACCTCCTTCCACTGCTCTGTCTCCTGAGGACTCCGGCGGCGCATGCCCAGTGGGCCGTCATCGATGTGGGGGCGATCGCGCAGCTCATCCAGGAGGTTGAGCTCGTCCAGCAGGAAGTGAACACCGCCCAGGGCGAGCTCGCCCAGGTGAGATCGACCTATCAGTCGATGACCGGCGGGCGGGGCATGCAGAACCTGCTCGGGGGGATCAATCGCACCTACCTCCCCACGGACTTGAACACGCTGCAGGCCGTGCTGGCCGGCAACAATGCCGCCTTCCCGCAGCTTGCCGGTGAGATTCAACAGCTCGTGGGTCAGATGGCGATCCTGACGCCGGCGCAGGTGGCATCGCTCTCCCCGGCCGAGCAGGCGCAAGTTACCGCCGCCCGGGGGAACGCCGCGCTCCTGCAGAGCCTGGCGGGGGAGGCGTTGAGTACCACGAGCGCCCGCTTTGCGAGCTTGCAGCAGCTCATTGCGGCGATCGGGAATGCGACCGATCAGAAGGGGGCTCTTGATCTTCAGGCGCGGATCGCCGCCGAGCAGACGATGCTCGCGAACGATCAGAGCAAGCTCCAGGCGCTCTACCGCGCGGCGGATGCCCAGGAGCTGGCTCGAGAGCAGAGCGCACGCGAGCAGGCGATCGCGGATATCGGGTCGTTTCGAAATCTACCGCCGATGGGTCTCTGAGGCCCCCGGCCAGGACACTCCCCATGGGCTTCTTCGCCGAATTCAACGCGTGGCTGAATGGAATTCTCGTGACCTATATCGCCACGAACACCGCGAAGATGGCGGCCGTCTTGGAGCCCGCCATCGTGACGCTCGGGACGATCTACGTGATGGTCTGGGGGTATCTCCTCCTCACGGGGCAGATGCAGGAACCCTTCATCGCAGGCGTCAAGCGCATCGCCACGCTCGCCATCGTGCTCGGTCTCGCCCTGCAGCTCTGGCTCTATAACTCACTCATCGTCGATACCTTCTTCAACGCCCCGGGGGAGCTTGCCGCCCAGATCGTCGGCGTCTTCGATCCCGTCCAAACCGTCGATGCCATCATCGATAACGGTGCCGACACGGCCGGGCTCCTCCTCGCCAAGGGCGGGGTGTTCCATGGTTGGGCCTTCATGCTCGCAGGGGCTGCGGTCTATCTCTTCGTCCTGCTGACCGCGATCTACACGATCTTCCTTCTCACGCTCTCGCGGATCGCGCTCTCGGTGTTACTTGCCCTCGGGCCGCTCTTTCTCATGCTCGTGCTCTTCGAGACCAGCAAGCGGTTCTTCGAATCCTGGATCGCGCAGCTGGCGAACTATGCCTTCATCACGATCCTGACCGTGCTGGTGGCGGCCCTGATGCTCACGGTCCTCTCGACCGCGACTCAGCAGGCTTTGGCCGCCGGAGGCGGCATCCAGATTGCCCTCGCCGCGCGGGTGTGCATGGCGGCCGGCCTCACGTTTCTTGTTATGCGTCAGGTCATGCCGATCGCCGCGGGCCTTGCGAGTGGGCTTGCCTTGAGCACCTTTGGCGTCGTGAGCGCAGCGCTCGCCTGGGGCTTCGGGCGCACGGTGCGCGGAACGGGGCAGTTCGCCCGCGGGATCACGGACTCCGAGACCTCGCGCTGGGACCCCTTGAGTCGCAAGGCGGGCTATGCCGCCCGCACAGCTCTTGCCGCCGGGTGGCGCAAGGCCTCGAAGCGAGACAACGAAATCCGCGCAGCCTGAAGAGAAAAGATCATGAGAGTCATCCTATTCGCATCGCTCATTTGGCTCACCGCCTGCCAGCACGCCCCGGTGCGCTGTGATCACCACTTGGTTCCCATCAATCTGGTGACGAAGACGCCGGCGGCTTCCGTCTCGAAGCCGAGCGCGGAGCACCCATGAGTCAAGATGCCGAGCTCTCGGCCTATTACACCGAGGCGCATTCCTGGGATGCCGATCGGGCGGCGCAACACCGCCGCAGCGCCAAGGTCGCCTGGGTAGTTGCGGGCGCCGGATGGCTCGCGCTCCTCCTCAGCACCCTTGCGCTCCTGCTCCTCATGCCCTTGAAGCGCGTCGAACCGTTTGTCATTCGTGTCGATAACTCGACGGGCCTGGTCGATGTCGTGCCGGTGTATGCAGGGAAGGCCACGCTCTCTCAGACCGTGACGCGATACCTCCTGACCCACTACGTGAGGGTCTGCGAGCGCTTCAACTTCGCAACCGCCGAGGAGGACTACGAGGAGTGCGGGGCGTTTCACACCGCAC
>JBOHZR010000076.1:0-4856 GCA_050738595.1 Steroidobacteraceae bacterium | reverse complement strand
GGCATCAAGCGCGCGACCGACGTGATGGTGGCGGGAAAGATTGCCGTGGTTGCCGGCTATGGTGATGTGGGCAAGGGCTCGGCGCAGGCGCTGCGGTCGCTCTCCGCCCAGGTGTGGGTCACCGAGATCGACCCGATCTGTGCGCTGCAGGCGGCGATGGAGGGCTACCGCGTGGTGACGATGGAGTATGCGGCCGACAAGGCGGACATCTTCGTCACGGCGACGGGCAATTTCCACGTCATCGGGCACGAGCACATGAAGCGCATGAAGAACAACGCGATCGTGTGCAACATCGGGCACTTCGACAGCGAGATCGACGTGGCCTCGCTCGAGAAGTACCAGTGGGACGAGATCAAGCCGCAGGTCGATCACGTGATCTTCCCCGATGGCAAGCGGATCATCCTGCTCGCCAAGGGGCGGCTCGTGAACCTCGGGTGCGCGATGGGACATCCGAGCTACGTCATGAGCTCGTCGTTCGCGAATCAGACGCTCGCGCAGATCGAGCTCTACACGGAGACCGCGAAGTACCCGGTTGGCGTCTATACGCTCCCGAAGTACCTCGATGAGAAAGTCGCGAGACTGCAGCTGAAGAACCTCAACGCTCAGCTCACCGAGCTCACCGACGTGCAGGCGCGGTATATCGGCGTCGACGGGAAAGGCCCCTACAAGGCCGACCACTACCGGTACTGAGAGCGACCCGGTGTCGCAGCCTTTACCGGGCGGATAAACAGCCCCGCCCGCCCGGAGCACCGCGTGCCACTGGCGCGCGGCCGGGCTGTCGGGGCATCATGCCCGGACGCATTGCGCTTGAGGGGTGAGACATGCTCGGACGCCTCGTCGGTATCGTTCTCGCCGTAATCGGCGCGTTCGCCGTGGGCGGAATCGCCCTGCACCGCCACGAGCCGATCAATGCGATGTGGCTCATCGTGGCCGCCGTGTGCATCTACACGATCGGCTATCGCTTCTATGCCGCGTGGATCACGGCGCGCGTGTTCGAGGCCGACTCGAACCGCGCGACGCCGGCCGAGCGCCTGAACGACGGGCGCGATTTCGTTCCGACCCACCGCTGGATCGTCTTCGGACATCACTTTGCCGCGATCGCGGGCCCCGGCCCGCTCGTCGGTCCGACCCTCGCCGCACAGTTCGGGTATCTGCCGGGGACGCTCTGGATCCTCTTCGGGGCGGTGCTCGGCGGATGCGTGCAGGACATGACCATCCTGTTCCTGTCCACGCGCCGCGACGGGCGCAGCTTGGGGCAGATGGCGCGCGATGAGCTCGGCCCCTTCGGCGGGTTCGCGGCGCTCGTCGGCACGCTCCTCATCATGATCATTCTCATCGCGGTGCTCGCGCTCGTCGTCGTGAATGCGATGAAAGGGAGCCCCTGGGCGACGTTCTCCGTGGCCGCGACCATCCCGATCGGCATCCTGATTGGCATCTACTTGCGCTATCTGAGGCCCGGGCGCGTGCTCGAGGCCACGGTTCTCGGCATGGCGCTGCTGATCCTCGGTGTGGCCGCGGGCGGCTGGGTCGATCAGAGCGCGACGCTCCGGCCGCTCTTCGACTGGTCCGGGCCGGGGCTCGCGGAGTTCGTGATCGCTTACGGATGGCTCGCGGCGATCATCCCCGTGTGGCTGCTGCTCGCTCCGCGCGGCTATGTCTCCACGTTCCTCAAGCTCGGTGTGATCGGGCTGCTCGCCGTTGCGATCATCGTGATCCATCCCGAGCTGAAGATGCCCGCGTTCACGCAGTTCACGCACGGCAACGGGCCCATCTTCGCCGGCAAGATCTTCCCGTTCGTGTTCATCACGATCGCCTGCGGGGCGGTCTCCGGCTTCCATGCGCTCATCTCGAGCGGCACGACGCCGAAGATGATCGGAGACGAGACCGACGCGCGCCTCGTCGGCTACGGCAGCATGGCGCTCGAGTCGTTCGTCGCCATCATGGCGGTGATCGCGGCGACGCTGCTCGATCCCGGCGTGTTCTTTGCGATCAACACCGGCGCCGGCATCGTCGGAGCGACGCCCCAGGCGGCCGTCGCGACGATCTCGAGCTGGGGATTCCCGGTCACGGTCGATCAGATGCAAACTCTGGCGCGCGAGATGGGCGAGCACACGCTCTTCGCCCGCACGGGCGGTGCGCCGTCGCTCGCGGTCGGCATGGCAACCATCTTCAGCTCGACCTTCGGCCGAGGACTGCTCGCGATGTGGTACCACTTCGCGCTCATGTTCGAGGCGGTGTTCATCCTCACGACGATCGATGCGGGAACGCGCGTCGGGCGGTTCATGCTGCAGGATTTCCTCGGCCACTTCTGGAAGCCGCTCGGCCGGGTCTCGTGGTACCCCTCGGTGCTCGCGACGAGCGCCGTCATCGTCGCGGCTTGGGGCTACTTTCTGTATGTCGGCGTGATCGACCCGAACGGCGGCATCCACATCCTCTGGCCGCTCTTCGGCATCGCGAACCAGATGCTCGCGGCCATCGCGCTCTCGGTCGCGACGGGAATCCTCATCAAGTCCGGGAAGCTCAAGTACTCGTGGGTGACCGGAGGGCCGCTCGCGTGGCTCGCGATCGTCACGACGGTCGCCGCCTGGCAGAAGGTATTCAGCCCCGATCCGAACCTCGGCTTTTTCTCCGGCGCAGCCGACATGGCCCGCAAGCTCGCGGCCGGGGCACTCACGCCGGATCGCGCTGCCGTCGCCTCGAAGCTCATATTCAATCAGCAGCTCGATGGCTGGCTCACGGTGCTCTTCACGGTGATCGTGTGGCTCGTCATCGCGGACATGCTGCGTGTCGCGTTGCGCGCGGCGCGCGGGCTCCCGACGCTTGCGAGCTCCGAGGTGCCCTTCGTCGCCCGCATGCAGGAGGTGGCGGCGAGCGGCGGCGTGCCCGCGACGACGAGCGGGAGCGCAGCGTCATGACAGCCACGCGGATCCCGACGCCCGAAACGTCGCCAGAGACTAACGTCGCCGGGAGCGACGTTGAACGCCGTCAGGCGGGCCCGAAGGGCCGAGGCGCAGGGACGGCGCCGAGTATATGCGACGCGGGTCCTCGCAGCGTGGCGTCGCTCGGGTCGACGATCTTGGCCTCGCTGCGCGCGCTCTGGCGCGGGCTGCGCGCGGTGACCGGCGATGACGCGTACGATCGCTATCTCGAGCATCATGCCGTGCATCATCCCGGCGCGCCGCCGCTGTCGCCGCGGGCGTTTTACGAGGCCGAACAGAAGCGCCAGTGGAGCCGCATCAACCGCTGCTGCTGAGCGGCGCTGCTGAGCGGCGCTGCTGCGCGGCATGCCCGATGCGGCGGTCCGTTGAACGTTGCAGGCTGCCGGGGATCGAATGAGGTAATCGAGGACCGCGCGGCGGGCACGTGTGTGCGCGCTCCGCGCAGGCCGAATGTGAGGTGTAGATCAATGGTCGAGATGACCCATCCGGGTTCGCCCATGGATGATGTTGCAACGAGCCCCGTCGATGAGAGCCGCCGCAAGCTCCTCCTCGGCGCGACGACGTTCATCGGGGTGGTGGGCGCCGCGTTCATCGCTGTGCCGTTCGTCGAGTCCTGGCTTCCGTCTGAGCGCGCGCGGGCGCTCGGCGCACCGACCGAGCTGGATCTGACCAAGATCGAGCCGGGCCAGATGATCATCGCCGTCTGGCGGCGCAATCCGATTTATATCGTCCACCGCACGCCCGAGATGATCAGCGAGATCTCGGGGCACGACGGGCTGCTCAAGGATCCGAACTCCGCCGATGCACGGGCCCTTGCCGGACTCGCCGCGCCGTTGCCCGAGTACTGCAAGAACGCGAACCGCTCGCGGGTGCCCGAGTGGTTCGCCTGCATCGGCACCTGCACGCACCTCGGGTGCCTGCCGAAAGCGTACTTCGACCCGCACGATCCGGAGATCGGCACCTACTGGCCGGGCGGATGGCGCTGCCCTTGCCACGGCTCGCGCTTCGATCTCGCGGGACGTGTGTTCGACGGCTCGCCCGCCCCGACCAACCTCAACATCATGCCCTATGCGTTCGAGGGTAAGACGAAGCTCATCGTCGGCGTCGACAACGCCGCGGAGGCAAGCGCCCAGAGCGGATAGCCTCTGCCCGGGCGCTTCAATGCGGGAGGAGATGCTCCGCGATCTGCACCGCATTGAGGGCCGCGCCCTTCAGCAGCTGATCGCCGCACACGAACAGCGCGATCGAGCGTCCGCTCGGATCGCTCACATCCTGGCGGATGCGCCCGACGAGAATCGGGTCCTTTCCCGAAACATCGAGCGGCATCGGGAAGTGATTGCGCTCTGGATCATCGACCAGCTGCACGCCGGGCGCCGTCTGCACGACATCGCGCACCTCGGCCGGGGTGATCGGCCGCTCGCACTCGAAGTGGATGGCCATCGAGTGCGCGCGCAGCACTGGTACGCGCACGCAGGTCGCCGAGACGCGAATGCTGTCATCGCCGAAGATCTTGTGCGTCTCGCGGATGACCTTCGTCTCCTCCTCGTTGTAGCCCGTCGCCGGATCGATCTTCGAGTTGTGGCTGAAGAGGTTGAAGGCGTACGGGTGCGGCAGGACGCGCGGCTCGAACGGCCGGCCCTCGAGGTATGCCCGCGTGGCCTCGCGCAGCTCCTCCATCGCAGCGGCTCCTCCCCCCGAGGCGGCCTGGTAGGTCGCGACGATCATCCGGCGGATCGGATTCACGCAGTGGATCGGCCAGAGCGGCGTGATGGCGATGATCGTCGAGCAGTTGGGATTCGCGATGATGCCCCGGTGCTCGGCGAGGGCCTGCGGATTGATCTCCGGCACGACGAGGGGCGCCGTCGGGTCCATGCGGAACGCGGAGGAATTGTCCACGACCACGGCGCCGCACTGCAC
>JBOHZR010000075.1:0-11248 GCA_050738595.1 Steroidobacteraceae bacterium | reverse complement strand
TGCCGGGCCTGCTGCTCGTCGCGGGCCGGTACGAGGGAATCGATGAGCGCGCGATCGAGCTCGGCGTCGACCGGGAGCTGTCGATCGGGGACTACGTGCTGAGCGGCGGGGAGATTCCCGCGCTCGCGGTGATCGATGCGGTCGTGCGGCTGCTGCCGGGGGCGCTCGGGGATGAGCGCTCGAGCGTCGAGGAGTCGTTCGTCGCGGGACTGCTCGACTGGCCGCACTACACGCGGCCGGAGGAGTTCGAGGGACGGCGGGTACCCGAGGTGCTGCTGTCCGGGAATCACGCCGCGGTCAGGCGCTGGCGCCTCGGCGAGTCCGTCGCGCGGACGTGGTCGAGGCGGCCGGACTTGATCGCCCGTCACGGTCTCGCGCCGGAGGCGAGCCGGTTGCTGAATGAATTTCTCGCCGCGCGTGCAGGCGGCGAACGCGAATCCGAAGGTGAGAGCCATGAGCAAGATCGTCCAGGAAATCGAGAAGAGCCGCATGACCCGCGAGGTTCCGGATTTCAAGCCGGGTGACACCGTCGTCGTGCAGGTCAAGGTCGTCGAGGGTGACCGCGAGCGCGTACAGGCGTACGAGGGTGTGGTCATCGCCCGCAGCAATCGCGGACTCAACTCCTCGTTCACGGTGCGCAAGATCTCCCACGGAGAGGGTGTCGAGCGCGTCTTCCAGACGTACAGCCCCGCGATCAGCGACATCGCGGTGAAGCGGCGGGGCAGCGTGCGGCGCGCGAAGCTCTATTACCTGCGGGACCTTTCCGGCAAGGCGGCACGCATCGAGGAGAAGGTCTAGGCGGCCCCCGCCGTGCGCTTCCTGGCAGGCATGCTGACGGGGATCTGGCGCGGCCTCGATGCGCTGCGCAAGGTGCTGCACCTCATCGTGCTGCTCGCGCTGTTCGTGCTGATCGCGAGCGCGCTGCGGTACGGCGCTCCCCGCTTGCCGCGCACCGCCGCGCTCGTCGTGCGCCCGAGAGGCCAGCTCGTCGAGCAGCTCTCCATCGATCCGCTCGCGCGCGCAGTCGCGCAGGCGCGCGGACAACCGATCGGAGAGACCTCGCTCTGGGACCTCGTCGATTCCATCCGCTCCGCGGCGAGCGACCCGCGCATCAAGGTACTCTTCCTCGACCTCGATGACTTCGACGGTGCGGACGGACTGCCGCCGCTTCAGGAGCTCGCGGACGCAATCCACGCATTCCGCGCCTCCGGCAAGAAGGTCATCGCGTTCGCGACGACCTACATGCGCGATCAGTACTACCTCGCGGCCCAGGCGGACGAGGTCTATCTCGACCCGCTCGGGTACGTCCTGATCGACGGCTACGGGCGCTATCCGATCTACTTCAAGAATGCGCTCGACAAGCTCGGGGTGGACGTGAACGTCTTTCGCGTCGGGCAGTACAAGAGCGCCGTCGAAGAGTACACCCGCAGCAACATGTCGCCGCAGGACCGCGAGGAGAGCCTCGGCTATTTGAATGCGCTGTGGACGAGCTATCAGAAAGGCGTGACCACCGCGCGGCATCTGCCGGCGGATGCGGTGGCTCGCTACGTCGATGCGCTGCCGCAGACCGTGTCCGCGGCGCACGGTGCGACCGCGCAGGTGGCGCTGCACGCCGGGCTCATCACGGGCATCGCGACCCGGCAGCAGATCGAGAAGCGGCTGATCCGGCTCGTCGGCTCGGACGATTCGGGCAGCACGTTCCGCGGGATCGATGCGAGCGATTACGTGCGCATCGCGCACGAGCGGATGAACCGCGCGAATTCGGCCCGCGAGCGCGTCGGTGTCATCGTCGCTTCCGGCGACATTCTCGACGGCAGCCAGCCGCCGGGATCGATCGGCGGGGATTCCCTCGCGAAGCTCATCCGCCAGGCCCGGGAGGACGACGACATCAAAGCGGTCGTGCTGCGGGTCGACAGCCCCGGAGGCAGTGTCAATGCCTCCGACGAGATCTATCAGGAGTTGCGGGCGCTCGAGGCGGCGGGCAAGCCGCTCGTCGTCTCGATGGGAAGCTATGCCGCCTCGGGCGGCTACTACATCTCAGCGCCCGCGCGGGAGATCTGGGCGAGCCCGGCGACGATCACCGGATCGATCGGCATCTTCGCGGTGGTCCCGACCTTCGGCAAAACGCTCTCGAAGGTGGGAATCACCGTAGACGGCATCGGCACGACGCCGCTCTCCGGACTGATGCAGCTCACCCGTCCGCTGACCGACGACGCACGTACGCTCCTGCAATCGTTCGTCGATCACGGCTACGATGAGTTCCTCGCGCGCGTCGCCGCCGGACGGCACAAGACGACCGATGCGGTGAACCAGATCGGGCAGGGGCGCGTGTGGGCGGGAGCCGACGCCGCGAAGATCGGGCTCGTGGATCACCTCGGCTCGTTCGAGGACGCGGTCGCCGCTGCGGCGCACCTCGCGAAGCTCACCCGGTACCGCGTGCAATTCATCGAGCCTCAGCTCTCGTGGGCCGAGCAGCTCGTGCTCTCGGCGCAGACCTCGGCCGTGCGCGTGCTGATGCGCACCGGTCTGAACGACAGCATTACAGGCGGCATGGGCGGCTCCGGCGCCGCAGCGCTCGCCGCGCAACGGCTGGGCCCGTTGAAGCAGGCAGTCGAGCGCCTTGCACGCTTTGCTGCGCCGAACCGGCTCTACGCCTACTGCTTCTGCTCGGCTCGCTAGAGCGTCGACCAGTCGAGGATGACCTTGCCCGACTGCCCGGAGTCCGTCGTCCGAAACGCCTGCTCGAACTCCTGCGCCGCGAAGTGATGCGTGACGATGGGCCCGAGCTCGAGCCCGCTCGACAGGAGCGCCGCCATCTTGTACCAGGTCTCGAACATCTCGCGGCCGTAGATGCCCTTGAGCGTCAGCCCCTTGAAGATCACCTCGTTCCAGTCGATTGCCGTCTCCTCGGAAGGGATGCCGAGGATCGCGACCGAGCCGCCGTGGTGCATCGTGCGGAGCAGCTCCCGGAACGCTTGCGGGTTGCCGGACATCTCGAGCCCCACGTCGAAGCCTTCCTGCATGCCGAGCTCGCGCATCGTCGCATCGAGCGTATCGCGCTGCACGTTGACCGCGCGCGTCGCGCCCATCTGCCGCGCGAGCGCGAGCCGGTAGTCGTTCACGTCCGTGATCACGATGTGCCGGGCGCCGACGAAGCGCGCGACGGCTGCGGCCATGATCCCGATCGGGCCCGCGCCGGTGATGAGCACATCCTCGCCAGCGACGCTGAAGGCGAGCGCGGTGTGGGTCGCATTGCCGAACGGATCGAGAATCGCGGCGATGTCATCGGTGATCGCATCGGGAAGTTTGAACGCATTCACCGCGGGCAACGCGAGGTACTGCGCAAAGGCTCCGGGGCGGTTCACGCCGACGCCCACCGTATTGCGGCATAGATGACGGCGGCCCGCACGACAGTTGCGGCAGTGGCCGCAGGTGACGTGCCCTTCACCCGACACACGGTCGCCGACCGCGAGCCCGCGGACCTCCGAGCCCACCTCGACGATGCGGCCGCAGTACTCGTGGCCAATCGCCATGGGGACGGGAATGGTCCGCCTCGCCCACGCGTCCCATTTATAGATGTGCAGGTCCGTGCCGCAGATCGAGGTCTTCGCGATCTCGATCAGCACATCGTTCGGGCCCACGCGCGGCTCCGGGATGTCGTCCATCCAGATGCCGGGCGCGGCTTCTTTCTTGACGAGCGCCTTCAATGCAAGATCCCCAGCTCGCGGCCGACGAGCCTGAATGCCTCGACGGCACGGTCGATATCCTGCGGCGCGAGCGCCGCCGACATCTGCGTGCGGATGCGTGCCTGACCCTGCGGCACCACTGGATACGAGAACCCGATCACGTAGACCCCCTGCTCGAGCAGCCGCTCCGCCATCCGCGTCGCGAGGAGCGCATCCCCGAGCATCACCGGGATGATGGGATGTTCGCCGGGGCGCAGCTGAAATCCCGCGCCCTCGAGTCCCTGGCGAAAGCGCTGCGTGTTGCTCGCGAGCCGCTCGCGCAGATCGGGCTGATTCTCGATGAGGTCGAGCACACGCAGGGTCGTCGCAGCGACTACCGGGGGAATGCTGTTGGAGAACAGGTACGGCCGGGAGCGCTGGCGCAGCCACTCGATGATCGGACGCCGGGCGGCCGTATAGCCTCCGGTCGCACCGCCCAGCGCCTTGCCGAGCGTTCCGGTGAGAATGTCGATGCGGTCGGCGACACCGCAATGCTCGGGCGTGCCCCGTCCGTGCGCGCCCATGAAGCCCGTGGCGTGCGAGTCATCGACCATGACGAGCGCATCGTACCGGTCCGCGAGCTCGCAGATCGCGGGCAGTCCGGCCACGATCCCGTCCATCGAGAACACCCCGTCGGTCGCGATGAGCCGGGTACGCGCGCTCGCCGACTCTTTGAGACGGCCCTCGAGCTCGTCCATGTCGCCGTTGGCATAGCGCAGGCGCTTCGCCTTGCAGAGCCGGATGCCATCGATGATGCTCGCATGATTCAGGGCATCGGAGATGACCGCGTCGCGCTCATCGAGCAGCGCCTCGAACAGGCCACCGTTCGCATCGAAGCACGAGGAGTAAAGCAGCGCATCCTCGGTGCCGAGGAACCGTGCCAGGCGCTCCTCGAGCTGCTTGTGCGCGCTCTGGGTGCCGCAGATGAAGCGGACGGAGGCCATGCCGAAGCCGAGCCGGTCGATGGCGCGGTGTGCCGCCTCGCGAACGGCCGGGTGATTGGCGAGCCCGAGGTAGTTATTGGAGCAGAGATTGATGACCTCGCGGTCGCCCGTGCGTACGATGCCCGACTGAGGACTCGCGAGGACGCGCTCGCGCTTGTAGAGTCCCTGCTCGCGCAGGCCCTGGAGGTCCGCCGAGAGGCGCGTAAGGAGGGCAAGGCTCATCCCTCGTTCTCCATGGCTGGCTTCGTTCCCCATGGCGGGCTTGAATTATACTCTCTCGTGAAATGCCGGCGCTCGAGCACAAGGTCTCGATTGGCGAATCGCTCCGCATCGATCGCTGGCTGTTCGCCGTGCGACTGTACAAATCGCGTTCGCTCGCGGCGGCCGCGGTGAGCGGGGGCAAGGTGCACGTCAACGGCGAGCGGGTGAAGCCCGCGCGTGCCGTGCGTCCGGGGGATCGCCTCAGCCTCACACGGGGCGCGGTCGATTTCGAGTGCGAGGTGACGGCGCTGCCGGCACGACGCGGCCCGCACCGCGAGGCGGTGATGTGCTATCGGGAATCGCCCGAGAGCATCGCGCGGCGCGAGGCATTCGCGGAGCGTGTGCGGCTCTCCGGCGCCTTCGCGCCGCGACCTCAAGGGCGGCCGGACAAGCACGAGCGGCAAGCATTGCGCCGAATCCGGGGGCGCGAGTGACCGTGCGGAGCGGCGCCGGTCGATGAGCTGCCACTGAGGCACGATGGATCCACATGAAGAGCTACAAGTACTACGACTTGATCCTCGGCGCCTACGTTTGCGTGGTCCTCTGCGCGAACCTCATCGGTCCGTCGAAGGTCACGACGCTTCACCTGCCGTTGATCGGCCCGGTCACGTTCATCGCGGGCGTGCTGTTCTTCCCGGTCTCCTATTTCTTCGGCGACGTCCTCACCGAGGTCTACGGGTACGCGCGCGACCGCCGGTGTGTCTGGGCCGGCTTCGCCGCGCTCGCGTTCGCGACTTTCATGGCCGCCGTGATCGTATATCTGCCGCCGGCGGATTTCTGGAAGAGCAACCAGCCCGCGGTGCAGGCGATCTTCGGCAATACCCCGCGCATCGCGGCAGCGTCGATGATCGCCTTCTGGTGCGGCTCGTTCGTCAACAGCTTCGTCCTGGCGAAGATGAAGATTCTGACGCGCGGCCGCTGGCTCTGGACTCGCACGATCGGCTCGACCGCGTGCGGCGAGCTCCTCGACTCGACGCTGTTCTGCACGCTCGCGTTCGCCGGCGTATGGAGCGCTCACGATCTCATCACCGTCACCGTCACGCAATACGTGATGAAGACGAGCTGGGAGATCATCTCGACGCCGCTCACGTACAAGATCGTCGGGTTCCTGAAGAGGACGGAGCAGGAGGACTACTACGACAGCGACACGAACTTCACACCGTTCTCGCTCGAGGTGCCCCGGGCACCGCCAGTGGTGCCTGCCAGAGCGTTCGGCGTCGAAGCACAGGAGCCCGGCTCCGAGATAGCCGCCCGGGGCGCGCTGCGGCCGGATTGAGACCGGTATCAGATCGGCCCGCCAGCGTCCGGCACTATGGCGGTCTTCCGTAGTAGGCTTATTTACGACGCGGACATGAAGCTTGGTATGTTTGGGTGGTTCTGTGCGCTCGAGCTATGCGGCACACTGAAACCAGAGGACTGCCCATCCATCAATGGCCGAATGGCTAAGGCATTGCGTTACTTGGGTTGTGGCGTGAGGGGTGCGTAGTAGGTCCTTGGTGTGCACGTGCATGCGCAGTTGGCGACTCGCGGCTATGAGGGAGCACGGAATGGTGACTGATTCTATCTGCGCGGCGAGCCGGTCTGCCTTGTTGGGTGTCATTCTAGGCCTGCTGTCGCTCGGCGTATCTGCGTCTGCGTACGCTGCTGAACCGCAGACGCTCTCCGATCTCATCCGTGCCGGGGAGCGTGCTGCGGCGCTGGCCGCGATCACCTCACCTGATATCGACGTCAATGCAGCAGATCCCGATGGTTCCACCCCGTTGATGTGGGCGACCTACGCGGTCGATCATGAGATGGTCCGTGCGCTGCTGAAAAAGGGCGCCAAGGCCCGGGTCAGCAACCGCTTCGGCAGCTCGCCACTGGAGGAGGCGGTCAAGGTTGCGGACGCCGACCTGGTGAGGATGCTGCTCGATGCGGGGGCCGACCCGGAATCGCCCAACCCGGATGGGCAGACCGCCCTGATGCTGGCCTCCAGCGTCGGTTCACTGCCGATCGCGCGGATGCTCATTGCCCGTGGCGCAAACGTGAACACCGTGGAGCGGTTCCGCGGCCAGACGGCGCTGATGTGGGCGGCCGCGGAAAACCATCCCGACCTGGTCGATCTGCTGCTCAAACACGGCGCGAGCAAGGAGATCAACCTGCGGGCGAAGTACGACGACTGGCCGCGACAGATCACCTCCGAGCCACGCGCGCAGTTCCGCCAGGGCGGCGGGTTCACCGCCCTGCTGTATGCGATGCGTGCCCGCTGCTACCGCTGCGCGGTATCGCTGGTCAAGGCGGGTGCCGATATCGAGCAGCCCAATCCGGAAGGCATCACACCGCTGCTCAACGCCCTCGACAACCGCGCGTGGGACATCGCCATGTTCTTGCTGGACAGGGGAGCCAATCCAGGCGCATGGGACATGTACGGCCGCACTCCGCTGTATGTCGCCGTGGACATGCACTCCTTCACCGGTCCCTGGGGCTTTGGGCCACCCGCCCTCACGTTCGGACACCAGCCCGACCGCAATCCGCCCCCGCCGGGTAAATTCACAGGCATGGATGTGGTGAACCGTCTGCTGGCCATGGGGGTTGACCCGAACCACCAGCTGACCCGCATGCGGCCAAACACGAACGGCCGCGGCCGCTTCGCGGACTACATGCTGCGTGGTGGCGCCGGGCCGCTGCTGGTTGCGACGCTGAGCTACGACGATGTGGCGATCAAGGCGCTGCTGGCACACGGCGCGGAGCCGGACCTGCCCAACGTCTTCCGGCTCACCCCCCTGATGCTGGCCGCCGGCTCCAACGATGAAATCCGGATCATGCAGCGGAAGCAGCCGGACCTGCAGGCCCGCGCCATCAAAGTGGCTGACCTGCTGCTGAATGCCGGCGCCAATGTCAACTATCGCGTCACGGACAGCGAGACCCACACCGCGCGGTTTGCCGGTCGGCGAGCTGCCGAGGCGGAGGGCCAGACGGCGTTGATGGCCGCGGCAAGACTGGGCTGGGACCAGATGGTGAAGCACCTGCTGAAACGCGGGGCGGATCCAACGCTGCGCGATGCCACCGGCAAGACCGCGCTTGACTTTGCACGCACACCTGCGCCGCAGGTCGGGGGGCGCCGGGGTCCGGCGGATCCGGGCCGCGCCGCGACCGTGGAAATTCTGGCAGCTGCGGCGCCCCGATCGTGAATCGCCGTTGCGGAGGCTCGCCGGAGCAGCGGTGAGGCCATCGGCCGCACCGCCGGGCGGGGACGCGGCAGCCTATTGCACCAGCGCGACCAGCAACCGCCCGCTTTCCTCCCGGACCTCGAACGTGCGCACCGGCTCGTAGGCGGGCGGCGTGAGCGCCTCGCCCGTCTTCAAACAGAACCGCGCGCCGTGGCGAGGGCAGACGATCTGACAGCTGTCGCCGACGACTTCGCCCCCAGCGAGAGCCTCGCCATCATGCGTGCAGCGGTCCTCGACGGCGAAGTAGCCGCCGGCGCACCGAGCGATGACGACGGCGAGGCCGTCGATCTGCACCGCAAAGGGCTGCTCAGGATCGACTTCGGCCGCGGCGCCGACATCGTGCCAGGTCACCGGCACGTCAAAACATTCCCGTCTGCAGGCGCGCCGCCTCGGACATCATCGACTGGTTCCAGGGCGGATCGAACACGAGCTCCACGCGCGCTTCCTTGATGGTCGGGATGCGCTCGATCTTGTCCGTCGCATCATCGACCAGGATGTCGCCCATGCCGCAGCCCGGAGCGGTGAGGGTCATCTTCACGTCCACGATCCGCGTACCGTCGTCGGTGGGCTTGACCTCGCATTCATAAACCAGGCCGAGATCGACGATGTTGATCGGAATCTCGGGGTCGTAGCAGGTGCGCAGCTGGTTCCAGACCGCCTCGAGCACGTCGTCATCCGTCGCGTTCGGCGGGAGCTCGATCGGCTTCACGATCTCCTTGCCCAGCGCGTCGGCGTCCTCGCCCGCGATGCGCAGGAGATTGCCATCGACGTACACCGTGAAGCTCCCGCCGAGCGCCTGAGTGATGTAGCCGGCCTGGCCCGCCTTCAGCGTGACTTCCGCGCCCGCCGGAACCATCACGGCGCGCACGTCGCGGTAGAAGACGACGGGCTCGTTCGCGTAGCTCCTCATCGCGGCTCTTCCGCGAGCCTCGGGGCGAGGTCCGAAGGCACCTCGTCCGGCACTTCCGTCGTCACCGTCGTCGAGCCGCGCTCGAGCGCCGCGTTCAGCGTGTGCCAGCACAGACTCGCGCACTTCACGCGCGCGGGAAACTCGCGCACCCCGGAGAGGGCAGCCAGCTTGCCGAGCTCGCCGTCCGGGGTGGCGTCCTGCTGCGTGAGCAGCGCGTGCACGCTCTCGAACAGCCGGCGCACGGCGTCGCGGTCCTTGCCCTTCACGGCCTCGCTCATGAGCGAGGCCGAAGCCGTCGAGATCGCGCAGCCCTTGCCCTCGAAGCGGATGTCCTCGATGCGATCGCCCGCGAGTTTGAGCGAGAGCGTCAGCCGATCGCCGCAGAGCGGGTTGTGGCCCTCCGCGCGGGCGTCCGCGCCCTCGACCCGGCCGAAATTCCGGGGATGGCGGTTGTGATCGAGAATCACGTCCCGGTAGAGATCTTTCAGCTCCATATCAGCGAAATACCTCGCGAGCTCTGTGCAGAGATTCGATCAGCCGCTGCACGTCCTCGCGCGTGTTGTAGCAGGCGAATGAGGCGCGCGCGGTCGCCGGCACGCCGAAGAAATCCATGACCGGCATCGCGCAGTGATGCCCCGTGCGCACTGCGACACCCTCGCTGTCGAGAATCGTGCCGAGATCGTGCGGGTGTATCCCCTCGAGCGTGAAGGAGATGACGGAAGCCTTCTGCGCCGCCGTGCCGATGATCTTGAGACCGGCAATGCCGGCGAGCCCGGCCGTGGCCTCGACGAGCAGTGCATGTTCGTGCGCCGCGATGCTCTCGAGGCCCAGGCGCTCCACGTAATCCATCGCCGCCGCGAGGCCCACGGCGCCCGACATGTTCGGCGTGCCGGCCTCGAACTTCCACGGCAGCTCGTTGTACGTCGTGCGCTCGAAGGACACCGTCAGGATCATGTCACCGCCGCCCTGCCAGGGTGGCATCGAGGCGAGCAGCTCCTCGCGGCCGTACAGCACGCCGATGCCCGTGGGTCCATAGAGCTTGTGGCCGGAGAAGGCGTAGAAATCGCAGTCGAGCGCGCGCACGTCGATCCCGAGGTGCGGTACCGCCTGCGCGCCATCGACGAGCACCGGAATGCCGCGCGCATGGGCTGCCGCGACGAGCTCCGCGATCGGCAGGATCGTGCCGAGCGCGTTCGACACGTGCGCCGCCGCGACGAGACGCGTGCGGGGCGTGAGGCGCTCGATGAAGCGGTCCAGCGGCAGCTCGCCGCGTTCATTGATGGGAGCGACGCTGAGGGAGCAGCCGGTCTGGTCGCGCACCATCTGCCAGGGCACGATGTTGGCGTGGTGCTCGAGCGCCGTGATGAGAATCTCATCGCCGGGCCCGAGCCGCGGGCGCGCGAAGGACTGGGCAACGAGGTTGATCGCCTCGGTCGTGCCGCGTGTGAAGATGATTTCGCGCATCGAGCGGGCATTGAGAAAGCGCCGCGTCCTGTCCCGCGCGCCTTCGTAGGCCGCCGTCGCCTCCTGGCTGAGCAGATGCACGCCGCGATGCACATTCGCATGCGAGTGTGTCTCGTAGTCCTCGACCGCGGCGAGCACGGCCCGCGGCCGCTGCGCCGAGGCGGCGCTGTCGAGATACACGAGCGGCCGGCCGTGCACCGCGCGCGTGAGGATCGGGAAGTCCCGGCGAACGCGCTCCACATCGAGCATTTTCGGGCCGGGGGCAATGCGCGGGGATGCGGCCTCGCGGGCGGATGCGGACATCACAACAGCTCCTTCAATGCTTCGGCCTCCTGCAGCTGGCCGGCGAGGCTCGCCTCGATCTGTCGCCGGAGCTCCGCCACGGTGACCTTCGAGACGACATCCTCGAGAAATGCCCATTTGAGCAGCCGCTGCGCGGTGTCGCGATCGAGCCCGCGCGAGAGCAGATAGAACAGCATCGTCTCGTCGAGCTTACCTGCGGTGGCCCCATGGCTGCAGCGCACCTCGTCGGTGTAGATCTCGAGCTGCGGACGCACGTCGATCTCGGCTTCCGGGCCGGCGAGGAGCCCGCGCAGCGACTGCCGCGAGTCGGTGCCGGCGGCCCCGCGCGCGACCACGATCTTGCCGTTGAAGGCGACGCGCGCGCGGCCGGCGGCGATGCCGCGGAAGGTCTGCTCGGTGCGCGCCCGGGGCGCCAGGTGCTCGACCAGGGCG
>JBOHZR010000074.1:0-13725 GCA_050738595.1 Steroidobacteraceae bacterium | reverse complement strand
CGCGTGCATCCACGAGCGCGCGGGCGTCCGCGGAATGGTTACCGCGCACCGACGTGCGTTCCCCGCAACGCGCTTCCCCGCCGGAGGGCGAATCGACCGCGCGCCGTCAGATTCAGCCTTTCGAGCTCATCGACAGCGTCGTCAATTCGATCCCGATGCGATCGGCGCCGCCGCCCGCGCCGGCGCTGCAGAGGCCCCGGCGGTCCTTGAGCCACAGCTCGCCGGGACGCTCCAGCGCATCGAGCTCTGCGGCGCCGGCCGGACAGCGCGAGACTCCCCCGAGCCGCTAGAATGTCGGGCTCGCAAAGCGGAGCCCCCATGAACAAAGCAGTCAACGTCGCCATCACGGGCGGAGCCGGCCAGATCGGCTATGCGCTCGCTTTCCGCGTCGCCTCCGGCGCGCTGCTCGGACCCGAGCAACCGATCGATCTGCATCTGCTCGAGATCACGCCCGCTCTGCCGGCACTCGGCGGCATCGCGATGGAGCTCGATGACTGCGCGTTCCCGCTGCTGAACCGCATCGTGGTGACGGATGATCCGCGCGTGGCATTTCGCGATTGCAGTGCCGCGCTGCTCGTCGGCGCGCGCCCACGCGGCCCGGGCATGGAGCGCAAGGATCTGCTGCTCGCCAATGCGCAGATCTTCTCCGCCCAGGGCAAGGCTCTCGGCGAGGTCGCCTCGAGGGACGTGAAGGTGCTCGTCGTCGGCAACCCCGCGAACACGAATGCGCTCATCGCGCGTGCGAATGCAAAGGGGCTCGATGCGCGCCAGTTCACGGCGATGACACGGCTGGATCACAACCGCTCCCTGGCGCAGCTCGCCGCACGCACGGGCACGCACATCTCGGCGATCCGGCGTATGACGATCTGGGGCAATCACTCCTCCACGCAGTATCCCGATGTGAGCCACTGCACGATCGAAGGCAAGCCGGCGAAGAGCCTGGTCGGTGAGGCATGGATCGAGCAGACGCTCATTCCTACGGTGCAGCAGCGCGGCGCCGCCGTGATCAAGGCGCGCGGCTCCTCCTCGGCCGCCTCCGCGGCTTCGGCGGCCATCGATCACGTGCGCGACTGGGCGCGCGGCACGCCGGCGGGGGATTGGGTGAGCATGGCGGTCGCCTCCGACGGCAGCTACGGCATTCCCGAGGGGGTCGTGTACTCGCACCCGGTCACCTGCCGGGAGGGGCGTTACGAGATCGTGCAGGGCCTTGCGATTGACGATTTCAGCCGCAAGCGCATGCAGGCATCACTTGCCGAGCTCAACGAGGAGCGGGACGGGGTGAAGGGTCTGCTCGGCTGAGGGCCGCCCCCGGGCGGTCTCGTGAGAGAATGCCGCCATGCTCGGGTCGCTTCTCACGCTGCTCGTCATCGCCGCCGTCGCCTACGCGCTGGCCGTCGCTCCGATTGGCGGCGTCATCGCGCTCGCATTCGTCGCCTCGTTTTTGTTTCTCGCGTACCGGCGGCTGAGCCTGCTCGCCTATTCAGCGACGTTCACCATTGTGCTTGCGGCATACACCTTGGTGGGCCCCGGACCCGCGGCGTGGAAAGGCGTGCTCTGGGCACTGCTCGTGCTGCTCTGGGCGCTCAATCTCCGCCCACTGCGCAGAGCGCTCATCAGCCGGCCTTTCATGCGCACGTACCGGAGGCTCCTGCCTTCGATGTCCGCGACCGAGCGCGAGGCGCTGGAGGCCGGCACGGTGTGGTGGGATGGGGAGCTCTTCACCGGCGCGCCACGCTGGGAGCGGCTGCTCGCGGCAAAGCCCCCACAACTCTCGCTGGAGGAGCAGGCATTCCTCGACGGACCGTGCGAGGAGCTCTGCCGCATGATCGACGACTGGGATATCACCCATCGGCGCGGCGACCTGCCCGCCGAGGTTTGGGAGTACCTGCGGACGCGCGGTTTCTTCGCGATGATCATTCCGAAGCGCTACGGCGGCCTCGAGTTCTCGGCGTACGCGCACTCCTGCGTGCTCGCGAAGGTCGCGAGCCGCAGCACGACCGTGTCCTCGACGGTCGCGGTGCCCAATTCGCTCGGGCCCGCGGAGCTTCTCAATCATTACGGCACCGAGGACCAGAAGAATCATTACCTGCCGCGCCTCGCGCGGGGCGAGGAGATTCCCTGTTTCGCGCTCACCGGCCCCCGAGCGGGCTCCGATGCGGCATCCATTCCCGACACCGGCATCGTGTGCCGCGGCACCTGGCAGGATCGCGAGATCGTAGGCATCCGGCTCAACTTCTCCAAGCGCTACATCACGCTGGCACCGGTCGCGACGGTGATCGGGCTCGCGTTTCGCCTGTTTGATCCGGAGGGGCTGCTGCGCGAGCGGACGCAGCCTGAAGCGGTGGCGCAGGGGCCCGGCACGCGAGGCGGCGCCACCGTCGCCAGCGTCGCCACCGACCGGACGAGCCGCGACCCTGCCGACATCGGCATCACCTGCGCGCTGATTCCGCGCGGCACGGCGGGCATCACGATCGGTCGGCGGCACTTCCCGCTCAACATTCCGTTCCAGAATGGCCCGATCCAGGGCAAGGATGTCTTCGTCCCGCTCGACTTCATCATCGGCGGCCCGCGCACGGCCGGGCAGGGCTGGCGCATGCTCGTCGAGCAGCTGTCCGTCGGCCGCTGCATCTCGTTGCCGTCGAACGCGACGGGCGGTGCGAAAGCGGCGGTGTGGGCGACTGGCGCCTACGCGCGCATCCGCCGCCAGTTCAACGCATCGATCGGCCGCTTCGAAGGCGTGCAGTCGATTCTCGCGCGCATGGTCGGCCTCACCTACATCATGGATGCGGCGCGCTCCGTCACGGCGGGCGCGATCGATGGGGGCGAGAAGCCGTCCGTGCCCTCGGCGATGCTCAAATACCACCTCACCGAAATGGGGCGGCAGGTCGCGAACGATGCGATGGACGTGCATGGCGGCAAGGCGATCTGCATCGGGCCGCGCAACTATCTCGCGCGCGGCTACGAGAGCGTCCCGATCGCGATCACGGTCGAGGGGGCGAACGTGCTCACGCGCAGCCTCATCATCTTCGGCCAGGGCGCGGTGCGCTGCCATCCGTTCGTGCTGCGCGAGATGAGCTCGGCGCGCGACCCCGACCGCCGCCGCGGCCTCGCGGAGTTCGACGCCGCGCTGTTCGGCCACATGGGATTCGCAATCTCCAACGCCGTGCGCTCGCTCCTCATGGCGCTCACGCTCGCGCGGTTCGAGCGCGCCCCCGACCGCGGCGCGACGCGGCGCTACTATCAGCACGTCGTGCGCTTCAGCGCCTCGTTCGCGCTGGCGGTCGATGTCGCGATGCTCACGCTCGGCGGCTATTTGAAAAAGAAGGAAAGTCTCTCCGCGCGGCTCGGCGATGTGCTCTCCTCGCTGTATCTCGCCTCGATGGTTCTCAAGCATTACAACGACGAGGACCAGCCGCCCGATGACCTGCCGATCGTCGAATGGGCCTGCCGCCATTTGCTCTATCACGCACAGGAGCAGCTGCACGGGTTCCTGCGAAACTTCCCGAACCGGCTCCTCGCGGGCGCGATGCGCCTCGCCGTATTTCCCCGCGGGCTCACCTACTTTGCGCCGGCCGACCGGCTCGGCCGGCGCATCGCGGAGCTCGTGACGAGCGCGACAGCATCGCGCGAGCGTCTGTGCCGCTTCGTCTATACGACGCTCGAGCCGGGCAATCCGCTCGGGCTCCTCAACGAAGCGCTCACGCTCGCGCCGGCTGCGGAGCCGATCGAGCAGCGCATTCGCGTCGAGGGGGTTCGCACGGGCCGCGTGACCGCGCTCGATCTGCCCGGCCGCATCGAGCAGGCGCTCGCCGCCGCAATCATCTCGGACGCCGAGGCGGCGAGCCTCAGCGAATACGACCGCAAGGTCATGGAGCTCGTCCGGGTGGACGACTTCGCTCCCGGGGAGCTCGGCGTCGGTGCCGGCGAGCCGCCTCGTCCGGCGCTCGCAGCTCGCGAGCACGTTCGTGCCGTGGGCGAGGCGGACCGTGTCGGCCGCTGAGAGCGCCGCCGCGCGGGCGGTGCGAGCTCGCGCGATCCTGCATGTCGATATGGATGCGTTCTACGCGTCCGTCGAGCAGCACGACGATCCGCGCCTCGCCGGCAAGCCGGTGATCGTGGGCGGAACGAATGAGCGAGGTGTCGTGGCCGCGGCCAGCTACGAAGTGCGCCAGTACGGCGTGCGCTCGGCGATGCCGATGCGGGCGGCGCTCGCGCGCTGTCCTCACGCGATTTGCGTGCGGCCGCGAATGGCGCGCTACCAGGAGGTCTCGCAGCGCATCTTCGGGATTTTCAGCGACGTGACGCCGCTCGTGCAGGGCCTCTCGCTGGATGAGGCATTTCTCGACGTGACCGCCGATTCCCGCCCTGCCGCCGACATCGCCTCCGTGATCAAGCGTCGCATCCGCGAGACGACGGGCCTCACAGCCTCGGTCGGTGTGGCGTGCAACAAGCTCGTGGCGAAGATCGCTTCCGATCTCGACAAACCCGACGGGCTCACGGTCGTCGGCCCCGACCGCGTGCGTGAGATCCTCGACCCCCTCTCCGTGCGCCGGCTGCCGGGGCTCGGCCGCAAGGCCGGGGAACGGGTCGAGGCGCTCGGCCTGGCGACGCTCGGCGAGCTGCGCCGGGCGCCGGATGCGCTGCTCATGCCGATCTTCGGCCGCTACGCCCCCAGGGTCCGCGAGCGCGCGAGCGGCATCGACGACCGGCCCGTCGACCCGGACCGGGACGAGCGTTCCGTGAGCGCCGAGGACACCTTCGAGCGGGATATCTCCGACCCGAGAGCGCTCGCGGCGGAGCTCGAGCGGCTCGCGGACCGCGCCTGCGACCGCATCCGGACGCGGCAGCTCGCGGTAGGATGCGTCGCCGTGAAGATTCGCAGGCACGATTTCACGACCTTCACCCGGCAGCGCGCCGTGGCGCCCGCCACCCAGGATCGCCGGGCCGTCGCGCGGATCGCCTCGGAGCTGCTGACGCACTGGCTCGCCGAGCACCCCGGCGCGAAACTCCGCCTCCTCGGGGTCGTCTTGCGAGGTCTGTGCCCCGCAACGCAACTCGGGCTGTTCGAGCAGACGCGACCCTCGGTGGATGCCGCGGTCGATGCCATCCGTCTGCGTTTCGGGAGACAGGCACTTCGTTGGGGCATGCAGATTAAGTAACATCACCTCATGTACCTGTCGTTCTTCGGCCTGAATGAGAAGCCGTTCGCGATCACGCCGGATCCGCGCTATCTCTACCTGAGCGAGCGCCATGCGGAAGCTCTCGCTCACCTGCTCTACGGAATCAACGAGGCGGGCGGGTTCGTGCAGCTGACCGGCGAGGTCGGCACGGGCAAGACGACGGTCGTTCGCTCGCTCCTCGCGCAGACGCCGCAGAACGCCGAAATCGCGCTCATCCTCAATCCGCGGATGACGGCGCCCGAGTTCCTGCTCACGATCTGCGAGGAGCTCGGCATCGGCGTGCCGGATTCTGCGGCGAACAGTCTCAAAGATCTCGTCGACATCCTGAGCCACTATTTGCTGCGCGCGCACGGCGCCGGCAAGCGCGTCGTGCTCGTGGTCGACGAGGCGCAGAACCTCGCACCGGACGTGCTCGAGCAGGTGCGCCTGCTCACGAATCTCGAGACGAACACGCAGAAGCTGCTGCAGATCATTGTCATCGGACAGCCCGAGCTGCGCGAGCTGCTCGCGCGCAACGAGCTGCGCCAGCTCGCACAGCGCATCACCGGGCGCTATCACCTCTGTCCGCTTCTCCGCCAGGAAACCGCCGCCTACGTGCGGCATCGCCTGCGGGTCGCGGGCGCGACGAGCGACCTCTTCACACCGCACGCGCTAGCCGAAGTGCATCGACTCTCGGGCGGGGTGCCGCGAGTCATCAACATCATTTGCGATCGCGCGCTGCTCGGCGCCTACACGCAGGACCGCCACCGCGTCACCTCATCGATGGTCCGGCGCAGCGCCCAGGAGGTCTTCGGGCACCGGCTCCTGCCCTGGTGGCTGCCGTGGAGCGCGGCAGCGGCATTCGCCGCCGTGGTCATTCTCGGCTCCATCGCGCTCTGGCGGTTCGTCCCGTGGACCGCCGAGCGGCCCACGAAGCAGGTCGCGGTCGCGGCACCTGCAAGGCCCGTCGCGGCCGCAACGCGCGGGGCGGGGCTCGCGGGGGAGCTCGCCACCGGTGCACATCCGGGCGCAGCGGACGATCCCACGCTCGCCAAGCTGCTCAGCGCGCATGCCTCAGAGACCGACCCGGACAGCGCGTTTGGCAAGCTCTTCGCGCTCTGGGGTGCTCGGTACGTCGCCGGCAGCGTGGACCCGTGCACGCAGGCGCTGCAGCAGGGTCTCGAATGCTTCGTGCAGAGGGGCTCACTCGCGCAGCTCAGGGTCTACAATCGGCCGGCCATCCTCATGCTGAGCGACGATAGAGGCAGCCCGCATCAGATCGTCCTCTCGGGACTCGACGACGAGCGGGCGCGGATCGAGCTCGGCGGCGGCGCGCACGCCGTGTCGATCGCGGAGCTCTCGCGCTACTGGTACGGCGATTTCGTCCTGCTGTGGCGGCCCGACATGCACCACGCGAAACCCCTCTCTCTCGGAATGCGAGGCAAGGACGTGCAGCAGCTCCGTGAGCGGCTCGATCGGCTGAACGGCACCCGGGTCAGCGCGCCGGGCAGCGACGTATTCGATGCCGGACTCGCCCAGCTCGTGCGCCAGTTCCAGCGCACGCACCGCCTCGCCGTGGACGGCGTGGCGGGCGTCCAGACGCTCGTCGTCCTGAACAGCGCGACGGCCGAGCCGCACACGCCCCTGCTGCTCGCCGCAAACGTGCACGGCAGTTGATTCCATGTCGTTCATACTCGATGCCCTGAAGAAATCGGAGAGCGAGCGCCAGCGCCAGAGCGGACCGGCGCTGTTCGAGGTGAAGATCGCGCCTCCGCGCAGCCGCTTCGCGGTCTGGGGAGCCGCGATCGCCGCGCTGCTCGTCATCAATTTCTTCGTGGTCGGCTTTTGGCTCTGGCGCGGAAGCGCCTCGCGGGCAGCCCCCTCTGCCCCGGCAGAGCAGACCGGCGCGATATCCGCGGCCCCCGCGGCAGTGTCCGCCGGCGCGCGTGATGGCGTGCGGCCCGAGTCCGCCGGTGCACCGGGTGCAGCCGCGGTGCCGACTGCCGCTCTCCCGGCGAGCTCGAACACCGTGGCGGCCCGCGCGTCCGCGGGCAGCAGCGCTCCCGCATCGCGGGGCGCCGCTCCCGCTGCAGCGGCCGATGCGGGGGCGAACCCGGACGATCTTGCCCCGGCGGTCGAGCCGCGCGGGTCGGCCTCACAGCCGACGACCCCCGTCACGCACGCGACAGAGAGTGGACTGCCCACCTATCAGGACGCCGCCGCCGAGCCGGGGGCAGAGATCCCGAGCTTGAGGCTCGATTTGCACGTGTACTCCCCGCAGCCGGATCAGCGCTTTGTGTTTCTCAATATGCTGAAGCTGCGCGAAGGAGACACGACCCCCCAGGGCGTGCGCGTCGAGCGCATCACTGAGGACGGCGTCATCCTCTCGTATCGCGGCAAGGAGTTCGTGCTGCAGCGGCAGTAAGCGCAGGCCGGCGTGGCCCTGCGGCCCCCGCCGCCGCCCCCGCCGGTTGGCGCATGCTCCGTCAGCGATCGGGCGGCCGCGAGCCGGGTGACTTCGTGCGGTCGCGCGCCGGCCAGCGATTCTCCTGAGCGGGCAACGGCGCTTCCTTGCCGGTCATGCGCTCGATGCGGATCGCGTACACCGTCACCTCCTCGAGGCGGGGGAAAAAGCGCTGGGGCCGATCCCACCCGGACGGCGCGTACTTCGACATGAACGACTCGAAAAACGCCTGCTTTTCCGCCGAGTCGTCGAGGATGCGGATGCGGCCGAACACGACCGCGCTGCTGTAGGCGACCGACGTGTCACATTCGAAGCGGCCGTAGGGGAAGACTTCGCCCGGCTCATCGAGCTCGAAGCAAACACGGGACTCGTGCTCCACGTTGGCACGCAGATGCCCGCGGACGCGGGTGTTGTGCACCCAGATCTCCTCACCGCGCAGCACGTAGAGCAGCGGCACGACGTAGGGCCAGCCGTCGGCGCCGACGCTCGCGAGACGGCCACAGAATCCGCGCTCGAGCAGCTCGCGCACGCGCGCATCGGGGATCTGCTTGTCGGTTCGACGAAGGGCGGGCGGCTGGCTCATGGGGCTACCACTCTGGGGCTACCACTCGAGGTCGACGACGATGGGCCGGTGGTCCGAGCCCACTCCGGGACCGCGTGCGAAGCGGCGCACGGCGATACCCGGCGAGATGAAGGCGTGGTCGATCTGAATGCCGCCGATGGGCAAAAACGTCGGCCAGGTCGGTTGCCAGCCCTCGCCCTGAGCCGCCCACCGTAGCCCGCTCTGCACGACGAACGCTCGAAAATGCGGCGAGAACGGACTCACATTGAAGTCCCCAGCCATGACGAGCGGCGCCGGCGTCGCGCGCGCGAGCGCGGCGAGCCGAGAGAGCTCCCGGTTGCGTTCGGCCGCGACGGCGGGACCGAGCGGCCAGGACGGGTGCACCCCGATCAAATGCAGCGTCCGGCCGCGCACGATCAACACGGCCGCAACGGTCGGGTCCGCGTGCGGCCCCATCGGCACCGTCTCGATGCGCTCGAACGGCCAGCGCGACAGCAGCAGCGTGCCGTGGGAGTCGCCGCCGCGGGAGTTGCGGCCCTGCGCGTAGTACTGCCAGGGAAACTCATCGCGCAAGGAGCCGAGCGCGGCGCGCCAGCGCGGCGTGATCTCCACGAGCACCGCCGCATCAGGGCGCGCGCGGCGCAGGAACGCGGTCACTCGGCCGTAATGCGTGTTGAGGTAAAGCACGTTGATGGAAGCGATGCGCAGCGGCTGACGCTCCGAGGCGGTGTGCCGGCCTCCCGTGCCTCGGGTGATCGCGGCCGGCGAACCGGCGACTGCGCCACGGATCACGCTTCCGCCGCCCAGAATCGGTGCAGCGGCGATCCCGTTCACGACGAGCGCCGTGAGTGCGAGCGCCGCCCACAGCCACCGTCGCGCCCAGCCGAGCGCGAGCAGCGCGAGGACCGCCGCGGCTGCATACTGCAGCCGGAAATGCACTGCGAGGTCGCCGAACCACCAAAAGGCCGCCGTCGCAGCGAGAAGGGTCGCGCCGAGCGTCACAACCGTCAGAATGATTGCCACGAGCGCGATGCGCCTCGCGGTCAGACTGGCCATTTCTGTACCAAGATCGTGGTTTTGGACATGCGTCTGCCTCGTCGGCAGCCTGGCTCGATGATGACCGATTTCACAGAATCCTGCGGTCTTCCGCGACAACCGACCCCGCTCTGGGCCATCGTCGGGGCCATCCCGCGGGGGGCCTGCGGCCAACCCGCCCCGAGACTGCACCCCCGGCCATGAACGCGAGACTGCTGATCGTCGACCGCGATGCCCGCTACCGTGAGTGGCTGCGGCACCACCTCGGCGTGCTCTGCCCCGAAGGAACGATCACCACGTTCGATGTGCAGGAGCTCGATCGCAACATCGGCTCGGTCACACGCAGCGATTTCGATCTGCTGGTCCTCGCGGCGTCGTTTGGTGCGAATCCCGATGACCCGCACTCCGAGGGTCTCGAGCGGCTGAGACAGCTGCGGGCCTGGCCGACGATGCCGGCGATCGTCGCGATCGCAGAGGACGGAAACGAGCTCACCGCGGTGCGGTCGGTCCAGCTCGGCGCGCTCGATTATCTGCCGAAGCGGCTCCTCACGCCCGAACGGCTGAGGACCGCCGTACAGCTCGCACTGCGCCGGCAGGAGCTCCGCGACGCCGGCCGCGAAATACTCAAGGGGTCCGAACCGTCGCCGCCGCAAACGGCCGAGACCGGCGCGACGCCCGATTCGATACTCGACAAGGGTGCAGAGAGGACCTGGGACGAGGATGAGGCCGCCGGTCCCCACGCTCGGGAGCCGATCCCCGGGTACACGATCCGGCGCACGATCGGGCAGTCGGAGAAGGCGATCGTGTATCTCGCGACGAGTGCTGCGCTCGCCGCCGATGTCGCGCTCAAAGTGAGCCGCAGCGAGCTCGAGAGCGCGAGCGACCGGCAGGTACTCGCGCGCGAGCACACGGCGCTCTCCGCGCTGCGCCATCCGGCCATCGTGAAGATCCACGAATACGGCGTGCACAACGGACGCGAGTATCTCGCGATGGAGTACTTTCCGCGCGGAGATCTGAAGGCGCGCCTGCAGCGCGGCATCCTCGAGCCCGACGTGCTGCGCTATCTCGAGCAGATCGCGAGGTCGCTCGATGTCGTGCACACGGCCGGCATCTTTCACCGTGATTTGAAGCCGCCGAACGTGATGCTGCGGGAGACCGACGAGGTCGTCCTGATCGATTTCGGGCTCGCCCGCAACGTGCAGGGGGAGCTGGCGATCACCCGCAAGGGCGTGCTGCGCGGCTCGCCGTACTACATGAGCCCGGAGCAGGCGCTCGGGGAAAAGCTCGACGCGCGCACCGATCTGTACAGCCTCGGGATCATCTTCTACGAGATGCTCACCGGCAAGAAGCCCTACACCGGGACCACGGCGATCGAGGTGCTGCAGCAGCACGTGAGTGCGCCGTCCCCGCGGCTGCCGCGGCAGCTCGAGCACTTTCAGTCGCTGCTCGATGGGCTCACGGCCAAATCACCCGATGAGCGCTTCGCGAATGCCGCGCAGGTGATCGAGGCGGTCGCCGGCATGCGGGCGCTGCGGCAGCCGGGCGGCAGCGTCGCGGCCTGACGCGGGCGCGCTATTTGGCCCCGGCGGCTACGGGGCGCCCGGCAGCCTCGTTGATGGTCTCCCCGCGCACGCTCTCGAAACGGCGGCCGACCGCGTAGGCGATCGGAAACCAGATCGCCGAAACCACCACCCCCAGCACCGCGAGGCCGCTCAAGCCGTAAGCCAGGACCCCGGAGGCCGCAGATGCGGCGAGCAGGTCTCCGCCGCGGTACACCACGGTGTCGATGACGTTCTTCGCCTTGTACTTGCTCTCCTGATCCACGACCGTGAAGAGCATCTCGCGCGCCGGCTTCGCCACCGCGTATTCCGCCACCCGGCGCATGACCTGGACGCCTCCGAGAACCAGGAGGACCGGAGAGAAAATGACCAGGACGAAGGCGAGCGCCATGATGAACGGATTGAGCATCAGGCCGCTCGTCACGCCGAAGCGCTTGATGAGGCGCCCCGTGCCCAGGAGCTGAATGAGCACGGTGAGGCTGTTGGTCGCGAGGTCGATGGTCGCGAAGGCCTGGGTCCGCGCCGCGTGGTTCTTGAATGAGTGCCCGATGATGTCGACGAGCTGGACGTAGACGACCGTCGAGACCGAGGTCATCACGAAGATGAACAGTGCGATCAGCAGCAGGTAGCGCGAGCGAAAGAGCAGCGCAAACCCCTCGAAGGGATTGCGTCCGAGGCGATGATCGAGCGTCGTGCGCTGTGCATCCGGCGACTCGGCGAGCAGCCGCTTCTTCTCGCCCGCGAGCAGGATGACGAGCGCCGCGGTGAGCGCGAAACCGACCGCGGAGATCAGCATCAGGCCGTCGTTGCCGACGCGCTTCGCGAGGAAATCGACGATCGCAGGACCGAGAATGGTGCCCGCCGTCCCGCCGGCCGCGATGAAGCCGAAGAGCCGCTTCGCCTGCTCGCGCGAGAACAGGTCGGCCATGAAGCTCCAGAAGGCCGAAAGGATAACGAGGTTGAACGTGCTCACCCAGACGTAGAACCCCGCCGCGAGCAATCGCTCATGGTGGCCGCCCCCCGAGAAGAGGAAGGAGAAGCCGAGCACGCTCACGGCGACGATACCGTAAATCCAAGGCAGGAAGGCCGACAGCCGCACGCGCGCCGAGAGCGTCGCGTAGAGCGGGGAGACGACGATGCTCAGCAGGAACGTCGCGAGGAACAGCTCGGGCAGCGCCTTCGCGCCCCACACGGTGCTCATCTCGTCCCGCACCGGCTTCACGACCGCGTAGCTGAAGAACAGGCAGAAGAAGCACGCGAACGAGAGCAGCGCGGGACGCAGCTCGACGGGCTCGACCCCCGCGACGGACTTGAACAGGCGCGCGGCCGGGGACGGGTTCGACGGTGGGGCCATCCGGGATCCTCTCGAAGTGCTTATCTGCACGGGGCGCGGAGCCGCGCCGGACGGCGGACTATAGCCAACTCCCAGGCGGGGGAGAAGGCGCAACCGCCGCCCCGGTCGCGAGGCGCGCTTCTTCGCGTCGAGCGTCCTCGCGCCGCGCTTCGTAGCGCCGGCCGAGCGCGAGCGCAACGGCGCCCCAGAGGACGGATACGCCGATGCCCACCAGCGCTGCACCGGTGATGCGCAGCCCAGCGAGGCGCAGCCCGCTCTCGAACCAGGCCGAAGCGAAATCGCCGAAGCGGTAGATGACCGTGTCGATGACGTTCTTCGCCTTGTAGCGCCCGCTCTGCTCGAGCACCGTGAAGCAGATCTCGCGGCTCGGGCGGGCGATCGCGTACTGGGAGGCGCTGCGCACGACCTGCAGGGCCTGGATCATGAAGAGCGTCGGAGAAAGCGCGATGACGATGAACGCCACCACCATGATGACCGGATTGGCCGTGAGCCCGGCCTTCACGCCGAAGCGCTGCAGGAAGCGGCCGACCCCGCCGAGCAGAATGATCGCGGTGATGATGTTGGTCCAGAGCGCGATATCGGCGATCGCCACGACCCGGCCCGCGATGGCGCTCGAGTATCGCGCGACGATCTCCGTTTGAAAGAAATACGCGACCGTATTGATCCACGTCATCAGGAAAAAGAAGGCGGCCTGGTTGCGCACGTAGCCGGAGCGCAGGATCTCCCCGAAGCCTTCGAAGGGGTTGCCGGGCAGCGCATGGTCGAGCGTCGAGCGCTGCGCGTCGCCGCGCCGGCGCAGCGCGGACTTCTCCCGCATGAGGAGGTGGACCAGTCGTATCACCACCAGGAAGCCGGCTGCCGCGACGAGCAACAGCCCGCCGAGACCGATCGCGGACACGGCGAAGCGTGTGATCAGCGGCCCCGTGATCGCGCCCAGGCTGCCGCCCGCCGCGATGAGTGGAAAGAGCCTGGTGGATTGGCCGGCCACGAAGGTATCCGCCATGAGGCTCCAGAAGACCGAAACCATGAACAGATTGACGACGCTGAACCAGATGAAGTAGGCCGCGGCGACCAGGCGGCTCGCGGGCGCCAGCTGCAGCAGCGCGTCGAACAAGAGGATGTTGAGCAGCCAGAACCAGAACACCCCGGGCAGCAGGCGCTCGAGCGAGACCCTCGAGGCGAGTGCCGCATAGATCGGCGAAGCGACGAGAGAGCCGACGAGCGTGCCCGTGAACAGCAGCTGCAACTCGTTCACGCCGAAGACGGTCGCGAACGTGTCGCGTACCGGCCGCAGGATGTAGTAGCTGCCGAACAGGACGAAGTAGCAGGCAAACGCGAGCGCGACGGCTCTGCGCTCGTGCGCCTCGATGCGCGCGACCCGGCTCAGCCGCTCGCCGAGGCGGGACGGAGTAGGCTTGGCGCCCTGCATGGAACGGCGGACGTTGACGTGTCAACCAAAGCCGGTGCCCGCGGCGCCAACGCGCTCCCGCCCGCGCTGCCGCGAGCCGCGCTCAGCGCAGTACGGCGAGCCGGGCGAGGTTCGTCTGCACGCGGGCGTTGCGGGCCCCGCAATCGTGGTACCAGCGCCGCAC
>JBOHZR010000073.1:0-15344 GCA_050738595.1 Steroidobacteraceae bacterium | reverse complement strand
CGGTGGTTCGCATGGCGCTGCCGACGCGCGCGGAAATCACACAGCTGCGCAGCGAGCGCGACTCCCTCGCGGCGCAGGTGGCGCAGCTCTCGCAGCGCGGTGCCCGCATCGATCTGCGCCGATGCGGCGCCGACGGTCGACTCTGCGCGCGCGTGGAGCGCGCGGCCCCGAGATATGGAGCGGGCGGGGACTACTACGTCCTCAAAGGATACTGACCTGATGAGTGCACCCCCGCTCCTCGCGTTCGCTGGTGCGCTCCCGGTGCTGCGGGCCGTATCGATCGCAGCCGCGGGGCTCCTGGTCCTCGCGATCGCGAAAATCGGCCGTGCGGTGGCGGGGCGCGTCTCGACCGATCGATACGTACGCGGTGCGCGCGTTGAAGTTCCGGCGGCGCGGCGCCAGCGCCTCACGCGGAGCAGGCGCGCACTTCAGGCGCTGCCGCCGTGCGGTCCTCTGCGCCTCGGTGGAATCCGGATTCGCGCGGCCGATGAGACGAAACATTTCAAATTCGTCGGCACGACAGGCACCGGCAAATCGACGGCGATCACGGCGCTGCTGCGGTCCGCTCTCGCGCGTGGAGATCGCTCCGTGATCGCCGACCCGAACGGTGCATCGCTCATGCGTTTCTTCGATCGGTATCGCGGTGACGTCCTGCTCAACCCGTTCGACCGGGGCTCGGTGCAGTGGGATCTCTTCGGCGAGATCCGTTCGGTCTTCGACGCCGAAAATCTCGCCCGCAGCCTCGTCCCCGATTGTGAGGACGCGGTCGGCCGAGAATGGAGGAGCTATGCGCGGACTCTCGTCTCGGTCCTCGTTCGCCGCTCGGCAGAGAGCGGCGCGCGCGATCTCATGGAATTCTGGCGGCTTCTCGCGACGGCGGATACCGGCGAAGTGCGGCGTTCGGTCGCTGGAACCGCGGCGCAACCCTTTCTCGATCCTGACAACGCGCGGATGTTCAGCTCGGTCCGCTCGGTAGCGGTCTCGGCGCTCGCAGCCCTCCCTCACATCGCTGCCGGTCGCGGCAGGCCGTTCTCGATTCGCGAGTGGATGGTGCGCGGGCGCGGCGTGCTCTACATGCCGTATCGAGCCGAGCAGATCGCGGCGCTGCGCACGCTCATCTCGACGTGGATGCGCCTCGCCATCTTCGAGACGTTGAGCGGCGCCGAGGCGGCCGAGCCTCGTGGGTGGGAGGGCTCCGCCGGGTCCGCGGACAGGCATGAGCTCTGGAGCCGCAGCCGCTGTGCGCCACATGTACCGCGACGAATCTGGTTCTTCATCGACGAGCTCGATGCTCTCGGTCCGATCGACGGGCTCACCGATGCGTTGGCGCGACTGCGGAAATTCGGTGGATGCTGCGTCCTCGGTCTGCAGTCGCTTGCGCAAGTCGTGGGCACTTACGGTACGGCCGGAGCGCGCTCGATCGTCGAGAATTGCGGCAACACACTGATCCTGCGCTGCTCGGCGAGCGAAGGCGGCGGGACGGCCGCCTTCGCGTCCCAACTGATCGGGGAACGCGAGGTCCTGCGCCGCAACACGGTTCATAGCCACGACCGCGGTGCGCTCTTCGATCGGCAACGCGGCCGCCGCTCGATGCAGGTTGCTAGGCAGCGGGTAACGGAAGCAGCGGTCCTGCCGTCGCAGATCGAACAGCTGCCGGATCTCATCGGCTATTTCAAGACCGCTTCCGGTCCGTGCTGGAATCTGATCCGCCTCCGGCCTGAGGTCCCGCCATGGCCATCTACTACCTCCGGATGAAGACCTTCGGGCGCAGTCAGGGCAAGAGGGGCAGCCGGGTTGCGAGCGCCGCGGCCTATCGTTCCGGCGAGCGGATTCGCGACGAACACACGGGCCGACTATACGATCACCGGCAGCGCACGGACGTGCTTTACAAGGAGATCGTTCTGCCCGCGCGGCTCGCGACGCAGAGTGCGGCACTCGCCTGGGCGCGCGATCGGGCGACCCTCTGGAATGCCGCCGAGCACGCCGAGTCGCGCCGCAATTCCCGGCTCGCCCGCGAGTTCGTCGTGGCGCTACCCCACGAGCTCGCGCCGGCAGCGCGTACTCAGCTCGCCATGCAATTCGCGCGGAATATCGCGGACCGCTACGGAAGCGCCGTGGATGTTGCGGTCCACGCGCCCCGAGGAGATGCGCGCAATTTTCACGCGCATCTGCTCGCGACGACGCGGGAGATCATGCCCGAGGGCCTCGGCCGCAAGACGACCCTCGAGCTGAGCGGGACGCGGCGCCACGAGCTCGGGCTGCCGCGCTGGCGGGAGGAAATCGGCTCGCTCCGGGAGAAATGGGCCGACCTCACGAACACCGCGCTCGAGGGCGCGCATGTCGCGGCGCGCGTCACGCACCTCACGCGGGCGGAGCGTGGTCTTGCCGCATCCGGCGCCGCGCCGCGTGTACCCCTCGCCGCCTATCACATGGAGCTGCGCGGCGAGCGGAGCTTCATCGCCGAGAAGATTCGCGAGCGCCATCGCGCCGATCTCGCGCGCGCCAATGCCGGGCCGGCGAGGGAAGCGTTCGCGAGAAGTGCGTCAGCGCGGCCCCCGAATGAGCGAGAGCGAACGCTGGCGGCGATTGGCCGGTCGATGGTGTGGGAGCTCGGCGCCGGAGTGAGGTCCGCGTGGAGGGGATTGCAGGAGAGGCTCGGTCTCGATCGCGCCGCGACGAGGAAGGGTGCGCCGGCGCTCGAATCGAACCCCGCGTCTGCGCCGATCGGCCAGGGCTCCGTCGCCGCCATCGAGCGCAGTGGTGAACGAGCGCGCGCATTGGCGGAGCCGACCGACCTCGGCGCCGAGGCCATCGGTAGAAGTGCACAGATCGACCCGGCGACGCGGTCTGCTCTGAACTGGGCTGCCTATCGCGCGAAGCATCGGGTCGCGGATATCGATGCGGCGCAATCCGCTCGCAACTGGCTCGCCTATCGCGAGAAACAGCGAGCCCGAGACGCGGCCGGGCTTGGGACCGCAGAGGAATCGGCTACGGGAGCGCGCAGGGAGCACTCCCGGAAACACGACAATGATTTCAGCCTTTGAGGTATGAAAGGACACGCATGAGCAGAACCTATCTGTATGTGCCGTTCGAGGAGCGCGATCAGGTGCGGCAACTCGGCGCGCACTGGGACGCGGACGGGAAGTGCTGGTTCATCGAATCGGCGCTCGATCCGGCGCCCTTTCACCGCTGGCTCGAAGCAGACTCGCAGTCCACGGACGATCCGTACTCGATCGTTTCCGACCAGGCCTATCTCCTCTCTGCGGCGATCCGCTGCTGGAAATGTCACGCCAGCGCCCGAGTCGTCTGCGTTTACTGCGAGTCAGGCTGGATCGACGGCAAGCCTTACGAGCAATTCACCGTGTCGAACATCACTGCTGTCGACGAGAGCCTGCGCCGTCAGCTGGAAGGGTTGCCGGACTTCCGCTTCGGACAGGCCCGCGTCGCCGGAGGCCGCTATCTCGTCAATCACTGTCGGCGCTGCGGTACGCAGCAGGCAGACTATTATCTGCACTGCGAGCCGAGCGGCGTGTTCTTCAGCCTCAAGGACGCGGCAAGCGGCGCGCTCGGGATCGCCCCTCTTGTCGGCCGCGTGCGGCTCATTGGGGATGAGGGATTCGAGCCGTGAGACCGGAGGCCCCCACGAACCCTGCTAAACTGCTCAGTCGAGCGCCCCCGTAGCTCAGTGGATAGAGCGACCGCCTCCTAAGCGGTAGGTCGTCGGTTCAACTCCGGCCGGGGGCGCACCCCCACCTGTCTTACATCGTCCTTCGACGTCACGAAAACGCCTGGAAAACAAGGATAAAACCCTGACAGCTTCCGGCTCCATTCGAGAGATCGAGAAGCCGTTTGCGTAAGCTGAGGCAGTTCACGTTTGCAACCCTTATTTATTGTAGCTACAATAAATGCGAATTACTTTCAACCGGGCCAAGCGCGAGAAGACGTTGGCGGAGCGCGGGCTCGATTTTCGGCGCGCAAAGGAGGTCTTTGCGGGCCTGCACCTGACCCGCATCGACGATCGCCGGGACTACGGTGAGCTGCGCTTCATCAGCGCCGGCAAACTGGACGAGCGCATTGTGATCGTCACCTGGACGCCGCGCGGTGTCGCGCGCCGCGTGATTTCAATGAGGAAAGCCAATGAGCGGGAAATCAAGAGGCTTGCGCCGCACTTGGCGTGACCCGGAGGATGCACCGGAGATCACCCAGAAGTGGATCGCCGAAGCGGACCTCTATCGCGGCAAGAGAATAGTACGTCGCGGCCGCCCCGCTGGAACATCGAAGAAGACACAGACCACGGTGAGGATTTCGAATGACGTACTGGAGTTCTTTCGCGCAACCGGCCCCGGCTGGCAGACGCGGATGGATGAGGCGCTCCAGCAATACGTCGCGGCGCGGCGGCGCTGACACCGACGGCGATACTCGAGCCCGATATGTGCGTGATTCATCAGCGGCTTAACTGTGCAGGTGAGCTCGTGAGGAAACCCCTGAGAGGCCGCAAGGGCGAAGCCCAATACCTGCGCCGCAGCACGAACGTGTATGCCGACCTTGGGTTTCGCGCTCCGGGCGACATGCTGCTGAAGGCGAAGCTCGTCAGCAAGATCGCCGATCTGAGCGCCGAACGGGGTCTCACGCAGAGCAAGGCGGCGGTTGTGCTCGGCATCCCGCAGCCCAAGCTCTCGATCCGGTCGATTCGGGGGCTGCAGGCTGTGTAGACCCGATAAGGCTATGAGTGGATGGTGCAGCGCGCCGAGCAATGCGCGAGGGACGGTGGCTTCTGGATGACTAACGAGCTGCGACGTGCAGCGGTGAGGAGGCGGTGTCCGATGGCAACAGATGGTGGACTCTCGAAGGTGAGACTCGAGCGCTTGCGCAACGTGCTCGGCGGCTACGTCGAGCGCGGTTACGTTGCAGGCCTCGTGGCGCTCGTGAGCCGGCGCGGCGAGACGCACGTCGAGACGATCGGATTGCAGAGCCGGGAGCGCGGCGAGCCGATCCGGCGCGACACGATTTTTCGCATCGCCTCGATGACCAAGCCGATCACCGCGGTCGCCGCGATGATTCTCGTCGAGGAATGCAAGCTGCGGCTCGACGAGCCGATCGATCGACTGATCCCCGAGCTCGCGAACCGGCGTGTGTTGAAGCGGATCGACGGACCTCTCGAGGACACGGAAGCGGCGCGACGGCCGATCACGCTGCGCGACCTGCTCACGTTCCGGATGGGTTTCGGAATGGTTATGGCACCGCCTGATCGGTATCCGATTCAGCAGGCGATCACGAAGCTCGAGCTCGCGGGTCTGAAGCCGCGGCCGCCACACGGGCCCGATGAATGGATTCGCCGTCTCGCTACGCTACCGTTGATGCACCAGCCGGGGGAGCGCTGGATGTACCACACTGGCTCCGACGTGCTTGGGGTCCTCATCGCGCGCGCAGCGGGGCAGCCGTTTGAGACGTTTCTCGAGGAGCGGGTATTCGGGCCGCTTGCCATGAAGGACACCGGGCACTTCGTTCCCTCCGGGAAGCTCGGTCGGTTTGCAAGCTGCTATCAGGCCAATCCGCAGACAGGCGCGCTCGAGCTCTACGACGATGCGCAAGATAGCCAGTGGAGTCACCCGCCGCCTTTCCCTTCCGGGGGAGGCGGGCTCGTTTCGACGATTGATGACTACTTGGCGTTTGGCCGCATGATGCTCAATAAAGGGCGGGTCGGCCGCGAGCGCATCCTTGCGCGCCGCACGATCGAGGCGATGGTGACCGACTATCTCACGCCAGAGCAGAAGGCCGTCTCCGGGTTCTTCTTGCCGGCCTTTTGGGACAATCATGGTTGGGGGCTCGGCCTGTCGCTCGTCACACGCCGCGTGAGCGCGACGATTGCTCCCGGCCAGTTCGGCTGGGACGGCGCGTTCGGCACGCACTGGTGTTCCGATCTCGCCGAGGACATGGTCTCGGTCCTCATGGTGCAGCGGGCGCCGGCGCTTGCACCGAGCACGCTGCACGGTGATTTCGACATGCTCGCGTATCAGGCGATCGAGGATTGACGGACGCAGCATGAGCGCGCGCGGCCGCGCGCGGGCCGCGTCGCGCTCGCTTCTCGCATATTAAATATTTATAAAGCAATAAGATATAACACTATCATTGGGCGTGACATGAGCTATGGGAAGCCCTCTCCGGCTCGAGTCGCATGACATCGGTGCGCTTCTGACGCGACGAGCGCGTGTGATACCGAGCGACCTGCGCCGTATAACCACGCCATGAGCCTCCCGCAGGCGACGCCGGATCGATGGATGGCGTGGGTCTCCGCCGAAGAGCCGGACTGGGACGCGCTGTACTCGAACCAGCTGCCGCGCGTGTACAACTATTTCCGCTTCCGCATCGGTGCTGACGCCGATGCCGAGGATCTGACCTCGCGCACGTTCGAGCGAGCCTGGCGAGCACGCGAGCGGTATCGCCGGGATGTGGCTGCTTTCTCGACGTGGCTGTTCACGATCGCGCACAACGTCGCGGTGGACTTCCTGCGCGCCCGTCGCATCCAGCTCCCGATCGATGCCGCCGGGGAGTTCGCCACTGAGGAAACACCGGAGCTGGATGCCGAGCACAGTTCCGACCTGAATCGCCTCAGCGAGTCGAACGTCGGCACGATCCTGCACCGGGTAGTGCAGACGCTGCGGCGCAATTGGTGACGACGAGGGCACCAACGATGCACGATGATTTCCTCCACCGGCTGCGCAAGGACCCGTCCCCTGAATTCGCGTTCGAGCTTCGAGCGCGGCTTCGCCGCCAATCGAGAGCCGTACGCACGCGTAGAGCGCCCTCGCTGTTGCGCACGCTCATCGTAGCGTTGCTGCTCGGAGGAGCGGCATTCGCCGCGACTTACGTCGCCATACGAGGAATGCCCACCCCGCTCATGAGCTCCCCTCGCCACCTGCTGCGACGAATCACGGAGGGGCGCCGCATTGCGGCGTCGAGCGCTGAACCAGCAGGGGGCGCCGCGCAGACGGCGCAACCGCGGGCGAGCCGCTCGGCGACCTCGCCGGAGCGCGCTGCTTCGGGACGAGAGGCGGCGCAAACGGCTCTATCGGCATCGAGGGCGACAGCGGAGGCGATATCGGTGGGTGTCGCGTCCGCCGCTCCGGCACGCGTGTCGTCGCCGGCTCCCGGGGCGCTTGCGACTGCTGCCTCGCCGGGCAGGCCGGTGAGCCCGCAGAAGCAGGCTCAGCGCGCCGTCAAGGTTCGCCAGGCGCTGTTCGACGTGCAGAACTTCGCCTTCAATCCTCTGCGCGCGATGCTGAAGGGCGGGCCGTTCAACACCTGGGCCGCCATCACGGCCGGCCAACGCATCGAGATCACCTCGTCCATGATTCCCGATGTGTTCAAAGTCGATACCTCCGGACTCGGGTTGAAGACCAAGGCGCGCGCCGGGATCTGGAACAACATCGCAGACTTTGATCGGAAGGCCGCAAACCTGCATGACGCTGCCGTGGATCTGGCCGCGGTCGCAAAAACGGGTGACATGCCTGCGACACTCGCGGCGGCGGGGGCCGTCGGGAAGGCATGCGGCGCCTGTCACGACGAGTACAAGGACAAATAGCGCTCCGGTTACACCTTCTTGCTCGGGGAGATTCCGATGAGAAGCGCAGCCCTTGCCGCTCGTCTCCGAGAAGGACAAGCGCCCAGACGGAGAGTACGTCACGATGATCATTCGAGTGCGCAGCCTCTCTGCCGCGCAGCTCGTGCCGATTCTGCGGCCACTGCTACCACCGCAGGCGACTTTCAGTGCCGTGCCGTGTGCCAACGCGCTAATCGTCGTGGATCGCTTCGCGAACGTCCACCGCGTGGAAGAGATCATCAAGACTCTCGATGTCGGCGCGCCGGTGAAGCCTCTGAGCTGTTCGGATCGACCCGAGTAGGCGGGCGCGAACCGCAGTAGGCGCGAGCCGCAGAACGCGTGGTCGGAGATTGCCGGGCCGCGGCTCAGACCCACATTCGCGAGAGCACCCGATCGCCCCGGATGGCGTGCTGCGCGGCGGCGAGCACGTGCACCGCGATGATCGCCACGAACACATACGCGGCGATCACGTGGATCGAGTTGAACAGCGCGTAGACGCGGTGATCGTCGATACCCCACGGCGCGAGCTTGACGGCGTTGTAGAACTTGATGCCGTACTTGCTGAAATTGGACGCGATGTAGCCGGAAAGCGGCATGGTCAGCATCAAGGCATAGAGCGCGACATGGTTGGCGCGCGCCGCAGTGCGCTGCCACGCCGGCATCGAGGTGGGAAGGGGCGGGGGCGTATGGAGCAGGCGCCAGAGAATCCGCAGGAGAATGAGTGCCCCGATCGTGATGCCCGTCGATTTGTGGAAGTTGACGTCGATGCTGCGCATCGGCGTGCCGCGGGCAATCGTGGTCAGGAACCAACCGAATGCGATCTGCGCAAGCAGCAGCGCCGCGATCAGCCAGTGCAGCGCAACAGCAACCCGAGTGTAGGAGTCGGAGGTGCCGCGCGCGGGCACGTGCATCGGATGAGGCTCGAGTGCGGCGGGGGTATTCGTGTCGGACGGGGTTGCCCGACCTTCCGTCGTTGTGGTTTCCATGGCTGGTATTGTAGCGCGTCAGGCGCTTCCGGCTGGTGGAGCACCGGCGCCCGAGGCAGGCGGTGCTCTAGCTTCGCCGAGCCGGGCCTCGAGCCGGCGCAGAATGGGCAGCAGAAGGATTGACGCGGCGAGGCCCCCGACGGCCACCCACCCGAGCACCCGGAACAGGTGGGTGTAGAGGGCCAGGGTCCGCGCGGGGTCCGTGATGCCGATGGGGACGCTCGCGAAGTTCGCCACGAAGCTGCCGATGTATTGCGCGAGACCCATCGAAAGCAGCCACGCGCCCATCATCAGCCCGCGCCGCTCCGGTCCGATGTAACGCGAGACCATGGCGAGCGCGAGCCCCGAGATCAGCAGTTCCGCGATCGACAGGAGCAGGTATCCGCCGATCATCCACCATGGCGAGACGCGCGCTCCGGCCGCATGTGTCCCGCTCAGCGAATAGACGAAGAAGGCGAGCGCGAGCAGCGCGAAGCCCCACGCGTACTTGCCGGGGATCGACAGATCGCGGCCGTGCTGTCCGAGGCGGCCGTAGAGCAGCGCGAGGAGCGGCGAGCAGACCACGATCCAGAACGGATCGAGCACCTGGAACTGCTCGGGAGGCACGGAGTAGCCATAGAAATCGAGCCTGACGTTGTGTAGGGCGAACAGCGTCAGAGATGTAGAAATCTGCTGATAAAAGACGAAGAACAACAGCGTCTCTCCCGTCAGAATCAGCATTGCGATGAGGCCGGCGCGCTCGCTCCTGCCACCCCGCGCGATCAGGACGGCGAACAACGCGAGCAGCCCGAGGCCCGCAAGCCAGACGATCGCGCGAGCGACCGCAAGGTTCTGCACGACGATGGCGATCAGGACGGCGAGGATCAGTATCCCTACGAGCACCGCCGCAAGCCGCCCCACCCGTAGCGGCTCGAAATCGGGCCGCGTCCCGATGTGCCCGATCAAGCGGCCGCGAAGTAGTAGCTGCACGATCCCGAGGACGAGGCCCCCCGCGCAGGCGAGGAAAGCCCAGTGCCATCCGTAGCGGACGCGCAGCCACGGCGTCAGCGCCTGCGAGATCAGGGCTCCGATGTTGATCGCCATGTAATACATCGTGAAGGCGCCGTCGAGCTTCGAGGGCTCGTGCTCGTACATTCGGGAGACGAGACTGCTCGGGTTCGCCTTGAAGGTGCCGTTGCCGGTCGCGATCAGCCCGAGGCAGAAGAACAGCAGCGGCTCCGCCCACCCATGCGGGACGAACAGCCTCCATGGCACGGAGAGCAGCAGGTACCCGAGGCAGAGCACGAGGGCTCCGAGCAGCGTCGTGCGCCGCGCTCCGAGCACGCGATCGCCGACCCAGCCACCGAGTACCGGAACTGCATAGATCATCGCGGCGAGTGCGCCCCAGGTGAGATTCGCGCGGCGGTCGGTGAACCCGAGGTACTCGATCATGAAGACGACGAGCAGAACCTGCATGCCGTAGTAGCCGAAGCGTTCCCACATCTCGATCAGGAACAGGACCGAGAACGCGCGGGCTCTCGAGGGCTGCGGAGGGGACTCGCTCACCGGGGGTGTGTCTGTCGCGGAATGCATCGCGCCGCGCAGAGTGCTCCGGAAGGATGGGGGACCACAAGGGGCGCTGTACCACAAGGGCGCTGTGACACGGCGGCGAGGAGGATTGGGTATGATCGAGGCCGATGAGCGCCGCAGGCGGAAGGTCTCAAGGGGGCCAAATGTCGAGCGCCGTGTCGATTCTGCATCGCGATCGCACGATCGCCGGGCCGGGATTCAGCCGCTGGCTGGTGCCACCCGCTGCGCTTTGCATTCACCTCTGCATCGGGCAGGCCTACGCGTTCAGCGTATTCAACCTGCCGCTATCGATGCTGATCGGGATCAAGCATTCCGCGCCTGGCGATTGGAAGCTGACCGATATCGGCTGGATCTTTACGCTCGGCATATTCTTCCTCGGCGTCTCTGCGGCGATCCTCGGCCGCTGGGTGGAGGAGGGCGGACCCCGCCGTGCGATGTTCACCGCTGCGCTGTGCTTCGCGGGCGGCTTCCTGGTCTCGGCCGGGGGCGTGTACGCGCACGACATCTGGGTCATCTATCTCGGATACGGAGTGCTCGGCGGCTTCGGCCTCGGCATCGGGTACATCTCGCCGGTGTCCACGCTCATCCGGTGGTTCCCGGACCGTCCGGGAATGGCGACGGGCATGGCGATCATGGGATTCGGCGGCGGAGCTCTCATTGCCGCACCGCTCTCCGTCTGGCTCATGAAGCAGTTCTCCACGCCCACCCACCTCGGCGTGGCGGAGACCTTCATTTGCCTGGGTCTCATCTATTTTTGCTTCATGCTCGTGGGTGCGGCGATCGTGCGGGTCCCCGCCCCGGGGTGGCAGCCCGCGGGATGGACGCCGCCTGCCACTGCTGCGAAGCTCGTAACGCGCGCGGACGTCCATGTCTACCAGGCGATCAAGACGCCGCAGTTCTGGCTCATCTGGTGGGTGCTGTGTCTCAATGTCACGGCGGGAATCGGCGTTCTAGGTCAGGCCTCGCCCATGAGTCAGGAGATGTTTCCAGGGCGAGTGAGCCCGGCGGCGGCGGCGGGCTTCGTCGGACTCATGAGTCTCCTCAACATGGCGGGCCGGTTCGGCTGGGCATCGTTCTCCGATCTGATTGGCCGCAAGAACACGTACTTCTGCTTCTTCGTGCTTGGCGCCGTGCTCTATGCGCTCGTTCCAACGACGGGCTCGATCGGCAGCGTCGCCGCATTCGTCGTGTGCTTCCTGGTGATCATCAGTATGTACGGCGGAGGCTTCTCGACGATCCCCGCGTATCTCAAGGACATGTTCGGCACGCGCTACGTCGGCGCGATCCATGGCTGGTTGATCACCGCCTGGTCGGCGGCCGGCGTGTTCGGCCCGGTGCTCGTCAACTATATCCGGCAGTACCGGATCGACCACGGCGTACCGAAGGCACAGGCATACAGCCTCACCATGTACATCATGGCGGGCCTCCTCGTCATCGGGTTCTTCTGCAATCTGTTCGTACGAGCCGTCCACGCGCGCCATCATCTGCGCGAGGAGGCGCCCGCACCCACAGCGCCAGGGGTGCCGGCAGCGCCGAGAATGGCAAATTAAGCGGAGCAGGGCCATGTCCGACCAAAACACGCGTAAGACGCCGGTGTTCGAGCTCATTCTCGCCTGGGGCTTCGTCGGCATTCCGCTGGTGTGGGGCATCGCAATGACGCTCGAGAACGCCGTCAAGCTGTTCTAAACATCGATCGCAACCGGCGGTGAACGTCCGCGGGAGGCCCGTCATGTATCTGCGCTCTGCCGCTCTTGCAGCCGCTCTGCTCATCCTCGTGGCGACCGCTTCTGCCGAGCCCGCGCAGCCGCCGATCACCGATCCGATGCTGCCCGAGCACGCTGCTCATCAGGTCTCGGCCCACGTCTACGTCATCATGGGCTTTCCCAACATCGGCATCGTGGTCGGACGGCGCGCGACGCTTGTGATCGATACCGGCCTCGGTCCGCGCAATGGTGCGGTCGCGGCGCGCACTGCGGTCGCGCTTTCCCCGCCCGGCCAGAAGCTCTATCTCACGACGACGCACTTCCATCCCGAGCACGCATCGGGACAGCGCGGCTTTCCGCGAGGCACGGTCGTGATCCGGCCGCGCATTCAGCAGGCCGAGCTCGAGGCCGACGGGCCGCGCTTCCTCGCGCTCTTCGGCCGCAATCCGCGGATGCACGCGCTTCTCGCGAGTGCCGGCGTCGATCCCGCAAACGTGCTGTTCGATCGGGACTACACGCTCGACCTCGGAGGCGTGCAGGCGCGGCTCTTGTATTTCGGAGCGGCGCATACCCGGGGTGATGAGGTGATTTTCGTGCCCGAGGACTCGGTGCTGATCTCCGGGGATGTCGTGCAGAATCACGTCTCGCCCAACATCATCTGCGAGTCCTGCAGCCCACGCCAGTGGATCGCCGTGCTCGATCAGATCGCACCTCTGAAAGCGCAGCACATCATCCCCGATCACGGCGCGCTCGGCGGACCGGAGCTCATCCCCGAGGACAGAGCGTTCCTCGTGGATTTGCAGAGGCATGCGCTGGCACTCAAGGCGCGGGGCGTGCCGGCGGCCGAGGCGGGCCGGCAGATCGCGGCGGATTTCAAGGCCCGCTACACGGGCTGGTACGGCCTCGGGAACGTGCCGCAATCGGTCGCGCGTGCGTACGCGGATCATCCCTGAGAGCGCCGCGCTCAGATCGTCGCGACCAGCAGCTCCTCCGAGCCCGGCCTCAAGCCATCCGTCCTCCCGGGGAAGTACCGCTGCGCGAGGTCGGCGGCGCAGACGTGCCGGACGTCTCCTAAGCCAGCCTCCCGCGCGAGCAGGAGCATCTCGGCCGGCGCGAAGAAGCTCAGGAACGGTGTCCCGCTCGCACGGGCGCCTTGGATCGATGCCTCGTAACCCGCACGTTCTTCGGGGTCGGCGAGCTCGAGCGGGAGAATGAAAGTCATCGCGAACAGCGAGCCCGGTGCGAGCTTCGAGGCTTGGCGCAGTGTCGAGGCGATCGCATCCCGTGTGAGATACGGGCTGACGCCCGTCGAGGCGACGACCGCTGGCTGGCGGGTGTCGAAGCCCGCGGTGGCCAGCCTCTGCCACCAATCATCGCCAGCCTCGAAGTCGACCGCCACGAGGCTCAGCCACTGCGGCACACCGAGCCCCAGCTCATTGAGGCGCTGGCGCTTCCAGGCCTGGGGACCGGGCCGGTCGATCTCGAAGACCCGCAGGCGCGATGCGATGTCGGACCGCCGCTGCGCGAAGGTGTCGAGGCCGGCTCCAAGGATGACGTATTGGCCGAGACCTCGGCCGGTGCGCTCCGCTACGAGATCCTCGACGAAGCGCGCGCGGGCTACGACGCCCGCCCGAAAGCGGCTCGTCCCGCGAACGTCCATGTCCGGGCGCAGACGCCAGTGCTCATCGGGAGCCGCCAGCGCGAGGCCGATCTCGTCGTCCAGCACATGCGGTGGCGGGTCGACTCGCACATGCATCGCGCGCCACAGAGCGACCCGCACCGCCGTGCTGTCTGGCCGCGGGCTCTGCTCACCAGGCATGATGGTGGGGCCCCGCTCGTTTGATCGATCTGGCAGCGTCAGCGGAACGGTTTGCGGAACACGAAGATCGTCCGGTCGGTGCGGCCACGGATCGAAGGTTTGAAGACGAGCAGCGTGTGATCATCCGCGGGATTGGCAAGCAGATGGCTCTCCTTGACGAGCTCGAATCCGGCCGCCGTCACTTCCTTGCGGATGACGGCGGGATCGATCCGATGCAGCGCCTGGGTGTCGCTTCGGCCCGAGCCGGGGCGGGCGTTGTGATCGACGATGAGGAAGATTCCACCGGGTTTCAGCGCGGCGAGGATCCGCTCGTTCAGGCGAGCAGTGTCGATGTGATTGATCGACAGGTCGTGGTAGTACAGCACCATGTAGACGATGTCGACGTTGCGCGGCAGCTGCACCGAGTTGTAATTCACGACGGTGTACTTTGAGTTCGGATGCGCCGCGACGAAGGCGCGGCTCGCGGCGCCCGCGCGCTTCTCCGTGTACGGCAGATCGAACATGTAGACCCGGCCACTTCGGCCCACGATGTCGGAGAGCAGCCGCGTGTAGTACTGGCCGAACGATGCGAACTCGATCACCCGGTCGCCGGGCTTGATGCCGGACATCATGAGGATTTCAGCGGGCTTGCGGCCGGCATCGCGCGCACGCTGCGCCGCCGGCCGCTCCGGAGACTCGATCGCGCGACGAACATAGCTCGGGGCGTACGCCGGGATCTCGTACACCGGCGCCGCGGCCCGGCGGTCCGTCGTGCCGGCCGTCGTGCCGGCCGTCGTGACAGCCGTGGAAGCGGCCGACGCGCCGTGCGTTGCCTCGGCCGGCGTGCTTTGCTCGGCCGCGATGGTCACGCCGTGCGCGGCGCCGAGCCCTGCAATGGTGCCAATCGCGGCGGCCAGCATCATCCGGGTAGGCGATGCAAGCCTGCGCGCCGCACGTGAGGCCATCGCTGCGAGCGGTCGTTCCGGGTCACTCACGTTTCTTCCCCCAATTACCCGCTCCTGGTGCGCTCAGTTTCGCACATCCGGCGCACCGGAATGCTTTATGCCGTGCCGTCAAGGCAGCGTGACGGCCGGATAAAGAGTGGTGGCGACTGAGTGATGGGGTATGGAACACTCCCACGGCAGCGCAGCGTCGATGCTTGCCGAGGCTCACGTGCGCCGACGGGAGGGGTAGACTCGCGCGGATTGCGGTCGCGCACATCGGATAAAGAGGGGATCGATGAAGACGAAAGCTGCCATCGCCTATGCGGCCGGCCGGCCGCTCGAAGTGACCACAGTCGACCTCGAAGGTCCTCATGGCGGCGAAGTCATGGTGCAGATCAAAGCGAGCGGGGTCTGCCACACAGACGAGTTCACGCGCTCGGGGGCCGACCCGGAGGGCCTCTTCCCGGTGATTTTCGGTCACGAGGGCGCCGGCGTCGTCGTCGAGGTGGGCGCGGGGGTGACCTCCGTCAAGAAGGGCGACCACGTGATCCCGCTCTACACACCCGAGTGCCGTCAGTGCAAGTCGTGTCTGTCGCGCAAGACGAATCTTTGTACGGCGATCCGCGCGACGCAGGGCAAGGGCGTAATGCCGGACGGTACGAGCCGCTTCGCGGCCGGCGGGGAGAAGGTGCATCACTACATGGGATGCTCGACGTTCTCCAACTACACGGTGCTGCCGGAGAT
>JBOHZR010000072.1:0-17535 GCA_050738595.1 Steroidobacteraceae bacterium | reverse complement strand
CCCGACTCCCGTCGCCTTGATGGCCGGATGATAGTATGCCGCCGACAAGGTATTGAGGGACAGCTGACATCCCGATACGCCCGCACCGGTCAGGAGCAGGAGCACCGTCCAGGAGGTGCCGTGCGGCACGAGGCCGAATGAAAGAAGCGAGGCCGCCGCGAGCGCAAACCCGGCGAACAATGCCGCGCGGGTCGCACCGCGATCCATCAAGCGCGACACCAGCAGCCCACCGATGATCCCGCCGCCCTGGATCATGACCGCCCCGTGGAGCGCAGCCGACTGACTCCAGCCTGATCGCTCGAGCAGCGTCGCAAGCCAGCTCACCAGCACGTAAAGGTTGAAGAGGTTGAGAAAGAGCAGGCCCCAAAGAAGGAGCGTGCGCGCGATGAAGCGTGAACCGAGCGGGCCCAGCCATGCGCCGCGCGCGCCGTGCTCCGGCGGCTGCAGGCGCACGGCCCGCGGGTCCACGTGCGGGGCAATTCGGCGCAGGAAGCGTTCGATCCGCAGGTCGGTGGGACGCCGGAGCGCGAGAAACTTCAACGATTCGGGAAGCCGCAGCGCAAGGGTCGCGATGATGAGGGGCACCGCGCCGCCGAGGAGGAACGCTCCCCGCCATCCAAAGGCATCGAGGATCGGCGGGGCGATGAAGCCGGCGCTGAAGGCCCCGATCGGTGATGCGAGGTTCATGAGACCCATGACGAGTGAGCGGTTGGAGAGGGGTGAATACTCGGCGGTGAGTGCGGCGCAGTTCGGAATGCCGGCGCCGAGGGCAAGACCGGTTGCGAGGCGCCACAGGACGAATTCACCCGGACTTCGCGCCGAGGCCGTGCAGGCCGTCGCGATGCTCATGACTACGAGAGTCGCAATCAGCACCGTGCGCCGACCGAATCGATCCCCGAGCGGGCCGAGCAGTCCCGATCCGATCGAGATACCGATCACAACCGCAGAGAGGGCGAGCCCGAAATTCGAGGGGGGCAGCGACCAGTTTCGCGCCAAAGAGGGCACCGCAAGCGCCATCACCTGGATGTCGTAGCCGTCGATGAAGAGCGTCAGCGCGCAGAGCAACGCCACCCACACCTGGGCGGGGGACATGGGAAGGCTGTCGATGAGCTCATCCAGCGTGACCGGCGAGGAAGTCACATAAGCCATAGCAGACGGTTGGCCGGACAGCGAGGGTGCTACGGCACTGCCGCGGTGCAATTCGGAGTTCGGAATCGGCTTCAAAAGGGGGTCGTCTCCGGCTGTCAATCGGTCGCGGGCTCAGAGCTCACGTGGTGGTCGCGCGAATGCTCCCCGATCCGACTCTCTTGTTAGCCCCACGGACGCGCGACTTACCGGTGTTCTACGCCTCGAAAGTCAGGTGGCGCTCCGCAGCGGATCGAGCATCCTGAGTCCCGCAAAGTGTTGCTCGTTGTCCGTGACCACGACGCAGTCGTTCGCCTCGGCAATGGAGGCGATGATCATATCGAGTGCACGGCGTGAGACTCCACGTGCCGTTCCCTCCGCCATCAACCGTGCCCAAATGAGACCAGCCGACTCGTCAAATGCGAGCACTCGACCAGCAAACAGAGCTTGCGGCGGGGCGCGACCGGCCGTGATCGTGCATAAGGCCTCTGATAATGCATGACTGTTTGTAACATGCGCAATGAGCGAAGGGTCAATTCATCAAGGGGTCCTCGCCTGCGATGCTATTGACGAGGATGTCGAGCCTGCCCTGCTCCCGCTCGATTCGGTCGAACAGCGCCGCGATCTCCGGCCGGTTGTAGAGAGACGGCCGGCCGCGGATGCTGCGGCCGGTGCAATAGACAGTGGCTCCCGCCTCACCGAGCGCACGTGCAATTCCGCGCCCTGCTCCGCGCGTCGCGCCGGCCACGACGGCGACTGTGCCGGCAAGCGGTTGGGAGTCTCCCGGACCACTCACCTTCGCGCTCCGGCTGCGAGAGCCGCAGCTGCCGCAAGCTTGTGTTTGGCCTGCCAGGGGGGGCCGACCGATCGGCCCATCGCCTGAAGGAATGCACCGATATCCTCTTCGCCGAGCGCCGCCGCCGCGTTGCGGAACACGCCATCGCGGTCGTACCACTGCACGAACCAGCCGCGCGCCTCGGCTGCAGTGGCCAGGGCCTCGCGGTACATCACCGAGTCGGCGACATTCGCTGCGCGAGTGTCGGCGATCCGCTCCTCGGTCGTCGGTGGGAGCTTGGGGCACAGTCGGATTCCGATGCGTGCGATCGGCACGGGCACCGCCGCAGCCAGCGCCTCCAAGCCCTCTCGGGCGCCGCGCAGCGCCGCCTCGCGCACCCGTTCGACGAGTGCCACTGCCTCCGCGAGCGAGATTGACCGCGCCCACGAGCTGTTGACGTAACGGCCCACCGCCCAGGAGCCTTCGTGGTGATAGGGGTGCGTCGGGAGACCCCGGGTGAGGTCGACGCGGCGCCGATCAAGGAGTTCACCGCCGGGTGCGATGGTGACCAGCACCGCGGAATTGCCGTGCTCGGCGACGCCGACGACCGCTGCATGCTGCATTCGCACTTTCGCCATGCGGACCTCCCCTCGACGCGAAGCATAGAAGCACATACATGACATCCGCTGTCATGTACGCCAGCGACTCGGCAGAGTGCGCCCGTCCACGCTCGAGCCCATATGGCAGATGACGCGAGTAGGCACCGGTTTGCGGACGGCCGCACCGGCATAAGCTCACGTTCACCGTCAGATTGCTGAGCAGAGCAGCGGGTCTAGTCCGCGCAAACCACAAGGACAGATGCTACCCCTTGCGCTATGGAAGCGGCGTCACCCGTTGCACCACGCGACCTTGCTCACAACCTCGCTCAGTTCGGTGGAGAGATATCCTTCGGTGGAATTATCTCCAACCCTGATTGCTTGGAAGCTTCTGTCATCTCGGAGGCGGCGGTGTCACCTACTACGGTGCTGCCGTCGGATCGTCGCGCCTCAACAAAATAGCCGGCGTGTCTTTGGCTGTGCCAAAGCGGAAAATACTCAATCGACACTTTGTCGCCTACAGCGGTGGCTCGGGTAGTTCGGACAGATTTTCCGAGCTGATAAGTGGAAGGAACTGCAGCGTTGATTAAACACGTTGACGGTCTTCTCTTCAACTCTTGAATGCGATGTCTATCGCGTCTTCTCCTCCTTTCAGCGCCGAAGGCGTCGCGCAGTCTCACGCCGAAGGCGGGAGAAGTCCGCGCTCGATCGGGGCGCGAGCATTTCAATGCACGACTCGCTGTGGGGGCGGAAATTCCACTTTCTTCGCCCGTGCCCGAGATCGCGACCGCGTAGGAAGGCTTATGGGCGGAGATCTCGGGGGTACCCGCTATAACGGTATCCCCCGAAATTTGGTCTGCGTAGCTTGGGGCGCGCATCGCGATTCCTCAGGCCGCCACCGTCAGCGACTCGCCATGGCCGGCGAAGTACACCTCGTCGGGCGTGCGATAGTCGTGGGATTGGTGCCCACGCCTGCGATTGTAAAAATTGAAGTACTCGGTGAGTCGCTGCCGCGCCTCGCGGCCGTCGCGGTAGCCGTGCAGATAGACCTCCTCGTACTTGACCGACCGCCACAGCCGCTCGATGAAGACGTTGTCGACCCAGCGGCCTTTGCCGTCCATGCTGATGTGGCAGCCGGTGCCTTTGAGCCGCTCGAGCCAGTCCTCGGAAGTGAACTGCGAACCCTGATCGCTGTTGAAAATCTCCGGGACGCCGAACTTATCCAGCGCCTCCTCGAGCGCTTCCAGGCAAAAATCCGTCGTGAGCGTGTTCGACAGTCGCCAGGCGAGCACCTTCCGGCTGGCGATGTCCAGGATCGCCATCAGGTACAAAAATCCATGCGCCATCGGGATATAGGTGATGTCGGTCGACCAGACTTGATTGGCCCGCTCGATCAAGAGCCCGCCGAGCAGGTACGGATAGATCGAGCCCTCGCGCGAGGGGATGCTCGTGCGCGGCTTGCGGTAGCGCGCTTCGATGCCCATGCAGCGCATGAGGGTCGCCGCGTGCACCCGCCCGACAGGAAGCCCCTGCTTCGTCAGCTCTCGGGCGATGCGCCGCGCTCCATAGAACGGCCAGCGCAGATGCACCTCGTCGATCCGCCGCATCAGCTGGAGGTCCTCTTCAGGGATCGGACGCGGCGTGTAATACACGCCGCTCCGGTTGAGGCCCAGAAGTTCGCACTGCCGTTTCACCGGCAGCTCTTCGCCCCGCTCGATCATTTGCGTCCGCTCGGACCGGGGAAGCGACCGAGCGCATGTGATAAAAAATCCCGCTCCACCGTGAGCTCGCCGATCTTCGCGTGCAGCTCCCGGACCTTCTCCGCATCCGCAGCTCCCTCGGCAGCACTTGCGCCGAAGAGCTCTCCGCCGCGCTGCAGAAGCTCGCTCTTCCAGGCGGTGACCTGGTTCGGGTGCACGTCAAACTGCTTGGCGATCTCGGCGACGGTCTTCTCGCCCTTTATGGCTTCCAGCGCCACTCGAGCCTTGAACGCCGGCGAATGGTTGCGTCTTGGTCTTCGCATCGGTACTGCTCCTTCCTCTGTGGGAATGTACAGCAGTCCGTCCACTTATCACCGTGTCCGAATTTGTCAGGCCACCTCTTACTTTCAGCGAGTCCTTATGCCAGCCAAGGCGCGAAATATTGGGCACGGTATTACTCTCGAAGCCATAAAGATCGTATCCTTCGCCGTGCTTCTTCGGCACGTAAACCCAGACCCACACGTGCGGGTTCATCCATTGGATTGCGCCGATTGTGCCACTGGCCGTGAGAACCTTATTGTGATTCCACATGGCGTAAGAGTGGTGCGCCCATGCCGCACCGATATTCGCCATGAGCGCTCCACCCGCAACGACCGCGCTGGCTATGTTCGACATTCTCCAAATCACTTTCGGACTCATAGAGATTACCCCAAGGATTGGTTTGCATTTCCGAAGCGCGGCGTGACATCGCGAATCGCCTGGATCGAAGCATTTGCACATCAGGAGCAACAGGGAGGCGAGCTCTGAAACACGCCCCGCCCGCGGTATTCTGAGACGGTATCAGAAGATCAAAGGTTAGCGTGTACGCATTTGTGCGTAAGGGGTGGTCCGTGAGCGCGGTGTCCGACGTGATGCAGTTGCTCAGCGAGGCCCATGCGCTCGGCAATATCATCGGCCCGACGCCAGAAATCGATTACAAAGCCTCCGCTGTGCAGCGAAGGCGCAGGCTCGACCAGGGTCGTCTTGAGGGAAACTCAGTAATGCGGGTCGCCGATAACGTGCTCGGGCACGCGGCAGCTATCTCTCACGCTGACGCAGGGCATCGACGATCAAGGCAAAGGCGGGCGATGACTGGCGGCGGCTGGGATAGTAGAGGTGGTAACCCGGCCACGGCGGGGACCACTCCTGCAGCACCCAGATTAGCTGGCCTTTCGAAAGATAAGGTCGCGCGAGATCCTCCGGTATGTAGGCAAGACCGTACCCTTCGAGTGCCGCATCGCGAACCTGGAAGATGCTGTTGAATATGAGCTGTCCATCTACGCGGACTTTGAGCTCGCGGCCGTCGCGCTCGAAATCCCATGCCCATAATCCGCCGTAGGTCGGCAAGCGCAAATTGATGCAGGAGTGCGCCACGAGGTCCTGGGGCGTCTTGGGCGGGGCGTGCCTGGCGAAATAGGATTTGGTTCCAACCACGGCGAAGCGAATGTCGGGGCCGATGCGGACCGACACCATGTCCTTCGCGACCTGCTCTCCAAAACGAACACCGGCGTCGTACCGCTGAGCGGCAATATCGATGAGTCCGGCGTCGATATTGATCTCGACCTTCACGTCGGGGTATTTCGACAGAACCTTGGCAAGCTTCGGCCAGAGGATCGTCATCGCGGAATGATCGCCTGCCGTGATGCGAATCGTGCCGGCGGGCTTGCGCCGCAGCTCGTTGAGCGCCGCAAGCTCAGCCTCGACCTCCTCGAAGTGAGGTCCCACGGTACGCAGGAGCCGCTCGCCCGCGTCAGTCGGTGAGACACTGCGCGTCGTGCGCGTCAGCAGCCGAATACCGAGCCGCTCCTCGAGCCCTCGCATCGCGTGGCTCAAGGCCGACGGTGAGACGCCAAGCTGTGCCGCGGCGCGGGTGAAGCTCCTGCTGCGCGCGACTGCGAAGAAAGCCTGCAGGTCGTTGAAGTTCTCGCGTGCCATTCATGAGATTTTCTCATAACTTCATGCGAATTCCACCCTCTAATCCTTCCGCCACCGAGGCGATAGATTGGCTGCCGGAAGAAAGCGAGGTAATCACCATGCGCGCAATCGTCATGCATGCGGCGGGCGATGTGAGGAACGAAGAGGTCCCGGACCCCACCATCGTTGCGTCCACCAACGCTGTAGTCAGGGTGACCCGGGCCTGCATCTGCGGCAGCGACCTTTGGCCGTACCGATCTATGGAGCGATCCGACCGCGGTCAGCCGATGGGACACGAGGCAATTGGCGTCGTCGAAGCCGTCGGCGCAGACGTGCGGACCGTCAGGCGCGGGGATGTGGTCGTCATGCCGTTCGCCTCCTCGGACGGCACGTGCATCTTCTGCCACGAAGGACTGCCGACTGCCTGCCTTCACGTAAACTTCTTCGGAAACCGGGGGAACGATGGCGCGCAGGCGGAGGCGATTCGAATTCCCTATGCCGACGGGACGCTCTTTCCCCTCCCGGTCGGCAAAGATGACGCCCTGATGCCTTCTCTTCTCACCCTGGCGGATGTCATGGGGACGGGTCACCACGCCGCGGTGAGCGCGCGGGTCAGCCCCGGCAAGGATGTTGCCGTCGTGGGTGATGGTGCCGTTGGCCTTTGCGGCGTGATTGCGGCAAAGCGCTTGGGCGCGCAGCGCATCATCCTGCTCGGCCGCCACCCTGATCGCATCGCCCTTGCGCGCGAATTTGGCGCCACGGACATTGTGAGCGAACGCGGCCCTGCGGCGATCGAGCGCGTCCGACAGCTTACCGGCAGTCTCGGTGTCCATTCGGTATTGGAATGCGTGGGCCTGGCTCAGGCCATGGAGACGGCGATCGAGATCGCTCGCCCGGGTGGTGCGATCGGCCGTGTCGGGGTGCCGCAGGATGCCGCGATGCCCGGCTCGCAGACGGCCTTCTATCATAACGTCACGGTCGGTGGCGGTCCGGCTCCGGTCCGCGCCTACATACCCGAGCTCCTGCCCGACGTTCTGGAAGGCCGAATTCAGCCCGGTCGCGTTTTCGATCGCGTCATTGACCTCGACGGAGTGCCCGGAGGCTACCGAGACATGAACGATCGTAAGGCACTCAAGGTGATGATCCGGCCATGAGGATCGTTCCTGACTCGGCGTCTGATGCGGTCAGGCGCGCGAGCTCAGCGCGCGGCGAGCCGCGGCAATTCAACAACCCACCGAGGAATGAAACCCATGCAGAATCGTGAACTCGGCCGCAGCGGCCTCAAAGTCTCCACCATTGGGCTTGGCTGCATGGGCATCAGCTTCAGTTATGCCACGCAGCTGTCCAAGCAAGAGGGCGTTGCGCTGATCCGCGCCGCGGTGGAGCGCGGTGTGACCTTCTTCGATACTGCCGAAGTCTATGGTCCCTTCGTGAATGAAGAAGTCGTTGGCGAGGCGCTGCGGCCCTTCCGCAACCAGGTAGTCATCGCAACCAAATTCGGTTTCGATATCGATCCTGGCACCGGCCAGAATCGCGGCGTCACCAGCCGGCCAGATCGCATCCGCCGCGCGGTCGAAGGTTCGCTGAAGCGCCTCGGCATCGACACGATCGATCTCCTCTACCAGCACCGAGTCGATCCGAACGTTCCAATCGAGGAGGTCGCCGGCACCGTCAAGGAGTTGATCTCTGAGGGCAAGGTCAAGTATTTCGGCATGTCCGAACCTGGGATCCAGACTCTCCGCCGCGCTCATGCAGTGCAGCCGCTGGCCGCGCTTCAGAACGAGTATTCGCTGTGGTGGCGGGCGCCGGAAACGAACGGCATCCTTAAGGCTTGTGATGAGCTCGGGATTGGCTTCGTGCCCTACAGCCCGCTCGGGAAGGGCTTTCTGACCGGCGCCATGAACAAGGACACAAAGCTCCCCGAGAACGATTTCCGCAGCTCTGTCCCGCGTTTCTCTCCGGAAGCGATGGAGAAGAACCAGGCTTTCGTGGACCTGTTGAGGAGCGTCGCCGACGAGAACGGCGCGACCCCGGCCCAGATTGCACTCGCGTGGCTGCTGGCTCAGCGAGCGTACATCGTGCCGATCCCGGGGACGACCAAGCTCCATCGGCTGGAGCAAAATATCGGCGCTGCCACTGTCGAGTTGACCCAGGACGATCTGCGTGAGATCGAAGAGGCAGCCTCGCACATCCAAGCCGAGGGTGAACGTTACTCCCCGCAGCACTTGGCCATGGTAGGCCGCGAGGCGCCGGTCGCTCAGACGGTCCCGTGAGAGGAGCGATATCGATGACCGAGCCCGCGTCGCGCTTTTATCTTTCGCAAGGCCTTAAGCTGCACTACGCGGACTGGGGCAATGAATCTGCCTCTCCCCTTCTTCTCATCCACGGCGAGCGCGACACCTGCCGCACGTGGGACTTCGTGGCCGAACAGCTACGCGACGCCTACCACGTCCTAGCGATTGATCTTCGAGGACACGGGGATAGCCAATGGCCCCTCGGAGCGCTCTACACCGAGATTGCCTTCATCCACGATGTCGCCCAGTTCGTCTCACTGCTCGGAGCCGCTCCGCTCAGCATCCTGGGCCACTCGCTCGGCGGCTCGATCGGGCTCTTGTATTCAGGAACGTTTCCCGAGAACGTCCGAAAGGTCGTGGCGATAGAAGGCCTTGGCCCCACGCCCGAGAAGGCTTCGCAACGCGAGGCCGTGCCCATTGAAGCGAGACTGCGTGAATCCATAGCACTACGCGGTCAGTCATCGAGCCGCGCGCGTCGCACTTATCCCGATATCGATGCGGCAGTCGCCCGGATGCGCGAGGTCAATGGCCGACTCGGCAAAGAAAAGGCGCGCCATCTCAGCGTTCACGGCACCTATCAGAATGAGGACGGCACCTTTTCGTGGAAATTCGACCCTGCGTTGCGCGCTCGCACTCGACTGGGCGACCTCAGCTATGAGCAACAGTATCGACTCTGGGATCGAATCTCCTGTCCGGTATTACTCGTGCGAGGCACGGAGTCATGGGCGTCCGATCCGCTTGTAGATGGACGCGCTGGCCGATTCCGCGCGGTGCGTTCGGTCAATATCGTCGGAGCCGGTCACTGGGTACATCACGATCAGCTCGACCCACTACTGCGTGAGCTCCGCGGCTTTTTCGGGGAGTGATCCGCCTAGCAGGCTGGTCACGGCGCATTCGGTGCATCGGTCCATCATCGAGAGAAGCGCACGCGCGCGCCCACGGCTCAAGCGCCGGTGCGCTCCGCAAAGCGCCACGCCTGGGACGCGATCAGCGGTATGCGGGTCGCCATCTCTGCGGCGCGCGGGCTCGACGCATTCCCCTCGATCTGCCGCTTCTTGATGCCCTGCGCGATTCCGAGGAGACGAAACAGGTTGAACGCGAAATACCAGTCGAGGCTCTGAATCTCCTCTCGCGAGGTCTTCTCGCAGTATCGTGCGACGACCTGCTCGAGCGTCGGAATGCCGATCTGCTCGAGATCGAGCCCGAGCAATCCCGCACGCCCATCGGCCGGCGTGACCCAGCTCATGAGGAAATACGAGAAGTCCGAGAGCGGATCGCCGAGGGTTGAAAGCTCCCAGTCTAGCACCGCGAGGATCCTCTCCCCGGATGGACTCATGATGAGATTGTCGATCCGGTAGTCGCCGTGCACGATGGCGGTGCCGCTCTGCGGCGGCAAGGTCGCGGGCAACCATTCGATCAGTCGCTCTACCGCCTCGATCCGGTCGGTCTCTGAGGCTCGATATTGCTTTATCCAGCGCGCGACCTGGCGCGCGAAGAAATTGCCGGGATGGCCGAATGTCGCAAGTCCCGCAGCCTGCGGATCGATCAGATGAAGGGCCGCGAGCGTATCGATCATATCGTAATAGACGAGCGTGCGAGCCCCCTTGCTCAGTTGAGGAAGCGCGCCGTCGGCGAAAGTCGCACCCTCGACCAGGGCCATCAGATAGAAGGCCGAGCCGATCACGGTCGGATCTTCGCAAAGCGCAAACACGCGCGGCACGGGGAAGCCGACTGCGTGGAGCGCCGTGAGAACCCGATATTCGCGCTCCACGGCGTGGGCCGACGGCAACAAGTTCCCGAAGGGCTTGCGGCGAAGCACGTAGGCGCCGTTCGCTGCATCGAGCCTGTAAGTCGGGTTCGACTGCCCGCCCTCGAACTTGATCAGGGCAATCGGTCCTCGAAAACCCGCGACATGTTGTTCGAGCCAGGCGGTGAGCGCGGCGCCATCGAGGTCGGCGGTTCCCGTACCCGTGGCGGAATTCTGGGGAACAGGCATCGATCGCAGCTTAGCTCCGACGAACGGGAGCGTCGAGACACGATCCGCGCACCCGGTGGGGCTATGATAAAGCCCTTGGATTCATCTCAGACAGAGGCGCAGCGCCCTCGCTTATGAATTCGCCCTCCGACAGCGGGCCAGCCCGGTGACTCAACGATCGACAGCCGTCGTCGCGCGGGGGCTCGGCTCGCCGCTCTCGGTCGAGGAGATCGAGGTCGAGGGACCGCGGCACGGCGAGGTTATGATCCGGCTTGCCGCGTGCGGCGTCTGCCACAGCGATCTATCGGCGACCAACGGGACGATCGCCTATCCCCTGCCGCTCGTCCTGGGGCACGAGGGAGCCGGAATCGTGAGCGCGGTCGGCGAGGGTGTGAGCCGTTTCGCAGTGGGCGACCATGTCGTGAGCTCCTTCGTGAGCATGTGCGGCCGCTGCCATTACTGTCAGACGGGGCGCCCGCACCTTTGCGTGCAGTCCCTCAAGGCGCTCTACACCTTGCCCGACGGCAGCGTGCGCACGTTCGATGCGGCGGGATCCCCGCTCAACGTGTTCTGCGGCTGCGGCGTCATGGCCGAGCATGCGACCTTGCACGCCGACAGCCTCGTGAAGATCGACCGGGAGATGCCGCTCGATCGGGCTGCGCTGATCGCCTGCGGCGTCATGACCGGCTTCGGTGCCGCAGTCAATACCGCCCGCGTCGAGGCGGGCTCGATCGCGGTCGTGTTCGGCTGCGGCGGCGTCGGTCTCAATGTCATCCAGGGCTGCGCCATCGCAGGTGCCGCCATGACAGTCGCGGTCGATACGAGCGTCCCGAAACTCGACCTTGCCGAGCGTTTCGGGGCCACCCACACGTTCGACGTGACCGGACGGGAGGAGATCGGCAAGGCCCTGCACAAGTTGACGGGCGGCGGCGCCGACTATGCCTTCGATTGCGTGGGACTCGGGCGCATCTCCGAGCAGGCCTTCGGCGTCCTGCGCCGCGGCGGGACGGCCGTGACCGTCGGTATCGCCGGGCCGGCCGATAACGTCGTTCTCAGTGCGCAACGGCTCGCCATCACCGGAAAAACGCTGACCGGCAGCTATTACGGCTCGGCGCGGCCGCAGCTCGATTTTCCGCGGCTCATCGCTCTTTATCGGAGCGGCCGGCTGAAGCTCGACGAGCTCATTACGCGGACTTATTCGATCGCCGAGGCACCGCAAGCGTTCGCCGATCTGCAGGAGGGTCGGCCCGGCCGCGGCGTGATCGTGTTGGATTGAGTGCTAGCTAGCGGACGCTATGGCGCGCCACGGTGTACGCACCGCTCGCGGATGGCGCGTGCGGATCGACGGAGCTGGGGAACCCCCGCGGCGAGGCATGCAGGGTGCGCGAGCCGCTCGACGCTCGCCACTCGGAGGGCGACAGCCCGGTCCAGCGCTTGAATGCGCGCGTGAAACTGGCGCTGCACGAGAACCCGAGTAGATGCGTGACCTCGTTGACGCTCATCTCGGTCGTGCTGAAGTGCTCGAGCGCCTGCGCGCGTCGAATTTCGTCGACGATCTTCCTGAAAGTGGTGCCGTTGCCTCCGAGCTTGCGCTGCAGTGTGCGCGCGCTGACGTTGAGAATTTCGGCGACCGCTTCCTGGGTCGGCTCGCCGTGCTGCAAGCGCTGCGTGAGCACTGTCCGGACGCGCGCTTCCATGTTGTACCGCTCGATGCGCGCCAGGTAACGCGCCGAGACGGCATCGCTCAGGCGCGCGAGCTCGGGATTGCCGCCGTCGAGCGCACGCTCGATGCTCACCTGATCGAATCGCATACGGTTGTGCTCGGCACCGAAGGTGAGCGGCGCCCGCCACAGCCGTTCGAAATCGGCAATGACGGCGGGCCGTGCCCGGCGCAACTCGATTGCGAGGGGTGAGAAGTCTCGGCCGATGAGGGAGCGGCACATGCGCAGATACATCCCGACGAGGGCGTCGATCGCCTCGATTGGCACCTCGGTCCGCGGCTCGATGTAGAAGTGGTACTCCGCGCCGCAGCGGTAGAATCGGTACCCGACCGCATCGCTCACCACGTGCGCGTATTGCTGCACGCGCTCGAAGGCTTCTTTGAGGGTGGAGCTGACGCTCAGCCCGAAGCCGAGAGAGTGGAACGCCGTGTGGGTGAAGTAACTGGCGAGTTTGACGCCGAAGGCTTCATCCCCGGTCGCCTCGAGTGCAGCCTGCCACAGCTTTCCGGTCTTGGTGAGGGGGCAGCGGGCATCCGCTCCGCCGAGATGATGTAGGTCGAATCCCGCCTCCGCGAGTAGCGCGCTACCGTCACACCCGGCGGCATCCAGTGCGCGCCCGAAGCACTTGACCCAGCTCACCAAAATCGAGTTCTGAGGTGTCGTGAGTGTCCCCATACCGCATTAACCTCCTCGGCTGGAAAGCACTGCATGCGGTGTCGAGCTTAGCCCCGAGGACGGGGAAGTGTCGATCCGACCGCCCCCCCGCCGCGCGCCCGCAGGCCGTCCGGGATCTGCGGACGCTGGTCCGGGGAGCCGAGCCCGGATGTGGCCGCTTCACAACATCCCTCTTGGCGCCTCGGGTTAACAGGTTGGCGCCTGAAGTGGCTCCGGACTTGAGACTTTTCCGTAAGCTTTTGCGCTGCGCGGGGCTTTTCGGCCACGGCGCCGAAGAAAAGGGGGACACGCACCATGGTCATATCCGCCGTCGCGCCAAAAAACAACGCGAACCAGTTCGCTTTCAAGGGGATATCACCGGCGCTCGTCCTGGCAATCGTGCTCGGCACGGGGAGCCACCTCAGCCGCGCGCAGGACACTGTCGCAGCGACCGCAGGCCCCGGTGAGCTTCAGGACGTGATCGTCACCGCGCAAAAGCGCGAGCAGAATCAGCAGGACGTGCCGATCTCGGTGATCGCGCTCTCCGCCCAGCAGCTGCAGGACGCCGGCGTGACCGACATCAAGAACATGGCCGCGCTCACCCCGGGCATCACGGTGACCTCGACCACCTCGGAGGCCTCGACCACCGCGCGTATCCGCGGCATCGGCACGGTCGGCGACAATGTCGGCCTGGAATCCTCCGTCGGCGTGGTGATCGATGGGGTCTACCGACCGCGCAATGGCGTCGGCTTCGGCGATCTCGGCGAAATCTCGAGCATCCAGGTCCTCGAAGGTCCGCAGGGGGAACTGTTCGGCAAGAACAACGATGCCGGCGTCATCGTCATCGAGACCGAGCGCCCGTCGAAGACCTTCGGGGTGAGCGGCGAGATCACGGGTGGCAACTTCGACGACCGGGAGGTCGCAGGCTCGATCACCGGACCGGTGGGCGATTTCTCCGCTTTCCGCCTCTACGCGAAGTACCAGAAGCGCGACGGCTTCCTGGGTGTCGAGACGGGAACAGGCTACCGCGACAATGCGGTCAACGACCGCAACTTCTACACGCTGCGCGGGCAGTATCTGATTGCGCCGAGCAGCGATTTGAGCGTGCGGCTGATCGCTGACTTCTCGCGCCGCAACGAGCAGTGCTGTCAGGCGACGCCCCTCTATCCGGGCCCCTTTGCGGGGATCATCACGGCGCTCGCGACCAACCCGCTTCTGGGCGGCACGCCGGGACAGGTCGGCTTCCCGGATGTGCCCTCGAACCCTTTCAATCGGCAGTCGTTTGGGAACTATCCGATCTCACAGCAGATCTGGGATCGCGGCTTCTCCGCTCAGCTCGACTGGAACTTTGGCGCCGCTCAGCTGACCTCGATCAGCGCCTGGCGGGACAACAGCGTCGCTGCGGGCAACGATCCGGATTATTCCGAAGCCGGGCTCATCCAGAATCCGGCCAACGGCAACGTCACGGACTTCAAGCAGATCAGCGAGGAGCTGCGGCTCGCCGGCAAGACCGATCGGCTCGACTGGCTGATCGGCGGCTTCGCCGGCAAAGAGCTCCTGAACCTCACTTCAACGATTCTGGCGGACAATGACTTCGATCTGTATCTGGGCGGCACGGCGACGGCCGCCGCGGGTGTCTCCCCGCCGAATTTCATATTGCTGCCGGAGCTGACCGGCAACTTGCCTGGACACACTTTCGTTCCCGGCGTCTCAGGGCAGATAGACTCCTACCGGCAGACCGAGAAGAGCTTCGCCTTCTTTACCAACGAGACTTATACGCTGATGCAGCACCTCGATCTCACCGCGGGCCTGCGCTACACGCACGAATCCAAGGACGACACATCGCAGTTCGTCAACCCCGACGGCGGCGCCGCGTGCGGGCAGCTGCTCACCGCGCCCCCGCCGTCGCTCGCGCTGCCCTATGCGCAGCAGCTGCTGCTCGGCTACGGCTGCGCAACGCCCTTCAATCCATTCTTCAACGGCATCGATTACCCTCAGTCGCTGACCGAGAACAACCTCAACGCGACGGTCAAGGTGGATTATCACTTCACGGATAACCTGATGGGGTATGCCTCCTGGGGCAACGGCACGAAGGCGGGCGGCTTCAATCTGGCGCGGGTGACCAATCCGGCGGCCGCCAATCCGCTCGCGCCGATCCTGGACACCGAGTTTCCGCGCGAGAAGGTCGATTCCTTCGAGATCGGTGTCAAAAGCGAGCTCGCCCAGAAGACGCTGCGCTTCAATGCCGACGTATTCGATCAGCAGTACCACGATTTCCAGCTCAATACGTTTACCGGCATCGTGTTCGTCGTCAGCACGCTCCCGCACGTGAGCTCCAAAGGCGCCGAGCTGCAGTTCGACTGGCTGCCGCCCGTCTCCGGCCTCAACTTCACCGGCGGCATCGTCTACGCCGACACCAACATCACGAACTTCGGCGACGCGCTGTACCTCTTTGCCACGAACCGGCAGAACAATCGTCTGTCGTTCTCACCGCTGTGGTCCGGGGTGCTCTCGGCGGGGTATCGGGTGCCGCTTGGCTCATCGCTCGCGCTGCAGCTCAGTTCGGATTGGAAGTACAGCTCCTCCTACAGCACGGGCTCCGATCTCGATCCCATCAAAGCTCAGGGAGGTTATGGAATTTTCGACGCGCGCATCGGCATCGGCGCCCCCGGCGGGAAGTGGTCCTTCGAGGTCTGGGGACAGAACCTCGCCGACAAGGGCTACTTCCAGGTCGCCTTCGACGCCCCCTTCCAGGGTCTTGCCGTGCCGGGATTCAATAATCAGATCGACGCTTTCGTGGGCGACCCGCGCACCTTCGGCGCCACCCTGCGCGTGAAGTTCTAGGAGCGCATGAGCAGCGTCCACATCGAAGTCCGCGGCGCAGTCGCCGTCCTGCGCCTGGACAACCCTCCGGTTAACAGCTTCGGCTACGAGCTGCGCCGCTCCCTCGTGGACGCACTGGCGCGCGCCGAGGACGATGCGGCCGTCAAGACCCTTGTCCTCATCGGCTCCGGCAAGGGGTTCTCCGGCGGCGCCGACATCCGCGAATTCGGCACACCGAAGGCACTCGCGGCTCCGAACCTCCACGGCGTCCTGCGTGCGATCGAGGAGTGCACCAAGCCCGTGATCGCGGCGATCGATGGCATCTGCATGGGCGGCGGTCTGGAACTCGCGCTCTGCTGCCATTACCGCATCGCCGGGCCGAGTGCTCGACTCGCACTCCCTGAGGTCAAGCTCGGCTTGCTTCCCGGCGCCGGCGGCACGCAGCGCCTGCCGCGCGTCCTCGGGGTCGAGGCGGCATTGAACATGATCGTCTCCGGCGCGACGGTCGGCCTCGAGAAGCTCCGCGGCACAAAGCTCTTCGATGCCGTTGCAGAAGGCGATCTGCTGACCTTCGCGATCGATTTCGCGCGCACGGTCGTCGCCGAAGGGCGCGGAATCAAACGGGTGCGCGACATCGACATTCGGATGCCGAATGCCGAGGCCTATTTCCAGTTTGCACGCAACACGGTCAAAGCCAAGGCGGGCCCGTACCCTGCCCCGCTCGCTTGCGTCGAAGCGGTCGCGGCGGCCGTTCAGCAGCCGTTCGAGTTGGGGCACAAGCGCGAGCGCGAATTATTCGTCGAGCTCATGGCGAGCCCGGAGTCGGCGGCGCTACGGCACATTTTTCAAGCCGAGCGCGCCGCCTCCCACATCAAGGGCGTTCCCGATTCGCTCGCCACGCGCCCGATCAGCCGGGTCGGTGTCGTCGGCGCAGGCACGATGGGCGGCGGCATCACGATGAGCTTTATCAATGCCGGACTGTCGGTCACGCTGCTCGAGACGACGCAGGAGGCACTCGACCGGGGCCTCGCAAACATTCGCCGCAACTATCAGGGGGCGCTTCGCAAGGGGTCGCTGACCGAGGCGAGTCTCGAGCAGCGCCTGGCGCTGATCACGCCGACTTTGCAGTACGAGCCTCTGTCCGAGGTCGACCTGGTGATCGAGGCGGTGTTCGAGAGTCTCGAAGTCAAGCGGAAGGTGTTCGAGCAGCTCGATGTGATCGCCAGGCGCGGCGCCATTCTCGCATCCAACACCTCGACGCTCGATCTCGATGCGATCGCCCGGTTCACGAAGCGTCCGCAGGATGTGATCGGCCTGCACTTTTTCAGTCCTGCGAACGTCATGCGGCTGCTCGAGGTAGTGCGCGGAGCGAAGACTGCGGACGACACCCTCGCCACGGCAATGGCTTTGTCGAAAGCGATCGGCAAGATCGCAGTCGTCTCGGGCGTTTGCGACGGCTTCATCGGCAATCGGATGGTGGCGTACTACGGCACGGCGGCACACGACTTGCTCGTCGCCGGCGCGCTGCCGCAGCAGATCGATGCAGCGATGCAGAATTTCGGCATGGCGATGGGCCCGTTCCGCATGGCGGACCTTGCGGGGCTCGACATCGGATGGGCGATTCGCAAGCGTCGCGCGGCGGAACGCCCGAGCGAGGATTTCTCGAACGTCGCGGACATTCTCTGCGAGGCGGGCCGATTCGGGCAGAAGACCGCTGCGGGGTTCTACCGCTACGAGGCCGGCGCACGCGAGCCGATACCCGATCCGGCAGTGACCGCGATCATCGAGCGATTCCGTGCAAGCAAGGGTGTGGCACCGCGCCCGGTCTCGGATCCGGAAATCGTCGAGCGCTGTATTTATGCGCTGATCAACGAGGGAGCCAGAATCCTCGAGGAGGGCATCGCACAGCGCAGCTCGGA
>JBOHZR010000071.1:0-13969 GCA_050738595.1 Steroidobacteraceae bacterium | reverse complement strand
AGGTGATCCACGAGGCGGATCCCGACGAGATCTAGCGCGTCGCGCAAGCGCCGAGTGATGAGCTCGTCGGCGTGGGACGGCTCCGCAACGCCGCTCGGGTGTGGAGCCGCAGTAGCTTGAATCCGTGGGATGTGGGTCCCAAGCCCTGGCCGAAGGCCCGGTGAATCCACAGCATCGCGATCCCCTCCAGCCATCGGGCCGCCTTCAAATGTCCGGTGTCGACGACGTCGAAACCGAGCTCAGCGGCGAGCCGGCTCGCCACTTCTTTGGCGGGGCCGTCATCGCCCGCGATGAACATGCTGGCGCTCGCCTCGCCAAACCGTGGATTGGCGAAATTCGGCGCGCCGATCGTGCTGAACGCCTTGACGACGTGCGCCCCTTTCGCCCACCGGGACACCTGCTCGCCCGCCGAGTCCGACGTGCCCACGGTCAAGCCGGAGATATCGGCGCTCAGAGGATTCGTGCAGTCGATTAGCGTCTTGCCCCCTAGGTCACCGGCGGATCGAATGGCCTGGTCGGCCGCCGGCCAGGGCACCGCGAGCACTACGACCTCGCGGAACGCTGCCGCCGCAGCCACGCTCGCCGCCCGCGCGCGACCGCCGATCCGCCGAACGAGCGTCGCCACCTCGGGCTTGCTCGGGTCGGGCACCCCGAACGCGATTTCGTGGCCCTTCGCAGCCCAGAGTCGGCCGAGTTCACCGCCGACGTTCCCGGCACCCAGGATTCCGATCTTCACGGTGGATGACCTCCTCGAGGTGGACAGCCGCAGCGGTTGCTGCTCGGTGCCCCACGGCGTGCGATGAATGGCCAGCGCTGAGTCCACAAGCCTGAATTCGCCGCCGAGCTCCGCGGCGAGTGCGGTTGCGCTATAGCGGATGACCGGTAGCCCGCTACACCGCTGCGGCCCGGCTGGGCCAAAAGTCGCGATGATGAGATGACCGGTCGGCCACAGCGCGTACCGCCGAATTGCCTGGAAAGCCGTGACATCGTCCCGCAAGAAAGTGACCGATGCGGCTCGCGCGCCCAGCCGTCCGCGTAATCTCGGCAGGACCTCGGCCGAGACGTCAAGCACCGAGGTCAACTCCCCGGCCGGAAGGTCGGTGAACACGAGCAGTCGGCTTGGGCGGGTATCGGCCAACGGTCATGCGAGGGGCGCGGGCAGCCTATCCAAAGGCGACATTCGCGGTGCGTTGGATCTGAGTCTTGTCGAATACCGCCGATTCGCATAGGATATACGTCTTCTCGTGTATATCTTGCAGTGAGCCATGCGTGTTGCCAAATGGGGAAACAGCCTCGCGGTCCGGCTACCGGATGCAGTGGTGAAGGCGCTCGGGCTCAAGACGGGCGATGAGATTGAGATCCTTGTGACTGGAGCGAGGCAATTTGAGATCGGACGCGACCGCAGGCGCGAGAGGGCCCTTGAGCGACTGCGTGTGCTGAAAAAGCCGCTGCCCAAAGGATTTCGATTCGACCGGGAGGAGGCCAATGCCCGGTGAGCTGTTCTTCGACACAAATATCCTGATCTACGCTTTCGCGGCCAATGAACCGCGCAGCGTCCGAGCCGAAGCGTTGATTGCGGACGGAGGTGTCATTGGTGTGCAAGTCCTCAATGAGTTCACGAACGTTACCCGCCGCAAGCTGGCCTGGGACTGGAAGCAGGTCGAGTCCGCCCTTGCTGTGATCGAGGACCTACTCGGTCCGGTGCGCCCCCTGACTGTCGGCATTCATGCGCAAGCCGTCGTGTTGGCGCGCGATCACACTCTCTCTTTCTATGACGCCCTGATCGTCGCAGCCGCCGCTGACACGGAGTGTCGGTTGCTATGCAGCGAGGATCTGCAGCACGGCCGGAAGTTCGGTGCCCTCACGGTCGAAAACCCATTCCTGAAGTAGGACAGGCTGCCGCGCCGTACGGCGCGGCGCCAATCGACTCCGTGCGGTTCTGAACCCTATGTACGGCCAGCCTCCAGTAATCATCGAGCCATACAACCCGGTTTGGCCGACCAGGTTCGAAATAGAGCGGTGCGTCTTGCTACCGGTTCTCGCGCCCTGGCTTATCGGGCCGCTCGAGCATGTCGGAAGCACCGCCGTCCCGGGTCTGCAGGCGAAACCGATCATCGACATCATGGCTGCGGTTCACGATCTCTCATCCTCGATACCCGCTATCGAAGCGTTAAAGCCGCTCGACTACTGCTACTTCGACTACAAGGCAGACGTGATGCATTGGTTCTGCAAGCCGAGCGACTCTGAGAGAACGCATCACTTACACCTCGTGCCGTTCGGCAGCCGGCTCTGGCGCGATCGGCTGGCATTTCGCGACCGGCTAAGAAGCGACGGCACCGTTCGAGCCGCGTACGAGGCGCTGAAAGTCGCACTAGCCTCAAGGTATAGGGAGGATCGCGAGGCTTACACGGAGGCCAAGACGGAATTTGTCCAGTCCGTCCTCGGCCAGACGAGTGCCTGAGGCTGCGCGCACCAATCCGTCAAACTTCGGGAGCTGGCCAACGCAGAATTCAAGGCTCAGAACTCAGCGGTCGAAAGCAGTCATTCGAGTGTTCCGAAAAGGGTGCTTTCTGGGATCGCCGCATGGAGCCGTCCGGATGGTTGACATGACTAGACCAGTCTGTAGACTAGGCGGACTCAAGGAGTCTGCCGCCATGAAAATTCAGATCGGCGCTTACGAGGCCAAGACCAAACTGCCGGAGCTCCTGCGTCAGGTGCAGGCTGGCAAGCAGTTCACCATCACCAATCGCGGCAAGGCAATCGCGGATCTGGTGCCCAGCCTGGCAAATCGCCCCAAGGATCCGGCGGCAGCGATCGATCGGTACCTGGCGTTCAAGAAGGAGCATCCCGTACGCACCAAGGTTGATATCAAGGCGCTGATTGAGGAAGGCCGCGAGTGAGATTTGTGCTGGATGCCTCGGTCACGCTCACATGGCTCCTGCGGGACGCCGGCGCGCGCAGCGAGACCTATGCCTTCGATGTTCTGAAGCGCGTTCGCCTCCCTGAAACAGATATTCAGGTTCCCGTAACCTGGGCGCTCGAGGTCGCCAATGTGGTGGTGCGCTCCGAGAGCAAGGGCGCTGTGACAGAGGCGCAGAGCGAGGCCTTTCTCGAGATGCTGCGGGCGGCGCCCATCACCACCGATGCGACGACCGCCGCCCATGCGGTCTCCGATACACTGCAGTTGGCGCGGCGTCATCGGCTTTCCGTCTACGATGCCTCGTACCTGGAACTGGCGCTGCGCAGCGGCTCCCCGCTCGCCACGCTCGACGCAGACTTGCAGCGCGCTGCATCGAAAGCCGGCGTCAAACTCCTCAAGGTGGCATGAGTAGGGCCCTCAGCCGAACGGCCACGGGCCAAGATGCCGTGCCCTTTTGGCCCGTATCCCTGCCCTCTTTGCGCCTAACGGGAAAGCCGCGAAGCACTTCCTCTGAGCGCCTGCTCGGGCGTGCTCAGGATTTCTGCGGCAGCGCGACGGAGAGCTCGAGCACTTCGTGCCCTTCGGCCCGGTCGAGGTTGATGTGTACGGCGTCCGGATCGACGTTCACGTACTTGCGGATCACTTCGAGCAGCTCGCGCCGTAGGAGCGGTAGGTAATCGGGTCCGCCGCGCGCCGAGCGCTCTTGCGCGACGATGATGCGCAGCCGCTCCTTGGCCACCTGGGCCGAGGGGGGTGGGCGGCGGAAGAGATCGAGCAACCGCACGAGATCAGGTTCCGAAAAGGCGCGCGAGGAAGCTCTTCCTCGGCTCCTCGATGTAGCGCAGCGGAATCGCCTCGCCGAGCAGTCGCCCCACGGCATCCTCGTAGGCTTGCGCGACCAGACTCTCCTCCTTGAGGATCACGGGGGTGCCCGCGTTCGATGCGGTGAGCACGTCGGTCGATTCGGGGATGACCCCGACGACATCGAGCCCGAGAATCTCCTTCACGTCCTCGACGCTCATCATCTCCCCTGTCGAGACGCGTCGTGGGCTGTAGCGGGTGAGCAGCAAGTGCTCGCGCACGCCGCCGTGGCCGTTCTCGGCGCGCTTGGTCTTGCTCGCGAGCAACCCGAGGATCCGATCGGAGTCGCGCACGGAGGAGACCTCCGGGTTGACGACGACGATCGCGCGGTCGGCGAAGTACATCGCGAGGTGAGCGCCCTTCTCGATGCCCGCCGGCGAGTCGCACAGGATGTAGTCGAAGCCATCGGCCGCCAGCGCCTCGAGCACCTTCTGTACGGCTTCGGCGCTCAAGGCGTCCTTGTCCCGCGTCTGCGATGCGGCGAGCACGTACAGCGTCTCGAGGCGCTTATCGCGGATCAGGGCCTGCTTGAGCGTGCATTCGCCATTGATGACATTGACGAAGTCGTACACCACGCGGCGCTCGCAGCCCATGATCAGGTCGAGGTTTCTCAATCCGATGTCGAAATCGATCACGGCCACACGCTTGCCGCGCCGAGCGAGCCCGCAAGCGATGCTCGCCGAAGTGGTGGTCTTGCCGACGCCCCCCTTCCCGGACGTTACGACGATGATTTCGGTCAATTCATGATCTCCTATCCGATCGGCGCCAGCCGCAGGTCGTCCCCCTCGAGCCAGGCCTGAACGGGCCGCCCCGCGAGCTCCGCCGGCAGCGTCTCGAACACTCGGAATACGCCCGCGATCGATACGAGCTCCGCGCGGAACTCGTGGCAGAACACGCGCGAGGTGACGTCGCCGTGCGCACCCGCCATGGCGCGCCCGCGGAGCGCGCCGTAAATGTGAATGCACCCGTCGGCCATCACTTCCGCGCCTGCGCCGACCGCCGATGTGATGACGAGGTCCTTGTCGCGTGCATAGAGGCGCTGGCCCGAGCGCACAGGCTGGTGGTGCAGAAGCGTCGGGGATTCAGGTTCCGGAGGAGGCGATGGCGCCAGCACCGCCTGCAGGACCGGCGGCGGCTTGCTGGGTGAGCGGAACTGCGCGAGCACAGGCAGATCGAGCGAGCGTGCGAGCGCCTCGATGTAGACGGGACCGTTCACGAGTCCGACGGGCAACATGCCCGCGCGCCGGATCGCATCGGTGGCCGCCCGCACCTCCTCGATCTGGGGCTCCTTCTCGAGCTGCGCGAGGTCGAGTCCCACCGCAGTCCGCTCGAAAAACCGCGGCGCGGTGGCCACTCGGCCGGTCAACTCATCGAGAATGGCGCCCGGGTCGAGCGTGCGGAGCCGGATCTGCGCGAGATCGAGCGCCCCGAAACGGATTTCCAATGCAACGTCGTGCGACTTCACCGCCGACCGCTCACACGCATCGTTGCGAACCGCGCCCGGTGATTCGTTGGCTTCGGCTGCTCTGCTCATCGCCAATGGCTTCAGACCCCTCGGGCGGCTCCGCGCGCGTCAGGCTGCGCACAGCCGCAAAGCCGCGCAGTGTACCTGTCCTGTGCGAGCGAGCAAACGGGAATCGTGCGAAGCGCGAGCGCGGCCGCGACTCGTACCGGATCAGGCGTCGAGTGCGGCGGTGATGCGCGCGAAGATCGCGCGCACTTTGTCGAGGGCGCCGTGCGCGTCAGCGGCGCGCAGCCGGGCGCAGAGCGCGCGATGCAGCTCGATGAGGGGCTTCAGAGCATCTCCGCGGCTCAGCTGCGCAATGCGCCGCAGGGCGACGCGCCCGCGTACGTCCCACGCCGCGTAGGTCTCGATTATCGATGATCCGGGGCGTCGACCCCGCCCGGTCGCGTTACTCGAATGCCAAATGCTTGCTGAAGAACGGCAGGACCTCGTTCTCGAGCCGCTGCTGGATGTGGTCGACGTGGTTGCCATGATAGATGGCGAAATCGGGTGCCATTCCATAGCCCTTCAATATCTCGTCCAGCGACCGGATGGAGTTGGCGATCCCGACGTCGCGATCGCCGGCGTCGAACGCAATGGCCGTGTAGGTCTTCAGGTTCGGGATGTACTGCCTGACCATGGCGAGCGGGGCGTTCGCCGCCCACTCCGCGATGACCTGTGGCACGGGCTTGCCGTTCATGATGGGTAGCTCCAAGTAGCGCGGCGGGCTCGCCGGATCGGGCGACCACGCAGCCGCGGAGGCGAGCATGGCCTTGGTCCCGAAGTCCGCTGCCGCGACCTGCGCGTCCGTCTGCACTGCGGCCGCGCGCGCCATGATGGCCGGGCTCGGGTGCAGATTTGCATCGAGACAGCAGGGGCTCAGCGCGTAGATGCTCGAATAGATGCCCGGATATTTCATGGCCAGGCGCAGCGTCCCGTAGCCTCCCATCGAATGGCCGGCAAGACCGCGGCTTTTGGGCGTGGCGAGGGTGCGGAAATGGCGATCGATGTAGCGCACCAGATCGTGCGTGACGAACGCTTCCCAGTTCCCGGTGACGATCGAGCTCGAGTACATGCTGCCCGCGTACTTCGTGTACGCGTTGGGCATCACGATGATCATCGCGCGCACGCCGTGCCCGTAGGCCGCATCCACCGCTCTCTGAACGTTGACGAAATGCGGTCCCTTCAATCCGAACCACAGGTCGTCCGAGTCCGTGAAGCCGTGCAGCAGATAGAGCACGGGATAGCGGCGGCCCGGTGCCTTCGAGTAGCTCGGCGGCAGATAGATCGAGACTTCACGGTCCGCAGAGTCGCCCTCGAGATTGCCGACGAGCGAGGGACCGTGCACGACGATGCGCTCGAAATGCCCCGCGGGCGAGCGGGGACTCGAATACTGGGGTGATGACAACGGGCCTGCGGTGCTCGCAGGCCTTGCCGAGCGTGCCCGGCCCGCGCCGGCGCCGGGCGCCGCCGCGCCGCTCGGCGCCTGTGCGTATGAAGGCGCGAGCGCCAGGGCGGTGCTCAACGCGAGTCCCAGAGCCGAGGCCATTCGCCCGTGAATCGCAGGTTTCATGTTGCCGCTCCGCATCAGTATGCCGTCACGCTCTCGCGATGCTACGCTCGCCGTTCCACACGTTCCATTCTCGCGGGGCGCGACGCAATGAAGCCGAAAGTATCGATCGAGGATCGAGTGGAGCTACACGACCTCATCGCCCGCTACGCGTGGGCGCTCGACACCGGTGATGTGGAGAGCTATCTCGATTGCTTCTTCGAGAATGGCTGGATCGAGCATGACCCGCCGGGACTGTGTGCGGGCCGCGATGCGATTCGCAAGCTGACCGAGTTTCTCTGGTACGAGCATCCGTCCAATTATCTCGGACGGCAGCATCGTATGAGCCAGGTGCTGATGACCCCGGAGGGCGCGGGCATCCGCATTCGCGCGTTCTGGTCGATTCTGCAGCACGATATCTTCACGGACCGGAACTTCGTCTATGGCCTCGGCCGCTGGAATGCTCTGGCGGCCAAAGACACGGACGGCGAATGGCGCCTGAAATCCCTGCAGGTCGAGATCTGGCGTGGGAAAGACGTGCCCTGGGTCGGCGAAGAGCGCGCCTGGACCAAGGGCCAGTAGTCGCGCGACTGCCCGATCCGCGCTCAGCCGGTCCGCCTCTTCGGCGGCGCGGCATTGCCGCGGAACTGCGACTGCAGCAGGTGCGTCAGCGTATGCACGTAGCGGAGCTTGCCGTTCTCCAGACGAAACAGATGACTGTCGGCCGCGCCGCTGCCGCCGGCGGGGCTTCCGGCGCCGAACGTGCAGAACACCTGCACTGCGCCGAGGACCTCGTCCACGACGAAGTGGCGATTGACGATGTCGACTCCGGCCGGAACGCCCACCGAACAGCTGTCCGCGGGTGAGTCCTTGCCGGTATAGCCGCGGCCGCCCTCGGTACGCTCGCAGGGGTAGCCCCACGGCACGAGGTCGATGCGCTTCTCGAGGAATGCATCGAGATAGGCATTGGCCGCCGCGACCAGCGTGTCGCGCGACTCACGCTTCTCCGCGGGAACGGGACCCCAGTTCTCCGCCGAGGAGTGCTTCAGGTACGCGTCCGCATCGAACAGCCAGTAGCCCGGCGCGGTCCAGAGGATCTCGATCTCCGCAATCTTGTCGTGATTGACGCGCAGCCGCGTGCCGAACACGTATGGCGCCGCCTTGTTGGTCACGATCGCTTCGGTGAACGTCTGACAGGTCGTGGTATCGAGGAGACTGCGGTGCTGCGCGATATTCACCGGCTTGTTGATGAAGCCGTTGTGGATGTCGGCGCGCGCGGCGTTCTCGTAGTAGCCGATACCCTTTGCGAGCGGCAGGCCCGAGAGATCGCCCTTCGTCTGAGCGGCGAGATAGACATCGACGGCTTGCTGCAGTCCCGGTCGGGTGCAGGAGATCTCTGCACGACTCAGTGTCGGGGTCAGCAGCGCGCCCAGGGCAAGGCACAGATACGCGAGAGTGATGCGCTTCATGGAATCTCCCAAGAGCCCTCAGGTGCGGACGCATCAGCGTCCGCACCTGAGGAAATGCCGTGCACTAGAGAATTAGTTGTTGGCGTGTCCAGTCCGCGGAGCCCGCCCGCGCCGACCGAACGGGCTGAAGGCGCCGGGTCCGCGCTCCTTCAGCACGGTGGCCTGCGAGATCAAATACTCGCGAATGGCGGCCGTCTCCTCGGGCTTCAGGTCCTTCGCGAAGGAGCCCATGCCTTTGTCCGCTCGCACGCCCTGCAGCACCACGGCATCGAAGCCCGGCTGCGTCCACAGGAGCGGCGTCACGGTGAGGTTCGGGAAGCTCGTGCGCTGCTGGAAGCCGTTCGCGCCGTGGCAGACGGAGCAGTACTGCGAGTAGAGCGCCCCGCCGTGCGTGACGACCTCCGCCGAGGCGGTCAAAGGCGGCGGATTGACCTTCCGCGGCGTGTAGGGTTTCGGCGGGGGCAGCACGGCCTTGCCGCCGAGCGTGAACACCAGCATGCGCGCATTGGTCGGCGCGAAGTAATCGCCCTGGGCGGCGCCTCCGACGCTCGCCGCGACATACTGCACTCCGTCGAGCTCGTAGGTGATCGGCCCGGCGAACACGCCGGTCTCTGCATTGAAGTTCCAGAGCTTCGTGCCGGATTTCGCGTCGTAGGCGCTCAGCACATCGCCCTGGCCGTTGCCCATGAAGACGAGGTTGCCGGCGGTCGCGAGAACACCGCTGGTCGGAAGACCGTGGGTGAACTGGTCCGTTTCCCACACGATCTTGCGCGCGACCGGATCCCAGGCCTCGAGACGGCCACGCACGCCGGTCCGGTCGTAGGGCTGAAGCTTGCCGGGCGCGAGTCGAGCACCAAACGCGATGCCGAGACTGAATCCAGGGCGGCGCGCAGCCGGGCTGTTCGCACTCGGGCTCGCCATCGTCATATAGGCTTCCCAGGCCGGGATGTAGACGAGGCCGGTGAGCGGACTGAAGGCATTCGGATGCCAGCTATGGCCGCCCTGCACGCCGGGTGCGAGATCCCACGGACCTTTCGCATAGCGAGCGGCGGGCACGACGATGGGACGGCCGGTCTCCATGTCGACGCCCTTGGCCCAATTCACCACGGTGAACGGATCGGCGCTGATGAGCTTGCCGGTCGCGGCCTCGAGCACGTAGAAGAAGCCGTTCTTCGAGGGCTGCAGGATCACGTGCTCCTTCTTGCCGGCGATCGTGAGGTCCGCAGTCATCATCGGGCTCACGGCATCGTAGTCCCACGCATCGGCCGGCGTTTCCTGGTAGTGCCACACGTACTCGCCGGTCTCGGGCTTCACCGCGATGATCGAGGCGGTGTAGAGGTCATCGCCGTGGCCCGGCTCACGGACCCGCGGGTTCCACGGCGTGGCATTGCCGGTGCCGAAATAGAGCAGATCGGTCACCGGATCGTAGACGGCCGCATCCCACACCGTGCCGCCGCCGCCGTATTTCCACCAGTCGCCGCTCCAGGTCTTGGCAGCCTTCGCCATCACGGGGTCGGATGCGGCGCCGTCCGGTCCTTTCGCGGGGTTGCCCGGCACCGTCCAGAACCGCCAGGCCTGCTGGCCGCTTTCGGCGTCATAGGCCGCGATGAATCCGCGCACGCCATACTCGCCGCCCGAGCCGCCGATGAACACCTTGCCCTTCGCGACGCGCGGGGCCATGGTGATGTTGTATTTGACCGTCATGTCGCCGAGCCCGAGGCTCGCGGGCACGACATCGGTCGACCAGACTTCCTTGCCGGTCTTCGCATCGATCGCGATCAGCCTGGCATCGAGCGTGCCGATGAAGAGCTTGCCCTTCCAGGCGGCGAGGCCGCGATTCACGAGGCCGAGGTTGTAGCGCAAATGATCGCCGTGGATCATCGGGTTGTATTCCCACAGCCTCTTGCCGGTCTTCCCGTCGAAGGCGTCGACCACATCCTTCGCCGTGGAGACGTAAATCACGCCATCGATGTACAGCGGCGAACCGTATTGGTTCTGGTTGGTGTCGTAGTCCGCATACCATGCAAGGCCGAGCTGTCCGACGTTGCTCGAGGCGATCTGCGTCAGCTTGCTGAAGCGCTGCTCGGAGTAAGTGCCTCCGTAGGTCATCCATTGGCCCGGCTCAGCCCCCGCATGTACCAGGCGCTCGGCCGTGACGTTCGCAGCCGCAGCCGCAGGGGCGGCGGAAGCGCTGCCTCCCGAGGCTGTCACGGCCTGCGTTGCGTTTTTCGAGCAGCCCGCCAGGATCGTGGCGGATATCAGCAAACCCATTGTCAGCGCGCGCGTACCGATCATCAGGGTGCCCCCATCTCTAGTGATTATCTTGGCCCTGCGGAGAGGCGATCTTAGCTCGAAGTGGCGCAGGCTGCAGGAAGGGCTGAGCGTGCCGGTGTGAGTCCCATCCCTCGGGGATCGTCGTGGTGACGATGCGGCAAGAATGCGGTGCTTCGCGGAGGGGACTCGCCGCGCAATCGGCGGCTCAGGTGCTCGGTTTCGGCGTTTGCGGTGACGGAAAGGGATGCTCGGACTTGCGGTCGAAGATCTTGTGCGCATCGGCGCGCTCGAGGTGCCATGCGCCCTGGCCGATCTCCTCCTGGAGCTGACCCGGCGCCCAGCCCGCGTGCCCGGCAAAGATGCGCAGGCCCTCCATCGGCTTGGCGCGGCCGAGCAGCTGCATCAGGAGGCTGCGATCTGCGCTCAAGTAGACCCCGTCGCACGTCGGGACCGCATTCTTGGGCTGCTTGGCGGCGCGGATGAGGAACCACACTGTCTCGAGATCGACCGGTCCGCCGAAATACACCTTTTCGGGCACGTTCTCGAGCTGTTTGAGATTCGGAAACAGATGCGAGACGGTCACACGTGTCGGCCGATTCACGATGATGCCCACCGGTGCAGGTCCGAGATTGTTCATCACGAGGACGATCGAATCCGCGAAAAAAGGATCGGAGAGGGCATCGCGAGCGGTGATGAGGATGGCGCTGAGGGGCTTTGCGCCGGGAGCCGGTGCGGGCACTGTGGCCGGTGAGGTCGCGGCCGCGCTGGCAATCGACGAGGCGCCGGAGAGGACCAGCAGCGACAGGCCCACGAGGGCGCAAACCGAGCGCACTGCGGCACCGCACAGCCAGAGGCCGCGTCTCAGAGTCGATATTCGCGCCGGCGCCATCGTGCAGCGTCCCTCGGGTCACGCGGGACCGAATGCCGCCGATTCGGGCAACCCGCCCAGCGGCCTCTGGAGGATTCTACGCTCGCTGCGGATTGTCGCGCTTTCGCAGGCACATGTACGAGACAGCCTCGATCTGCAATGCTTCAGTTCCGTCTGATGTGATGGTCCAGGGTATCTGCCCATGTTCGAACGCCTGGCCTTTGCAGCCGCGCTCGCGGCGGGCGCTCTGCTCATCGCCGCGTGCGGAAACGGCGCCGATTCGGCAAGCTCGGGGTCGTCCAGCTCGTCGAGCAGCTCGAGCTCGAGTCGCTCATCCAGTTCATCGAGCGCGTCCGGTTCCTCGAGCTCGACGCCTGCTTCCGGCACCGACGTCGTGACGTTCAAGAACGATGTCCTGAGGACGGGCCAGAATCTGACCGAGTCGACCCTCACACCCTCGAACGTCAGGTCCGCGACTTTCGGTCTCCTGCGCAATCTCCAGGTGGACGGTGCCGTCGACGCCCAGCCGCTGTACCTCTCTCAGCTCAGCGTGGCGGGCAGCGCGCACAACGTCGTGTTCGTGGCGACCGAGAACGACTCGGTCTACGCGTTCGATGCGGATACCGGAGCGACGCTATGGCAGGTGTCGCTCCTCGGCGCGGGGGAAATGGCGAGCGACGATCACGGCTGCGAGCAGATCACGCCGTCGATCGGCGTCACGTCGACGCCCGTGATCGACCGCACCGCCGGTGCGCATGGCACGATCTTCATCGTCTCGATGACGAAAGATCCTGCCGGGAATTACCATCAGCGCCTGCACGCGCTCGATGTGACGACCGGCGCCGAGCTGTCCGGGAGCCCGGTGAACATCACGGCGACGTTCGGTGCGACCACTTTTGCGCCGGGCACTTATGCCGAGCGTGCCGCGCTGCTGCTCGTGAATGGGACCCTCTACACGAGCTGGACGTCGCACTGCGACGATGGACCTTATGGCGGCTGGATCATCGCCTTCGACGAGGCCACATTGGCTCAGAAGGGCGCCCTCAACGTCGCAGCCGGCGCGAGCGGATCCGGCTTAGCGAGCCAGGGGCCGGCGATCTGGATGAGCGGCGACGGTGCGGCGGCGGATGCGAGCGGAAACGTCTACGTGCTGACCGGTAACGGGCGATTCGACACGACGCTCAACGCGAGCAGCTTCCCCCAGAACGGGGACTACGGGAATTCGTTCGTGAAGCTCACGAGCTCGGGCGGAACGCTCGCCGTCTCTGACTACTTCACCCTGTCGAACGGGATCGACGAGTCGACGAACGATCAAGACCTCGGCTCGGGCGGTGTGATGCTGCTGCCCGACCTCACCGACGCGAATGGCACGGTTCGCCATCTGGTCATCGGGGCCGGGAAGGACCGGAATCTGTACGTCGTCGATCGGGATGCGATGGGCAAGTTCGACCCGAACGCGAACCATATCTGGCAGGAGCTCGATGGGGTGCTCGGCGGCGGCGTCTGGTCCTCGCCGGCGTATTTCGGCGGCACGGTGTACTACGGTCCGGTGGGAGCGCCCCTGCTGGCGTTTCCCGTGAGTCACGCGCAGCTCGCGAGCGCGCCGGGCTCGAGCACGTCCACGCAGTTTGGATACCCGGGAACCTCGCCCGTCGTGTCCGCGAATGGCACGATGAGCGCCATCGTCTGGGCGTATGAGAATGCAAGCGGCGGAGCTGCGGTGCTCCATGCATACGATGCGACCCATCTCGCCACGGAGCTCTACAACAGCAATCAGGCCGCGGGCGCCCGTGATCGCTTCGGCAGCGGCAACAAGTTCATCGTCCCGACGGTCGCGGATGGGAAGGTGTTTGCGGCCTCGACGAACAGCGTCGCGGTGTTCGGCCTGCTGCCGTGACTCGATGGCCAATACAGGGGGCAGATGCATGAGCCGCAAACTCCGATTGGCGGCGGCGTTCTCGACTGCGGCTCTCGTCGCATGCGCGGCGCGGCCGCCCTTGAAGAACGTCTCGCTGCAATGGACCCCGAGTGCCGATGCCAGTTTCGGCGCGGTGCAAGCCTCGGATCACAAATTCAGCTTCACCGCCTTCAGGGACGTTCGGCAGCGACCGGAGCTCATCGCAGAGAACCGCGAGAAGGCGACGCCGCGACTGGTCACCACCAAGGACGACGTGGGCGTTTTCGTCGCGACGCACATGCGCCAGATTTTCGACCGAGCCGGCCTGACGACCCTCGACAGCGGCGGCGATCTCGTGATTACCGGCGACGTGCGGCGGTTCTTCGTCGAGGAGACGAACACGTACAAGGCGAGCGTCGTCCTGCGCATCGCGGTGCGAACGACCACGGGTCGGGTTCTCTGGGAAGGCAATGTGTCCGGAGCGGCCTCGACCTTCGGTCGATCCTATTCCATGGAGAACTACGATCAGGTGCTATCGGATTCGATCGTCAACGCGACGGTGACTCTCTTCAATGATCAGAGCTTTCGTAGCGCCGTGGCGCAGCAGTAGGTCCGGGACGCTCAAAG
>JBOHZR010000070.1:0-3239 GCA_050738595.1 Steroidobacteraceae bacterium | reverse complement strand
CCTACGAAATCCGCGCATGGGCAGTTTGCGGGAGGGAGATTCATGACCCGGAACGAGATGCACCGCGTACTCTTCCTATCCTTGCTTTGTGCCCCAACCGCCGCAGTGGCACCGCACCTTGCCGGGGCACCTGGCCAACTGCCGGATTTGTGCAATGGCTGGGTGAACTGAAGCAATAATCGAAAGAGTAAATCTGACGATGATGAGCAATATAGCCTACATTCCGCGCATCTTTGATGCGATTACCCGGTAATTTCCGCGGCCCGCTGGCCCCTCAGCCGGCCGCCGGCTCCTCGGCGGCCGCGAGGTATTCCTGCGACGAGAGCTTGAAGAGACGTAACACGGCGCGCTGCGGCTCACTCAGGGTATCGTAGAAGCGCTGGTGCACGCGCCCGGTCTGATCGACGAGCCGATGGCGCCGTAAGTCGGCGAACAACTCAAAGAGCCGCTCAGTGGTTGGGGCGGCGCATGGGCGTTCCTCCGGGTACAGCGGCAGCTTCTTGATGCCGAGCTTTCGCATGCGGGTGCGGATGTCGCGCTCGATGAGCGCCTCGGTCATCAACGCGAGGAAGTACAGGAACAAGAACGCCTCGATGCGCAGGTGATTCTTGAGCATCACAGGCCGGACGTTGAGGACGGACTTGAGCTGCTCGTGGCGCTTCTCGAGTGAGGGCTGATGTTTGTAGGCTTCGAGCGCCCCCTTCAGGGTGAGCTTCTCGTCGTTGGTGACCAGCGGGAAGACACCGTCGGTGCGCGCCTCGTCGAGAAGAGCCTGAGCATCGGAGTTCCAGTGCAACACTGGGCGCTGATGTGCGTGGCGGATATAGGCGGTGCGTGGACCGGGTCGGCCACGGGTGGCTTGGGTGAAGCGCTCTTCGTCAAGGAGCGTTACTTCGGCGCGGATGAAGCGCTCGACCTGCTTGTCTTGCAGGATCTTCTGCGCCGCAGCGCTGACCTGCTCGAGGCTCTTCAGACGCGAGCGCGGGGCGCCGACCCGCGTGGCGAGAGCCTGTGAGCGTGCGCTCGGTTTTTGAGGCGAGTTCGTTAATTTCTGATCACGCTCGGTGAGGGAAGCCGACGCGGCGCCCTCAGCGAGCGTGAACGTTGAGTGACTCGTCGCGGGGCTGTGATCAGGCCGTCTGTGGCGGATCGAGCTCGTCGATCATCTGCTCGAAGGAGACGGTGAAGGTGGGCTCGTACTGGTTGGGATGGGCGTGAACGAACTCCACGACCTTGCGGTAGCAGTCGGCGGCGGCCTTCTTGTCGCCGCGCGCCTCGTAGACCATGCCGAGGCGATCGTATCCGTCATGGACTTCGGGGTAGCGCTCGAGGAACTCGCGCGCAGCCCGCTCGGCCTCATCGAGCTTGCCCTCGTGCACCAGGTCCACGACGGCGTTGGAGTCGCGCGTGAGCTCGTCTCCTTCATCGTCGATGAAGTCACCGCAGTCGCAGTTCTCGTGGCTGTGTGCGTGCCGTGCCGCCTCGGCGGCACGGGCCTCGGCGGCCCCCTTCAGTGCCTCGCTCTCGGCCGCCTGATCCTTCGCCAGACAGCAGCGCTTGTACTTTTGCCCGCTGCCGCACTGGCAGGGATCATTACGTCCTGGCTTAGCCATATCTCGGGGAGGGCGGTGATGGATCAGAGGTTGTTGGGCGATCCGGCATTTTACCGGTTGTTGCTGCGCTTCGATGAGGACCTCGCCGCGGCCGAGCGCCCCAAGGGGTGTTGGCTGTGCGGCAAGAAGCTCGACGTGTCGGACTTCCCTCGCAAGCCCCGCGGTCTTGCCGTTGACCTCGGGGACCGCTTCGCGGAGCGGCTCTCCTTCTGCTGCGCCGATCGCAGCTGCCGCAAGCGCCGCACCCCCCCGTCGCTGCGCTTTCTCGGCCGCAAGGTCTACCTCGGTGCGATTGTCGTGGTGATCTCTGCCATGCGCTGCGGGGCGAGCCCGACGCGCATGCGCCGCCTGCACGAGCTCGTCGGAGTGAGCCGCCACACCGTCTCGCGCTGGAGGAAGTGGTGGAGCGAGGTGCTGCCGGGGAGTCGCTTCTTCTGCGGTGCGGCCGGCACGCTGATGCCACCGGTGTGTCTGGCGCAGTTGCCCGCCTCGCTCCTTGAGCGCTTCACCGGATCGAGCGAGGAGCGAGTGATCTGGCTCCTGCGATGGCTCTCGCCAGTGAGCGGCGGCAGCCCCGCGGGGCACGCTGCGTAGGGCGCGAGGCTTCTCCCGCAGAGGATGCCCGTCGCGGGCGGGCCGTGGTCGCGATTACGGTGCGCGCATCCGGTAGTTGACGAGGGATGCGGCATGAGCGGGGCGAAAGACCCCTCCGTTCACGAGCGCTGGGCTCATCTGCGGTTCTCGGTGATCGGCCAGTTGCTGGCGGCCCCGCCGCCGCGGGGGGAACTGCGCGCCGAGCTCAAGGGGCTGGCCGGGAGAAGCTGGCAGCATCCGATCACGGGCAAGCCCGTGCGCTTTGCGCGCTCGACGATCGAACGGTGGCTGCATCGGGCGCGCCGTGAACGACGCGATCCGGTCGGAGTCCTTCGCCGCAAGGTGCGCGCCGATGCCGGCACTCAGCAGCTCTGCCTTGCCATCCGCGAGGTCCTTCGCGCTCAGTACGCGGCGCACCCGAGCTGGTCGGTGAAGCTGCACTTCGACAACCTGCGCGCGGCGGCCGAAGGGAACGAGGCGCTCGCCCCTCTGCCCTCCTACTCGAGCATCCGGCGACTCTTCCACCGTCAGGGCTGGCGCAAGCGACGGCGACTGACCACGCGCGACACGGCGGGCGCTGCGCGTGCCGAGGCACGGCTCGCCGCCCGCGAAGTGCGCAGCTACGAGGCCGAGTACGTGGGAGGTCTCGTTCATTGGGATGGGCATGTCGGCTCGCGTCCCGTACTGACCGTCCGCGGGCAGTGGGCGAGGCCTGTGCTCATCGGCATCCTCGATGATCGCTCGCGCCTGGCCGGTCACCTGCAGTGGTATCTCGTTGAGAACGCTGAGAACGTCGCGCACGCTCTCTCCCAGGCGTTCCAGAAGCGCGGACTCCCGCGGGCCGGCATGTCCGATAACGGCGCGGGGAACCTCTCCGCCGAGGTGACCGAAGGGCTCGCGCGGCTCGGCATCCTGCATGAGACGACGCTGCCGTACTCGGCTTACCAAAAGGGCTGCGCAGCATAGTGCACCTCATGCACGTGAAGGAGTGGTGTTTCGTCTGGAAGCGGCTATTCTTCCGCGGCTTTTCGC